>CAZUAH010000004.1:0-80440 GCA_964617665.1 uncultured Pirellulaceae bacterium
AAATCCGAGCCGCTACTTCATGGCCACGCGCTCGCAGAGTGCGCCGCCGGAAGGAAGTAATCGTTGGCACTCGACCTTTCTCGCCTACCGGCCCAGTACCCAATCGCCGATAGAACGACAAAGAAGGTCCCGAAGGCAAGGTAATCCCAGAAGGTCAGTTCGAATTGATCAAGACCGTTCAATACCACCTCCACAAGACCCGCGTAGGTTATGCTTCAGCATTTCATCCACTCACTCCTCGGCGGGCACCATCCGACAGTCGCACAATGATTGTACTCACAGATGATTTTGCCTTGCCTTCTTCGGGCAAAATGATTGTCGGGCAAAATCATTTGAGTTCACCGCCGTGAGGCGGTCATACAGTTATCCGGCCGAACGTCACATCGCATCCAGCGCTTCCAGCACAGCAGGCACGGATTCTTCCCATTGGGGCGGAACGTCCTCACTGATCATCAGGCAGAAGCGCCGGGGCCCGGCATCGCGGACCATCTTCTGAATCCGTCCGACCAGCGTCGCCCGATCCTCCTGGTACCATCCCAACGGCGGATGCAGCCAGAGAAACTTGCCCGGCCAGCAAGCCCTGGCTTCCGCCACCGACATGTCGCCGTCCGGCGGAGGAGTGAAGGAGTCGATCCCGTCGATGTCCAAAGCTGCAATCTCGTCGGCAACCGTCCGAAGCTTTCCGTCGTAATGGACCAGCAACCGCTTGTCGGCATTATCGAGAATCTCCAGAATCTGACGGTAGATTGGCACCACGTGTTGCTGGTAGCGCCGAAGCCCGATCATTTCCACCGCAAGGTTTTCCCACAGTTTGATGTATCGTGCCGGCCCCTTGGCAGCCTCGCGGAATTTCTCCAGGGTGAGTTCCGTCATCAGTTCCAACAGTTCCATCAGCTCGGGCACTTCGTCGGCCAGATCCATGGCCAGCCGCTCGGGCCCGGCAAAGTCGATTTGGACCTGCAACAGGGGCGTCCGGCGAATCGGCGTCCAGCCGAGTTGACCGACCGTTATTCCGCTATCACCGATCTGTTGTTCAGCTTGCCGAAAAGGTTCCGAGGTCGCAGAGTACCGCGTACCCTCCAAAGCCCGATGCATGATCTGATAATCTGCCGGCGTCTTGATCAGGAACTCCTGTTGCCATTCTCCGAGAAACCATTCGTGCAACTCGCCGCGGTCCGTGATCCATCGCACGTCCCGACGGACTCGACCGTCGATTTCCTGTGTTGTCTCGACAATCTGGACGTTCGGTCGTTCGGTTCGCACGAGATCCGCGTGGGAAATCTGGCCCAACCCCTGGTCGAAAAGCCGCTGCCAGTCAATCGGCCGATTTTGGACGAACCAGTCGTAGACGGCGTAGACTGGCCGTTCGACGATCTCGCCGGCAAGTGCTCGTTCGAACCGCCCTCGGATGCTCTCTGGATCGGCCACAGCCGGCTCCCTGATCTGAAGACGACGGCAACGCCTTTAGCTACGACCGAATGAGTAGCGGGGCTTTGCGTGAACGCTCGTACAGGTCTCGCCACTTTGCGGTGCCGTCGTCCGGCAATAGTCGAGTCGTCACACCGCGTTCGTAGAACGGCACGATGCCGGGTTTCATCGCGACGTTCAAGACGAAGTTCACGCCGCCCAGATGATTGAAGTACATCCTCTTGCCGTCCGGCCAGATTGCCTCGACCAGGCGCGGCGGATCGGGGCGCCGTGCGGGTTTGTCAACTCGGAATCGCTTAACCGCGTCCCAGTCGATTTCGTATCCGAGTCCCGCGCCGGCGGGCACTGCTGCGAAGCCGTCTTTCAACTCGATCGGCTTCGTCAGCATTTGGTGCGTGTACAGTTGATGACAATTCACTGCCGGCCAGGTCGAGTGGCTCGTCACGGCGCCTAAATGAAGCGACCATGCCGCAGTGATCCCCGTCCCGACCAACTGCAACCAGAACGGCATATCGGCCATGGCCGCAACGTGGGCTTGGCGCATAACGCGACTTGCTCCGCCGCTGACAACGAAACCGTCGCAAACTTCTTCCTTGATCGCGATCTTCGGTGCGGGGGTGCCGTAGTGCATCGCCACCTTCACTCGCGTGGCCTTGCGGATGGCCTGATTACCGGGGATGTCTTCTTGCGGGATCGGGGACTCGTAGATGTCGGTTTGCGGGTACTCGGCCAAGTCTTTGACGATGCTCATGCCCTGTTTGGCATCTAGTAATGTCGCATTGAAGTCCATGTCGATTTTGAATTCCGGCGGGACTTCCTTTACAGCCGCATCCATTTGGTCGTAGATGTCGAACCAAGGCCGGCCTTTCGTCTTGTAGGCCATATAGCCCTGCCGGTACGCCTCTTTGCACTCTGCGGCCATATCTTCGGGATAGGTGTCGATGTTCCACCAGGAGACCGGTGTGCGCTCGTGGACCTGGGCACCAAGCAAGCGATGAATCGGCACATCGCAGGCTCGGGCAACCGCGTCGAACAAGGCCATCTGCAGACCGGCCCCCAGCGAGTCGTCCCACATGATCGCAGCAGCGTTCTTTCCGTGCGCACGTTCAACGTCCTTGTCGTTCGTTTGGCCCCACGTGTAATACAGCAGCGTTTCGCCGTGACCTTGGTGCCCGCTTTGCAGGTGCACCGTCAGTATTTCCGAGTATTTCCAATGCGGAAGCTCGCGCGCCATGTTACGTTCTGGGGTTTCACGGTATGGCACCTTCACGGTAACGCGATCAATGCGAGTGACGGTAAGATCGCGTGATGGCGGCGCCGCGATGGTCGGCACACCACGCAACAGACCGCTCACCGCGACGCTGGCCAGACCCGCCTTCAGGAAGCGGCGTCGAGGGATTCTGGTTGTGGAAGCTTGTCCATTCGTCTTTGTGGCTGTCATCGCATTATCCAATCATCAATGAAAGGGACATGGAGAGCAAAACCATCGTAACAGCTGATGAATGCCAAAGCCACTTTTGTGTATCTTTCGATGCTTCAAAATCCACGAATCGCTCGGCAGGCCAATTCAGATGGAACTCTGGCCTCGTGGCACGAGGACTTCACTTCTACTATCTCGCCCACGTTGGATTGGCGACCTGGATCAGCCGATGGGCTCTACCACGGTTTCGCGGAGAATCGGACGCTAAGCGCCCGGTTGTTGCGGAATGTATCGGAACCGGACGCTAGCGCGCGCCGGCTAATCGGCCAATCCCGCTGTTTCTCCGCATCTCGAAGCGTGCTCTTGGCCACGGGTGGTCAGCTCTGCCGCCAGAAACCGAAGGGGCTCAGAACTGCCTTCCCTTTCTTGCGACGGAAGATTTGCACGAGTGATACGGCACGCGCATAATGCGGCCAGTCGTTCTTGATGCTGTTCGGCTCTTGCAGCGATCGCACGCGTCTGACTTTGGAGTTCATCATGAACCGAAATCGGTTGATCGGCCTGCTATTCGGCTTCTTCGTACTAGCGGGCCCCGGATGGTGCGCAGACGAGGTGGCTCGATGGAAACAAGCGGGTGAGCAGTTCTCGATTGATGCGATCCAACCGCAGTGTGGATGGGTTGTCGAAGAGACGGTCGATCCAGGCCAGTGGAAGCCGGTCGAGCAGCCCGACTTGGCCAAGCAACTCGAAGACGCCCCGCAGTTGGAGCTGGAAGACGTGGCACCTCCGCCGGAACGCTGTTGGGTCGGCCACCGTCCTTACCTCGTGCCCAATTTGGACGGCGAATCCTGGGACATGCTCTTTCCGTACTACAATACGTACGGCGGCGAGCAGGAAGTTGTCATCCATGACTTCGGCACCGGCCAGACGCGGAAACAGATCCTCAGCAGCCGGAAGGGCGATTCGGTTCTGACGAAAGAGAGAATCGACTTTCACATGCAGCCGTCTTACTATGCCGACGGCAAGCTCATCTTCGAGATGTACGGTCCGGTCGTGTTCGTCGTCTACGACTCGGCAAAGGATGCCTTTGTTCACGGAGTAAAACCGTTCGGAGATGATGTAGTCAACGGTCGCTGTGTGCTCGGCGAGGATGGCATGATTTACGGCGTCGGCTGGCCCAAGGACAAGAGCGGGTTCGTAGCCCACCGCTTCAACCCAAAAACCTACGAGGCAAAACGCTTTGAAACGTTCGGCCCGCCGAACGAAAACCTGAGGGAATTGTACCGAGAAGTCAAGATGTCCGGCGATTGGATCTACGCGGCCGTCGGCGCCCGACCTTGGCATTTGGTGGCGTTCAACTTCGCAACTGGCGAAGGGCGGTTGCTCGCCACCACCGAACCGATCATCGGCGACTCCGGCACGATCGGGATGACTCGGATAAAAGGAGGCCTGAGCGGCTACATCCGCAATGCGGCGTCCGTCGCAGGAATCGACGACTTCGACCGGAAGGAGTTCAAGTTTTGGCTGCACGACGGGAAGGTCCTCAGTCGTACGGGCGACATCCCACCATGGTCGGACAGTCCCGCAGAAAGGGTGCAGGGGCCACGGTTCGATTGGGCACGCGAATTCCAGGTTTGGCCACGGGATTTCGTACCCCCGTCGCCGGCACCTCTCATCCCGACGGACTCCGGAACGCCAGATGCGGCAGGCCAAGTCGATCTGCCGTTTCGCCTGGGCGGACAGGAGGAACTGAAGTCGCTGGAATACAAAGTGAAGACGTATCCGGGCGAGGTGAAGCTGCTGACGGAAGTAAACGATCATGTGTTGTTCGCCACGGATTCCGGTTACGGCCAGCACGTGTTCTACGACTTGAAGACGAACGAGATCAAACGCATCGGTGGGACGGTCAGCCCGTATTCCCTCGGCTTCCTGCGGAATAGGCTATACGTTTCGGGCTATCCAGGCTCGCAGATTGTCGAGTACGACTTCACGCGCCCGCTCGGTCTGAAGCAAGAGGAACCAAATCCGAGGCGACTCGGACACCCAGCCAGCGACACGCATATCCCGCTGGGCGGCACGGTGGGTGGCGCGGGCGGCCGAGTATACAACGGCGGTACCACGGCAGGCCGCCGGCGGATAGGCGGTGGACTGGGCTGGTATGACACGGAGACCGGCGAGCTGGGCGGCATGTCGCTGGAGGGCCATCGCATCTTCTGGATGACCAGCGTCAACGACGCACGCTACATCGTCCTTTCCAGCAAATGCGAGGACCAAGGTCAGTTGCTCGTGTGGGACACTCAGACGCAAGGCTTTCAGCACCGCGTTGATCCTCCCCAGGGCGCCACGCGGCCGGGACCGATCGTGGAAGCGTTACCCGGTTTGGTGATGGGCCACACGGTCGGTGCGGAAGGCGCTCCGCTGCTGTACGGCTTTGAGCCGACGTCGGGTAAGATCCTCTGGACAAAGCCCGTCCCCAGCCCGCCCGTTACTGCGTTCTCGCTGGTGCGCCGACAGGCCTATGCTTTCCGCCGCGGACCTGATGGTCTTATCTGGAGCTTTTTCGACAACACGCTGGTCCAAATTGATCCCCGCAACGCAAGCGTCGAACCAGTCGGTCGCCTACCCAGCGGGACACGCCCAGCACAACTTGCGTTTGCCCAAGGCAAGGTGTTCACGGCGGGAGGATCGCACGTGCGTCGCATCGTGTTACACAGAAGCGAAAGAAAGAAGTGAATTCGATTCCGAAAAGCGTCACGTGCAGCGCGCCGCTATTTTTGTCTGCAACCAGACTCGCAAATCGCCCATCGAGCAAGATCTTGGCAATTGAATAGTTGAAAGGAAAGAAGACGAGAGCATTCTTCTGGTTCACAAGCTCCAGCTTGGGAACGAGTGGTCAAAGAAGAAGAGAGCACTGTCCCCTTTCATTTTAGTGGTCTTGGGCCTTGGCACAGCGAACGCTGAAGTTCGTGTCCACCACATTTTTGATGACAATATTTCGACTGTTTGACTTCGACCCCTGCTGGCTCGTCCGGCAGGTGGACCAGTTTGAAAGGCTAAGAAAACGTCTCTCTAAGACACCTAGTCATCCCCTCTTCGCCGCCCACGGCGGCGAAGAGGGGATGACTAGGTAAGCAAGGTGGTGAGCGGCCGCGTTAGCTGCCCAAACATCGGCTCCTGCCAGACGAGCTGGCAGGGGGCCAATACCAACTCAAACAGTCGAAATATGGAGCTGCAAAAAAGTCGCGATGTGCTGGGATCCCGAGCGGAAGTTCCGAACGGAACCCGTTTCGGTCGTCTTCTCTCCGCCGTCGCGCTTAGTTGATCACTCGCGTTAGCGGTCTTCCTCAAAGTTCCATGGCCAGGGCTTGACGTAGGCTCGCGCGGCCCAGGCTTCCCATTTGGCCGATAGTTCCGCGACCTTCTCCGGATGCTTATTGGCAAGGTCATGAAGCTCAACACGATCCTTGCTCATGTCATACAATTCCCACGGAAACAGCTTGGACGGTTTGCCCGGCTGGCCCTTTCGTACGAGCTTCCAATCGCCGTCGCGAATCGCACAATTCAGATGGTGTTCGAAATACAATGCACCGGCGCGCTCAAGAGAACTGCCGGAGAACGTTGGCCGAAGGCTCACCCCTTCCAAGGGAACAACGTCCTGATCGGCAAACCGCGAAGGATACTCGACCCCGGCGACGTCGACACAGGTGGCCATGATGTCAATTACATGGCCTGGCCGCCGCTCAAGCTTCCCATATCGATTCTTGTTGATGCCAGTTGGCCAGTGAACGATCAAAGGCGTTGAGATGCCGCCTTCGTGCGACCAGTGCTTGTACTCGCGGAACGGCGTGTTGGACACGTTGGCCCAGCCACGACCGTAGCCGATAAAAGTGTCTTCTGGACCCGCCATTACGCCAGGGCCGACTCGCACAGGTCGGCCGTCACGCGTCTGCATGGGCGGCCATATCTTGGTTTGAAACTCGTCGGAACCCAGCGGTCTGTAATCGGTGCGGTACGGTTTCCGCGGAGCGTATCGACCGTAGCCTTCGGCGCAACCACCGTTGTCTTGCAGGAAGAAGACCAACGTGTTATCGAGTTTGCCTTGACGCTCGATCTCGGAAACGATGCGACCAATGCCTTGGTCCATGCTGTCGATCATCGCCGCGTAGACCTCCATGTTGCGAGAGTCCCACGCTTTGTGTTTGACCTGCTCCCAATCATCCGATTGAGGCGAAAGCTCGGTCGACGGATCCACTATGCCCATCTCCTTGAGTCGCTTCAATCGCGCCTCGCGAATCTGTGCGAATCCCCTATCGTATTTGCCCTTGTACTTCGCGATATCCTGTGGCAGCGCATGCATTGGCCAGTGGGCGGCGGTGTAAGCAACATATAGGAAAAAGGGATTATCGGGAGACCCCTTTGCATGGTCGCCCAGAAAAATAACCGCGTTATCACTGATCGCGTCTGTGTAGTAGTAGGTATCTGGCTTGTACTTCGGATCGTTCACCGGCGTGATATAGGTGTTGCCTCGACACAATGTCGCAGGATCGTAGAAGCTGCCCGCGCCGGTGATGGTACCATAGAATCTCTTGAAGCCTCGCTGCAACGGCCAGTTGTCCTTGGGGCCATCCGGACTGGTAAAGCGAGTCACGTGCCATTTGCCGCTCATGTAGGCACGATAGCTGGCGGTGCCGAGCGCTTCGGCGATGGTCAAGACGTTTCGCCCCAGGTCGCCACGGTAACCCGGCAGGTTCTTGTTGCCGGTCATCAGGCCGATTCCAGCTTGATGCTGATAGACGCCTGTCAGCAACGCCGCGCGCGTCGGACAGCAGCGGGCCGTGTTGTAGAACTGCGTGAATCGCAGCCCATGGCTGGCCAAGCGATCCAAGTTCGGCGTATTGATCTCGCCGCCATAACAGCCGATGTCGGAGAAACCCATATCGTCCGACATGATCAACACAATGTTAGGTGCGGTCGGGGCGTCGTCGGCTGCGAACGAGCTGGCCGAGAAGACTACGACAAACAATAACGTGACGAGATGCGATCTCTGTGTGAGTTTCATTTATGTGGCCTTGTTCTGAATTGCTACAGCGAAAAACTCAAGCTGGCGAATAACAAGCATTATCGCTGGTCACCCGGTATCGGCGGTTCGGTGGCGAGTGCCTGCGCCAGCGTTGGCGTCGGTCGAAAATTCGGGTGGTTGCGGTGGGCGATGTGGATCCGACCCCAATACGAACCGTAGTAAACCGCGTTGGCGTCGACCCAAGTCGCCAGCTTGACGAAGTCTTCCAGCGGCAAGTCGCGATCGTTGCCGGGACAACCTTCTCGCACCTGTTCGATTAGCCGGCTAGCGTGCGAACCGACCGAGCGCGGGGGGGCGTACGCCGTGCCGTCCCAATCTGATCCTTCGTTGAATGTCTTGACCAATCGCCGCCGCAAGATGTTCTCGTACGAACGAGTGAATCGTGTCGTCAACTCGCCGGTCAGATCAAGTCCGGCTGCGGGATCGCGTGCCCCATGACATCGCACGCAGTGCTGATCGAGGACCGGCTGCACGTCCTTCGGGTAATGCAGCACGCGGGAGGCTGTTTTGTCGCCAGGCTGCGGTTGTGGCATCACGGCGGGTCGAGTCAGCGCGAGCGACGACTCTTGGACCGCTGGCGGAACGTCCTGTGGGATCTCGTGGCATCCCACACACGACCGCGTTTCACCCGGCCGATAGTTGATGTAGGTCCGCTCACGTTGCAGCTCCATGAAGTTCTCGTCGAGCGCCTCGAAGTAGATATTGCGATCGGCGGGGACGTAGAAATGAGCCGAACCGTCCTCGTGCACGGGAACCACCCCGTGCAACACCTTGGCCGCCAGTGCGCTGCCCGAACTGACCAGCCCCGTGTGGTCGATGTGCGGCTCCCAGCGCCGGCGGCAGGCCCATGGTCGAGGCAATTGTTCGAGGATGCGAATCCACTTCACCTCACCCCGTTCGACGCCCTTCATGCCGTGATAGACATCCTGCACGGCGCATACTGCCAGCTTTTTGCGGGCCAGTTCAGTATCGGCCAGCCTCGGCTGGATGGGCGGCCGCCGGCGCGGCCGTAGCGGCGTCGGCTGCCAGCAAGAGTAACCGGCGTCCTTGTAGATCAACTGATGGTTACCCGCCTCGTCGATCAGGTACAGGCCATACGCGCGGGGATCGTTCCATGGCCGGTCCGGATTATGTGCGACCAGAAACGTCGTTTCGTTCAATGGATAAGGATCCATATACAACGGACCGTTCGTGTGGCGAACCCATTTGTCGTCCACCAAATGGTTCCAGCCCGGCTCTTGCCGGATATCGACATGCGGTGTGATATAGGTCATCGGCTCGCGCGTGCGGGGGTTCTTCGCGGTGTCGATGCGGATCACCGTACCGATGCCGCTCTGCGGATAGTGGGGCGTGCCCAACATGACAAACAGGTTGCTGTGGCCGGGGATCTGTCGGCCGTGCAGCATGGTAGGCGGGTACTGGATGTCGTTGCCGTAGATCTCCTTGCTGCCGCTGCCGTCGGGCCGCATCGCCCACAGGCACTTGACGCCCAGTTGACCTTTGTCGACGTACTCCCACCGCGTGTACAGCACCCAACCATCTTCCATTATGCTGGGCGAGAATTCGCTCACGGCGCTGTTGGTCAGCCGCTGCATGTTCTTGCCGTCGGCGTCGACGCGGTACAGCACGGTGGTCGCCAAGTGGTCGGGCGCGTCGCACAACGTTCCGTATTCGCAGCGGGTCGATGTGAACACGATACCGCCATCCGGCAAGTAGCAAGGGTGCATATCGTCCGTTTGATGAAAGTACATCCTCGCCGTGCCACCGTTCTCCGAGTTGTCATACCGGGCGATCCGCTCCTGTTCGTCGTCGGGCGGAAAGGTCAGTTGCCGCAGGCCGGTGCCATCGACGTTGACCTCGTAGATGCGGAATCCCTCGCGAGGCGCCTTCTTCCAGTCAAACACGATCTTCCTCGCATCAAAGGAAAGGTCGAACCGGCCAAAGATGCCTTCGTTCATTTCGGGTAACAGATCGGTCACTTCCCTGGTCTTCAAATCCAGCAGGCACAGATTTCCGCCGAAATTGCCGACGCCGTCGATGAAGTCGGTGTAGAAGTGGCTTGAATGGTACGTGTACCGCTTGACGAATACCAACTGGTCGAAATTCACCAGGGGGTTGTTGCCCCACAATGCGGCGTGTCGCAGATCGGCAACGGCGGCTTTCCACGTCTGTAGCGCGTTGCCAGCGGGCGGTCCTTCTGGCCAACCGATTGTCTGGCGTTCCAGTTGTTCGAGTCGAGTCAGAAGATCGTTCCGTTGCCGACCGGCCGGATAGAGCGACTCGATCGCCTGCTGCAACCGATCGGGTCGGAATTCGGCGATGTTTTGTAATAGTTGGCTGTAGCGGCGAGATTTCAGGTACAACTCGCGTACCGCTCGGAGATTTTGCGTAGAACGAGCACGGGCAGCGACGCGGTCGATTTCTTGTGCAACGACGGTTGGTCGCCGTGCGGCTGCTGCGTATCGGCGGGCGATTTCCGGGATTGACACGCGTTGCCAATCGGCACCCCAAATACCGTCTTCCCTTTCCCAGCCCATTTCGGCAAGCGCTTGATCATCGTCGTACGTCACTGCGAATTCGCGCCAGAGTTCAGCATCGGGGCTTTCGCCGTCGCCGCAAGGCACGACCAAGTGGTTGGCGTCAAACCGCACGGCCATTCCGAATCGGCCTTCAGTGAATTTGCTCATTCCCGTCGGTTGTACGTGATTGAGCGATCCGGAGGCGTCGTGCGTGCTGCCATCCATGGGCCAATAGGCCAACAAGCCGCGACCGTCCGGCGGTTGCTGGGATTCGTACATCTCGCGGATCTCTTGTTCGGCGAGAACTCGGCCGATCACCCGCACATCGTCCATCTCACCTCGAAAGGCCTTCTGCCGCTGCTCGGGAAAATTCGTCGAGGCGTACCCCAACTTCAGCACGTGGTCCTGGCGATCGGGCGTCGTCTCCATATCCTCACTAACGTCCAACTCGCCATCGATGTAGACCCGCTGCGGTCCCCCGCCAGTGAAGACCACATGATGCCACCGGCCGTCGTCGACACGCTTTTCGCCGTGAAGGCAGCCGACCCAACCAATATCGAAACAGATACAGCCTTCGCCAATGAATAGCGCCTCTGCACCTTGCGACCATTCGCCCCTTGGCGCGCATTTGGCGAAGATCGTGCCATCATCCTCGGTCTTGATCCAGGCGGCGAACGTGTAGCGGCCTTCGCCGAAATCGGGCAGCGGCACGGCTGTTGGCACTTCCGTCTGCTCGCCTCGTGCGGCCTCGCGCTGCTGGAGGAGCGCGTCGAACCACGTGTCGGCAGCCACCGCTTGTACGGGCAAAGACAACAGGAGAAGGACAAGGGGTGTTCTCATTTCTATTCTCCGCTATGTTCTCTATGAAATGGACTACCCATACGGCCTGCTATTTTGCGATCGTACCGTGGACATCAATCCTCAAGCCGTGTGCGTGTTCACATGAGGGCTTCGCGGGCAGTTCAACAGACATTGTGCCTTCGGTTTGCCTCCATTTCAAATCGCCATCATGGCCGAGCATGGTCACTCGGGCGATCCCTCCTGAACCGATCGCCGTATCTGTTCCGAGCGACTTGATGACCGCCGTGCCGTCTTCGGGCCAGCCAAGCAAGAAGGCGTAGAGCGTATTTCCCTTGCGAGTGAAACGAACATCCCCAGCGTCGCAGGTGTCGTCAAAATCCCACAACGTCTTCTTGCCATTGTCAACGATCAGTTTGTCGTCTGGGCCTTCGGTTTCGATTTTCCACCGACGCGTACCGTAGATGCCTTCGCCGTTGATCTTCAACCACTTGCCGAGCTCCGCCAGCAGTTGTTGTTGCTCATCGGGGATGGTGCCATCGGGCTTGGGCGAGACGGATAGCATCAACCCACCGCCACGACTGACACGATCCACGAAGCCGTCGATGATCTCGTTGGCGGAGCGGTAGTCGATATCGTGAGTGTAACACCATCCTCGATGGGCGATGTTCAGGTCGTCGACCCACGGAAACGGAACTCGTGAAGGCCGATTGCCACCTTTCTCGAAATTGCGAAGACCAAAGTTTGGATGAAAATTGCTTTTCTTGTTAATCACCTCGACCGACGAACCCTTATTCGTCTGAGTGTTGTAGAAGTGCGCCAAGATCTCCAGCGTGGTCCCCTCATTCTTGCCGCTTCGGAAGTTGCCACCGTCGAACCAAATGACGTCGGGCTGGTACTTGTCGATGACCTCCAGCACCTTACCACGCCACTCAAGTATGAACTTCTCGTGCGGTTCTGTCTGAGGGTTGCGGTAAAGATCGGCATACTTCGGGTCAAAGATGTCCCAACCCGCCTGTCGGCCCTTTTCGAGCATCTGCTTATCTTTCGGAAAAAACCACCCGTAGCTGCGCATATGGTGGAAGCACGCGAGGATTTTGATACGCTCGTCCTGCCCGCGCAGGGCGGTCGTCAGTTCGCCGTAAATGTCACGCTTTGGCCCCATCTGCATGGAATTCCACCGGTTGAATTTCGTGTCCCACAGGCAGAAGCCGTCGTGATGAACGATCGTGATGCCGATGTATTTCGCGCCCGAGCTTCGGAAGATCCTGGCCCACTCGTCGGCGTCGAACTTCTCGGCCTTGAATCGCGGTACGAAGTCCTTGTACCCGAACTTCGATTGCTCGCCGTAGGTTTTGATGTGGTGCTTGAACACGGCGTCACCGCGAGTTTGTGTGTCGTACATCAGGCGTCCGTACCACTCGGTGCGGAATGCGGGAACGCTGTAGACGCCCCAATGCGCATAGAGACCCAACTTGGCGTCGACCAGCCACTGGGGAATCTCGTGCCGGTTCAGTGATTCCCATGTCGGTTCGTACTTCGGAACGGTTGTCGATGGATCGCCGATGGCAGAATTGCCAACAAACAGCGGCACAATCATCGCGATGAACGCGAGCGAGTTGATTCTCATTTGTTTCTCTCGGAGTTGTTTCGATGCTGAAATCTGTGTAAGGCCGGAAGCGCGGTACGGGTTGTTGTTTCAATGATCAGTTCGGCGATGAAGCGCCAAGTCTCGGCAGTTGCACCTTCCTAACGTCCCTTGCGAGCCTTCTTCGGGATCTCAGGCAGACCGTCGTCCGGTTGATTCCACAGGCGGTAGGGATCGTCCAGGCGGCGCATTTCGCCAAGAAGCAGAGCTTCCATTTCCGCGAGTTTGTCGGCATAGCGAGGATCTTCGGCAAGGTCCCGTTGGTCGGCCGATAGCTTGGTTCCGATCAACTTCGCCCCCACAGGACAATGGTGCTCCAGCAGGAATTCATCTGGGTTCGCGGACATGTTGAATAGTTGCGTTTCGCGGACTCCGTCCCGAGGCGACGCGTACTTGATCAGTTTCCAGTCGCCTTTCCTGATGCAACGCATTCCGGGTTTCGCTCCGCCACAATACACGCCGTACAGGACGTCACGCACGGTGTCTCGCTTGCCTTCCAGGACAGGCTTGAAGCTGATTCCTTCGTTGGTCATCGGAGCCTCGATGTCTGCAAGATCGCAGAGCGTGGCCAGGACATCCAGCAGATAGATATTTCCTTTCACGCGCAAGCCGGACTGAATGCCGGGGCCCTTGACGATGAAAGGTACCCGCCAGGTATGTTCGTAGAGGTTCTGTTTGCCCTGCAAGCCGTGGCGTCCGATCGCCATGCCATGATCCGCGCTGTAGAAGATGTAGGTGTTGTCCAACTCGCCCATGGCTTCAAGCCTCCTGAGCACCCGGCCGATCTGGATATCGATGTTCTCGCTGCAGGCGAATTCGCGTCCAAGTTCGTTCCGAATCGTGCGTTCGTCGCGTTTGTCCCAAACACCGCTCACGTTGACCTCATCCCGCACTGTCATGTGTGTATTGTCGAAGGGATGGGCGGGAAGGTAGTTCACGGGCAGCGCCGGCTGTTTCGGGTCTTCCGGCGGCAACGTGGTTTTGTCCTCGTGATTCACGGCGCCGTACTTAGCGAGCAATTCCGGCTTGCCGTCACGGACATCATGAGGGTGCGAGAAACCGAAGTAGATCAGAAAGGGATCAGTATCTTTACGGGCTTCGCGGTCGGTCAAGTACTCGAGTACTCGATCGGCGTGCCAAGCACTGCCCGTCTCGTCGGTGCCGCCTCGTTTCGTCGCATCGTGGCGAACCGTGAACAAGTCATTCGCGGCCTCGTAGCTGTTGCCGCGTTTGCAGGTTCGCATCGTGTCGTAACCCGCTCGGTTGAACACGGCCGGCATGGTGTATTGGGCCAAATCCGGCGGCACCAGCTTCGGGTTGGTGATGTGCGGATTGTTCATTCGCCCCGGCTTATTCGGAATGTGCCACACAGTTCGTCCCGACATAATCATGTGCCGGGATGGCGTGCAGACACCTCCCGTCCAAGCGCCCATGTGGTACGCTCCGTCGAACACGATCCCCTCAGCGGCCAGGCGATCGATATTCGGCGTCTGCAGTTCCGAGTCGGGATTGTAGGCTTTCAGGTCGAGCGGCGACTGGTCATCGACGACGATGAACAGGAAGTTGGGTCGCTGCTCCGCAAATGTGAGGTCAGTCATCGAGAGAAGAGTCAGGCCGACGATCACAAACAGATGAGTGATCTTTGAGTTCATTCTTGCTCCTGCACAATCTTCAATGAATAAGCGTAGTCACATGGTTTCTCGGATGGCAGAGTCACCTCAAGCCCATCGACGGACTGACTCCAAGTGAGCGTGCCCTGGTGCCCCAGTAGACGAACAACGCCGATGCTTATGCCGGCTCCTTTGGCAAGCGAGCGAACTGTCAACTTGCCATCTTTCGGCCAAGCCAGGGCGATGGCATATAGCGTATCGCCTTTGGTCGTGAAACGGATGTCTTCGGGCGTGAATTGCTTTCGCCAGTCCCATTGTTCTTTCTCTTCGCCCTTCGCGTTTCGCTTCATTCCGCGCGTGACAGTCGGGCCTTCCGCACAGGTCTTCCAAGGACGAGTTCCGTATATGGCTTCTCCGTTGACCTGCAACCAGCGGCCTATCCCGCGCATGATCTC
Source organism: uncultured Pirellulaceae bacterium (assembly GCA_964617665.1). Lineage (GTDB taxonomy): Bacteria > Planctomycetota > Planctomycetia > Pirellulales > Pirellulaceae > JADHUC01. Next base: position 14,959 of record CAZUAH010000004.1, read on the forward strand.
TTGTTCTTCGGGCGGGATGGAACCATCGCCTTTGGGAGTCAGTGACAGCAGGAAGATGCCGCCTCGGCTAACGAGATCAACGAGGCTGCGGACGTGGTAGTCGGCACCATCGCGGTACTTTTTGTTGTTGACGTAGCTCCACGGATACGCGATTGCCCGGTCGATCAAGAACCACGGGCCGACATCGGTTGGCATGTCACGGCCGTTTTCGAAACAGCGCAAGCCAAAGGACTCGGGGAAGTTGAATTCACCGCCGTGTTTGTTGCAGACGGTCACCTCCTGCCCATTGTCACTGGCGTGATTGAAGTAGTTGGCCAACACATCCAGCACGTAAGACTCGGGGGGATGGTTGTTGCGCATCGATGTCCGCAGGCCGTCGAACCAAATCAAGTCAGGGCGATACCTATCGACGACCTCATTCACTTTGGCCTTCCACTGGTCGGAAAAGTTCTTGGCCGAACCGGTGAATTCGGTCCAGTAGAAGTCCGAGTACTCAGGATCGAACACGTCCCAGTTTTCACGCATCTCGTTGGTGATGTCCCTTTCCTTCATGGCTCCGGTGCAGTAACCGAACGTGCGCCCGTGGTGAAAGGTGGCCAACAGTTTCATGTCGTCGTACTTGCGCATCGCCTGGGCGATTTCACGGTAAATGTCGCGTTTCGGGCCCATCTTGGCCGAGTTCCAGCGGCTCACCATGCTGTCCCAGAGCAGAAAGCCGTCGTGGTGCACCAGGCAGATGCCACCGAACTTGGCGCCAGCCTCGTGCATCAGACCGACCCACTCGTCGGCGTTGAACCTGGGAGCTGTGAACAGCGGGATGAAGTCCTTGTATCCGAAGTCCTTCAGCGAGCCATACTTTTTGGTGTGATAGGAGTGAACGCCTTTCTTGTCCGTCTTCGCGCCTTCGTAGAGGTTCCGAACGTAGTCTGGGCCACCATGAGCCGGCACGGAATAGACACCCCAGTGCGTGTAGACGCCGAACTTGGCGTCCTTCAGCCATTGGGGGATCTGTTGCTGAGACAAGGATTCCCAAGTGGGTTGAAAACGTTCGTCGGCGACTATCGTTGATGCGATGAGGCTAATGCAGATGGTCAAGAAGGAGACGTTGAGGTGTACGGCTTTCATGGTCGACTCGTGCCTAGTTTGTGGATTGACGTCTGTTTCTGGTTAGCTCGCGGAGCGAACGGCCACTAGCTCGACGAATCAGTGAACTCGACAAACGTACCCGGTACTCTGCTCACCGCCTCGCGCATTAGATTTCTCATTTCCTGAACACGTTCCTTCTGTTCTTCGTCGTCGTACAGGTTGCCGCGTTCCAACGGATCCTCGCGGATATTGTAGAGTTGATCGCGATCGTAGTAGTTCGGATAGAAACGGATGGCCGGTCCTTCCGAGCCACGGCCGCCGGGGCGGTCGGCCAAATGTGTGTAAGGCTGCGGCGGATTCTTGGGCAGTGAGTCCGGCAATCGAAAGGCAAGATACTTCCAACCGTCTTTCATGACGGCACGAGTTGCACCGAGTTCGAAGAACAGATAGTCGTGGATCTCTTCTTCGCTGCCCCGGAGCACGGAAACGAAACTCTTGCCGTCAACCGCGTGTCGGTCACGTTCCGGTACGCCGCACAGTTCCATGATGGTTGGCGCGAAGTCGATGTTGGATACATGGACTTTCGATTGCCGACGGCCCTGAATGTAACGAGGCGACCAAACGAGGCTGACCGACCGGATACCGCCTTCGTACAGGGAGCCTTTGCCATCTTCGACGCCGTGGTCGTTGAAGAAGAACACGATCGTGTTGTCGAGCGATCCCAACTCATCGAGTTTGCTTAGCACCGCGCCGATGCCATCGTCCATCCAAAGAATGTCGCACGCCGGTCCGTCGACGGGAAGTCCAGCCTCCCTGACTCGCTTTGGGATGCTGGACCGCGGCGGTTGGACTTCCAGCGGCTTGTCCAGTAGACCGCCCGCTGTGGCCAGCGGATTGCCCGTGTATTTCCTGTTCGCCGGACCTGGCCCATGGTTAAGAGTCGTGGCGAAGTAAAGGAAGAATGGTCTATCCGTCTGCTTCCACTTGTCCAGAAAACCGAGGACGCCGGTGGTGATCCAATCCATGTTGTGGAATTCCAGCGCTTTGCAGGTGTGGCCGGGAAGATTGCCAGCGTAGAGACTGGCGGCGTAGTCGAACCCGCAGGCGTGCATTGCCTCGACCTGCTCGCGTTGCTTTCGTGCGTAGTAGGCCGCCACCTTGGGATCCCGCGGATCCGCATCGTCGGCCGGACCGGCCTGGCGTCCGCCACCTCGTTCTTTGATGACATGGTTCTTTCCAACCGCGCCCGTGTAATAGCCCGCCGCTTGCAACGTTCGAGCAAGGTTTGGGGTCTGGCGGTGGATGTGAGTGTTCCAAGTAATGTTAACCTGTTGTTCTCGTGAGGCCGCCTTACCGAAACTCGTTGAACGGCTGGCATAGGTGCCAGTCAGAGCAGAATAACGCGACGGCGTGCAGACTGGACTTGAAACATACTGATTCAGGAAGACCACGCCTTCGGCCGCCAGCCGGTCGATATTTGGGCTCAAGTTCTTCGGCTTGCCTTGCTCATCGCGACCTTCGGGCAGGAAGTTGAATTCTTTGCGTTCCTGATCGTCGGTGACGATTAACAGGATGTTGGGTCGTTCGTTCGCAGACACGGAACTAGCCGTAAGCACGCAGGCCCAAGCTGCGACCAGATACAGAATCACTTTTCCTATCTTCATCTGGTCATTCCCACCAAGTGATCCCATTTAGAATGGTGTCTTGGGAATCACGTTCTGTGTGATGCGACGGTGTTTCTGAAAAATGGGAAAGGGCAACTCGTCTCCGCACACCGACGATACCGTATCGACCGGGCGATCCACAACCAGCCATACTTCGGTCGGCACCTTGCCGGTCAGATCACGGTTCTCCCTGTTCTCGCCATTTCTTGTGCCGATAATCGTGATGTTTCGTCCGCGGTATTCGCAGAGATCGTATCGAGCCAGCGTCCATCGAGTTGCTTCCTGTCGCTGATCGGGAACAACCGACTTTCCGTCGATCCTCAAGGCAATCTCGATCGCTGCCCACGGCTGGACAAGCAAGTCAAAACGGGAGAATTCTTCGTCGGGGATGCTCAGCCTCAGCGAAAATGCTCCTTCCTCCGTTTCAGCCTGAAACTCCGGGAGTGGCTTGGGTTGCGCGGCTGATGCGACCGCAGGTAGCCCCCGTTCGATTTCGAACACCATCACCGAGTCGCCGGGAATGGGAACGGCCATCGGTTGGCCGGAAACCAGTTTCCATGGCATTCGTTCGACGAAGGGATAGATCGTTCGGGCATGATAAGCCTCTCCGTCTTCGCCACGGAAATAGACGGATCGATCAAATGGAACGGTGAGTACCTGTTCACGGCGATCGGGATTGCGCACAGCCAGGATCGCCCGCCCGTCGACCCAACTGACATAGCCGTAAGCTTCGCCCGAACCGGGATCGCCGCCGACGTAGACAGTGTTGATCAACCGGTCCTGATTCTCCTGGGCCCATGCCGCAGCCTTGCCCAATACCATCCAATGGTCGTCGTCGAGCAAGTCGGTAGTGACGTACAGTTCCTTGACGATCGTCCCACGCGCCAGATGCATGACCACGTAGTCCGACCATTCGTGCAGCGGATCTTTGAAATCCGTATAAGGCTTCTTCCGTGAGTACAGAATGCCGTGCGTCATCAAGTTGGCCACCGGCAGAATCGGTCGGGGACACCGATCGGGATTGTTGAAGCTCTGAAAGATCCAGGAGTCCCGATAGGTCGTCGCGTTGTCGCGCAGTGAAACCTGTGGCCACCGAGTATTGTTTCCGCCATCGCCCGACATCATCCACAGCGTATCGACATGCTGCAGCCACCACGGCGAGAACCAACTGCCGTTGGTGTAGTTCTGGAATACGGAAGGATGAAGGCTATATTCATACGCCAAGAGATCCAGAGTTACATCTAGACACCGTTCCCGGGCATGCCGTTCGGTGATGTAATGCGAAGTGAAATTGTGGTTGAAATCGTGCTTGATGTAGTCAACGCCTGCGTCAACCAGCAGATGGCGAAGAGACTCTCTCAAGTCGGCCTGATACTTCGGATCGAGGATATCGAAGTAGTTCTTTCCCTGCATCCATCGTCGAGATCGTTCAAACTCGTCACGGTATGCCGAACGATAGCCAATCTGCTTTCCGCGGGAGACGTTGCTGTTTGTGCCATCGATGGCGATCCAGATTCCCAACTTTGTGCCGAGCTGTTCCAGTGCCCGCTGGATCTCCGGAAGCGGCTCGTGGGTATCGTTATCCTGCGGTTGGTAGATGTAATCATACGTCTTGCCGTCCTGCCAACCGTGATCGGGAACCATGGCGTCCAGGTGGGCTCCGTGTTTCGCCAGATTCTCGAAAATGGGGCGAGCCGTCTTCTCGACGAAGTTCTCGAGCGTAATGAACTTCGCTTCGCTGCTGTACCAGTTGTTGAAGTGTAGGTGACTGCGCGTCGGTTTGCGAGTTTCGGCGATGTAATCGAGTAGACCCAACTCGGCGCTCTCGCCCGGAATCCGGCTGATTCCGACAACGGATCGCTTGCTGATAATGCCCCAGGAGCCATCGTTCCGCTCGCGGGCGTAACCGGGAAAATGGAACAGCGTGACCAGCCCCTTACGCGGAGCGAATTCCTTGTCCCGGCCCTTCAAGTCCACGTCGTAGAACCAGCGATAGTTGTAGTCCGGTTCGACGCATCCATTGCTGTGCCAGCTGTAGAAACCTGGGTAGTCGACACCGAAGAACCAATTCCCTACGAACACCGGTTGTCCGAACCCGCCTCGTGAAGCTCCTTGTCCAGTCGAGAACCGTTCAACCTGCAGGCGATCAATCAGCTCACCCGAGTTCATCGCCAGCGAGACCGTTTTGTGGAGAAATGGTCCAGCGCCCAAAGTATAGGTAACGACCACCTGTTTCGGAGCCGGCGCTGGCAAAGGCACGCGTTGCCAGTACTGGATGCGGGCCGATGTCACTCCGTCAACTTCATCGCAATCCGGCAATTCGGTTGCCACATAATCGCTGATCGTCCATCCCACGTCCGAATCGAGCGGCAGAATATGGAATTCGTCACTTGTGGTCGCGATCGTGTCACTGCCATCAGCCCGAGCAAAACGCACGGTGCGCCAAGTCCCGTCGATTAGTCGCAGTTCGCGCAAAACATATTCGTTTCGAAGGACCAGCGAGTCGGTCTCTGCCGCCGAAGAAGAACGCATCAGCGTCGCAATGATCAGCGCGACAGCCAGACCGACTACTCGAAACTGATGCATCTGCCAAATACCCAGAAATGGAGTTTTCGCTACTTCATCTTGCGCCAAGCCGCGGTCGCGGACCCTGAACAGTCATTATACAACATTTGTTGTTGCGTTCTGAGTGGCCATCCAGCTCCGGATCACCGCAGGTCTTCTACCACTGCAAACACGTCGGTGGTGGGTCTGAGGCAAGCAACTACGGAACGCGACACTGAGAGAGGAACTGCCAGATCTGTTCGTTAATCCCTTGCCGGCCAGCCCAAGCGTGTCCGAGTCCAGGTACTTCGTAGTACTCGGAAGGGTGACCTTCGCGTCGGAAACACTCGTATGCCGAACTAACAACATCCGGTGGTACCTGCCTGTCGTCGGAGCCGACGATGAACAGCATCGGAGTTTTGTGATCGGCGTGAATCCCTTCGTCAGGAAGCGGTCTCGGCAACCAGCCCGAGTGTACAGCAGCCGCGGCCAGCTTCCGACTGCGTTTGGCAACCAGGAGATTCACGAAAGCTGCCCCTTGAGACATACCGGTTGCGTAGACGCGACGTTCGTCGATGTTGTACCGCGGGATGAGTTCATCACACACGGCGTCGAAGAAGTGCAAGTCAGGGTCGGCGCACTCAGGGTTTTCAGGCGGAATGAAGGGAGGCCAGGAAAGGTACCTGCCCTCGAGGTAAACGAGGTAGAAGCCTCTGTCCGCCGCCAGCCAGTCGAGTTGCGTGTATCTGGACATGTCTTCCGCCGAGTCCCCCGCGCCAGGAAATGCAAACAGCAAAGGCGAGGGGCTGCTTTCTTCCAGTGATTTGGGAATAACCAAACGGTACTGACGTTTCATTCCTCGAACGTCGATCGTCTGCTCGCGAAGCACCACCACCTGTGGACCGATGGGAATCACGTGCCATGCCACCACTGCACAAACGGCGAACGCAAGCATCGCATAACATATTCGCCGAATTGCTGGAAGCTTCGATTTCACGATGGCCTCCGAAGCAACGGGTGATGAGGCCCTCAGAAGCAACATGGTCCATGTCCAGGACGTTACTAGCGAACAAGGTTGAGGCAGCAACTGCAGTGGCGCGTTGCAGCCTACTCCAGGATTGCGTGGGCGATCTCGCCTCGGAGTTGGGCTTCGCCTGGCTCCTTCTCGAACACGCCATAGAACATCGAGCAGCAGTCGAGCCACAGTGTCAGGCGATGGAAGTCTTCCTCGGAAAGCTCTACATCGTGATGACCTTCTTCCAGCATCTCGACGAGCTTCGAGCCGCGTGCACCGAATTGGCCACTCAGCGTACGATAGCTGTCGCCGTAGCTGGTGAAGCCGTAGTTCACCAGTGTGTTGTACGAGGCGTAGAACTTGTTCGCGATCGGTTCCCGCGCAAGATTCGGCGCTTTCTTGTCTTTGTTTTCCTGGTGACACTTGACGCAATTGCGGTCGAGTACGGGCTGGACGAGACGCGGGTAGCTGAACGGATTCGAACCATCTACGTCGGGCTTCGGCCTCGATGGTGCTCGACGCAACGCCAGCGGCAGCATGGCTGGCGGTTCGCTTGCTTGCGATTTGTGTTCGTGACAGCCCTGGCAGACCAACTGCTCGCCGTGCCGAGCGTGGGTCGCCGAACGCATCGAGTTGATTGCCATGCCGCGCTCGTCGAGTGCCTGGAAAAACAGCTCGCGATAGGCCGGCACGGTGAAGTGCGCACTGCCGTCTTCTTCGACGGGCACGGTCCCGAGCACCCAGCGGCACGGCACGACCGAGTCTTTGGCCTCGGCAATCCGCTTTCCAGTTTCGTGCGGGCGCAAGCCGCCACTGGGCACAGCGCACGGCAAGAGCTGTAAAATGCGCAGCGAGTGGATCTCTGTGCCCTCGGGCCAATCCTTCTGATTGTCGTAGACATCGATGACAGCCATCGTCGCCTCACCTTCATCGCCAATGCTGATCGCCTTGCGGTCCCGGACCTCCGCGAGCGACGTGGCCGGCGCGGGGGGCAACGTCTGTGGCCGCAACGGGATCGGATTCATGCAGCCAATATCGGGATCGCGGTACAGCAGCTCTTTGTTGCCGAAGGCGTCCACCAAATAGATGCCGTAGTTTTCACCAGGGCGTCTGAGGGACGCGCCGCTCATGGCGGCGTCGTACACGCAAAGGTGGTAGTTCTCGCTAAGCGGCCACGGCGTACTGTAGACCTGCCGGCCGCCTTGGCTTTCCGGGAATCCTACCTCGGGCGTAAAGCGGCGTACTGGCCCCATGCCGTCGTCGTCCGGAGCCTTCGGGTTGATGATAACGATCGAGCCGTAAGCCTGACCGTGATGTGGCGCGGCCAAGCCGACATACTTCGCTGACCCAGGAATCGCCCGCACGTACAGTTCCATGTCGGGACGGGCCTGGCGCGGGGCGTAGTTGCCGTGCAGCGGGCGCGGGTCGCGCCCGTCGAGCGTAGTGATCCAGGGCATATGCGCAATGCAACCGTGGCGGTCTACGTAATCCCAGCGTGTCCAGACGATGCGACCGTCGTGCGATACGCTGGGGTGCCACTCGTTGCTGTCGTGGAAGCTCAAACAGTTGATACCGCTGCCGTCAGGATTCATGTCGTACAGGTTGTACAGTGGGCAGGCGCGGCCACAGCGCAGGTAGCCGCCGCGGCGCTCGCTAATGAACGCCAGCCGGCCATTGGGCAACCAGCACGGGTCGAAATCGTTCCAGGTACCGTCCGTAAGTTGCTCGAGCCCCGTGCCATCCAGGTTGACCTTGAAGATGTGGTAACAACGCTGCGTGTCCCAGTGGCCGCGCGTTGGGTCTTCGTGGAAGATTTGCTCCTTGCCGCCTTTGCGCTCGACGTAGGCAAACGCGACCTGCTGGGCGTCGGGCGAGAGCGCGGGTGAGAGGAACGAACCGCCCTCGGCGTCTACGCCACTGAATGTTCGTTGGCCGTCGTAGCGGAGGCTGGGCCGCTCGACGCTGCCGCCGCTGAGTCTCTGGCCTTTGAGGCGGCCGATTTCGCAAATCGAGTCTCCCAGGATGTCGCGCACTTGCGGATCAGGGCCAAAGGCGTCTTCAAGCACATGCAGACCACCGCCGGGGTTCTGGACGATGCCGTAGAATTGGTCGCACATGTGATGGTAGAAGGCGCGGTGCCGTTTGATGAAAACCAGATCCTGGAAGTCGAGCAACGGGTTGGCAAACGCGATCTGGCGGCGGAGCCGGCAGATGTCATGGTGCAATGCGCGTCGCGCATCGGTGTCGATGACAGGCGTGTCCGCTGCGGACTGTTGGAGCTTCGCAAGTGGCGCGTCGAAGGCGGCCACCTTCGCTCCAGCCAGTTTCTTCAGGTCGGCCAGCAGTGCCGCCGTCCGTCGCAATACGATATCGGTGGGATCACGGTCGGTTTCGAGCACAAGCGCCGTACGGTTGAACACTTGGCTGGCGATCTCCTCGGCGGTCGATCGTTCTGTGGGAACGTAGGTTGTGCCGTTCCAGGCTCTTTCGCCCGTAGCTTTGCTCAGTACCGCGCGCTGCCGGATGTCGTGCCCGAGGGTCGCGAATTGATGATCGAGCTCCCCGGCCTGAACGACGCGGGCACGCAGTTGGTTCCAGCGTGCGTCCTCAACCGGTGCTTTGGCGGCCACGAGTTCGGCGAGTTCCTTCTCAAAGGCCGCCTTTACCTCCGCGCCGGAAAGTGTCCTCAGCATCGCGGCGCAGCCGCGATGACGGCAAGCGCGGACGTAGAGGTCGAGCCAACGCGCGTCGCCGGCGGCAGCTTTCGCCGCAATGAGCGTATCGAGTTCAGCTCGCATTGGCGAGTCGGATGCGGCTCCCCGTAGAGCGCGACTGACGATTTCCTGCTCCAACGAACCCGTCTTGCGTCGACCAAACCACGCCGCGATACCGTCGGCACCGGCGTCCGTGTGCAGCCATCCGCTCTGCAGGGGAAAGTCGCTCGCCAAGTCCGACCAAAACGTCGGTAGCGGCACGGGGGACGAGAGCACCTTGAAACGCACGAGACCTGCCGCGCGGTCTTTGTCCTCGCCAACGAATGCCTCGAACCGCTCATACTTGCCGTCCAAGGTGAATGTCAACTCGCTATCGGCGTGGACCCAGAAACCGAACTCGAATTGGCGGTCACCCACGATCAGAGGATGGTTCTGCCAGTTCTTGTCCACAAGCAACTGGCCCCAACCGACACTGACTTTGGTAGGATCAAGATTGGTGAGCTTGGTGACGGTCCCATCTTTGGCGATCAGTTTCGGTTCGCCCCAAATGTTGCAGTTCGCGGGACCTTTTTCGCAGATGGTGAGCAGCCGCATTTCGTTCAAGCCAGCAATGTCGACCACGACCTGCTTTGCAGGGCCACTGCCATCGATCCGCCCGCTGTCAAAGGGCATGAACAACGAGTCGCGTGCAGCGGCCTGTTCCGCTTCCGGAGATTGTAGGTAGCTGGCCCGCATGGCCGCCATCGTCTCGGCCCAGGATGATTCCTTCGCATAGTCCGTTGCCCCAGCCGAGCCGGCAGCGTTCAGGATCATGATGGCCGTGACGATCAATGATAAGCGTTTCATGGATTCCTCCAGTGGTGTTGTAGTTCAGCCGACGACAATTGTCGCGTCATCCGCTCCCATCTAGTGTAACACGGCAACCGAATCGCATGCGATACTTCTTCTTGCTCACATCGCACTCTCATGAGGACGGATTTTCACCGTTCGCCGATTGAAACCAGCGTCCCGCTGACAGTCGACAAGTACAGCCGTCCGCCGGCGATGGCCATGCCGTCGTACACGGGCGCGGCGTCGAGCTTCAATTCGGCCTTCTTCACGCCGTCGTCGGTTGATAGCGCGAACAGTACGCCGCCGCGCTTGCCCTCGTAAGCAGCCCAGGGCTCTTCGGGGTCCAGCATATCCGGCGTTCCCGCACACAGCAGCGTGGGGCCGCCGACCGCCATCGCTGTTACGCGAATCGGAAGCGGCAGGGACCATCGCACCTGCTTCGGCTTTGGCCATACCGTGGTGTTTAGCTTGTTCTTCCTGCCTGATTCCGGCGCAGTGGTCGGCGTGCGGTCGGTCGCCACGATCTGGTAGGCGTCTGTGCCGGGTTCGATGTAGTTTCCATGCCCGCGCGACTTGTGGACGCGAACCGAGTAGACGCCTCCGTCGTCGTGCACCAGCAGTTCGCCCTGATCGCGACCGTCGACCAACCAGACGGTGCGGTTAAACCACGAGTCGTCCAGCATACCGGCGGTCGCGCCGACGCGCTGTCCCCAACCCGCTTTGGCCTCGTCCGTTCCGAACAGCTGAAGATGCCGCATGTACACACCATCGCCTTCACTTACCAGCAAGTCCGACAATACCCCAGTGTCGTCGCTCTGGTTTCGGCCGGTGTCCACGGGCATGTCCTGCTGGTGCGCGATTAGCCGCTCGTCGAGTACCTTGCCCGTCGCGGCGTCCAAACAGCACGCCATGATGCCGCCGTCCAAGAACGAACTCCGTCCCGCCGTTGCGTAGACCTTACCATCGCGAACCAGCACGCCGCCGTGCACAGGCCAAGCCGATTCCAGACCACCATGAGCTATAACCAGACGGTCCTCCGGCGCAGCGTGAAAACGCCACATCATGGCTCCGTCCGACATCCGCAGACAATACACCCAGCCGCTGCGACAGCCAAATATGGCCCGCCCGTTCCAGACGGTTGGCGGAGTGTCCACTCGCCCCGCGGCCACGTAGCTCCACTGCTGCCCGCCTCCATCGACGTCCAAGGCGTGTACCGTATGGGCATCAATGGAGGACACAAGCACCTTTCCTTCGGCCACAACCGGCGCGCTGATCCGCCCGCCAGGCAGCGTCGTCTTCCATACACCCTTCAGGTTCGACGGGGCTGGGCCATCGGCGCAGCCCGTCCGATCAGCATCGTGTCGATAGGTGGGCCAGGAAGAAGACTGAAGGCTAGAGACTGAAGGCTGAAGGTCGGATGCATCGTACGCTGATCCCCGCTCCAAACGTTTTCCGGCTCTGGACTCTAGACTCTTGTCTCTTAACTCTCCCGCCGGTCCCAGTGCGTAGAATCCGTTCAGCTTCGATGTGATATAGCAGTCGCATGGGTGCGGTGTGGAGTAGAGCAGCCCATTACATGGCAACACGCCGTATCGGCACGTGCCGCGGACCCAGTGGTTTCGGTCCACGTCACCCGAGGCCCAATCCACAAACTCCACGCCGCGGTAGCTGGTCATCAGAAACCGTTCCGTCGCCTTGTTGCGGTAGCAGCGATGGTGATGGCCGTTATCGAGTGCCTTTTCAGTCAAAACGCGGCGCTTCTCAACTCCGCTGATCGGTTCCAGCCCGACGATCGACATCGTCTCCTTGTCGTGTACCCAAACAAGCCCCTGCGCAACGAACACGTCCGGTACGCAGAAGTGGCCCCAGTTTCCGCAGCGGTACTCCCACAGCGGCTCGCCCGTCTTCCTCGCGTACGCTTGCAGCCGAGCCTTGATCACCCGCCAGCCGATCCGCTTCTGAATCGGCTCCAGTTGGCACAGCAGGACCACATCGTCGGTCGCCACCAGCGTGCACATCTCCGACATGCGATGATGGTACCGGGCGGTGTAATCGGAGCTCTCCGGTCGGGGCGAGCGCCAGAGCTGCTGCCCCGTCTGTAGGTCAAGGCTGACCACCGCGTCGCGGTCCAGTAGGAATATTTGATTGCCGAGCGCCGCCAGCAGTAAGTGCGTCACCCGTTCCCCCGGACCGGTTTTTGCGCTGTTGCCGACAAAGTCCCCCTCTGACCACTGCTGTGTGCCCGTCTTCGCGTCGAACACGGCCAAGTACTTCCTGACCGGTGGCTTGTCCTTCACCTCGCCAGGTCCTTGCGGCTCTTTGTTGATCGACAGGATGAGCAAACCGTCCTGGTACAGAATCTCGTCGGTCAACTCCGTACCTTCGTATTGCTTGACGACCTCGCCGGTGGCGGCGTCCAGGGCTGTCAACGCCGCGTTGAAGCCAAGCGTTACGTAGACGCGGTCGTCGACGGCAACCAATCGCTTGGGCACGTTGTTGGGCTGGTTGAATCGCTCGTTCCAGATCGTACTCCATTCTTGCCACCCCCAATCAGTGATCGGCTTACGCCATAGCTCGATGCCGTTAAACGCATCGCGGGCCACCAGGAGCCACTTATCCGGCGTCGTGCCCGCCATGGCAGGCGGACCTTCGTCGACGATTGTGAACACTCTCCCGTTCGCCGAGACCATTGCGCTGACACCGGGCACCGTATTGTGATGCCTCGACCACATCGGTCCCGCCATCCACTGGAACCGCCGCGGCGGGCCGACGACTTGGTCGCGCCCTACGGCGTTTCCGCTCGGATCGTGCAGCCAGTGCGTCCATTCATCGATCTTCGCTGAGGCCGGTTTTGTGAACATCGCGAAACCGTCTCCGATGCGGGATACGGGATGTGGGATACGCGATAGCCACCCCTCAGTGCCCTTTTCCCGCACCACAGCCACACCGCGCGGTGTTAGAACGCGCAGAATCTCGCTTTCCGTATCTCGTATCCCGCATCTCGTATCAACCACTACCAAGTTCACAAGGTCGCTGGCATAGGGCAGTTGCGAGCCGTACAAAACGTCAACACTCACCAGTCCATAGAGCCCGCACGAACGAACGTGCTGACGAGCCTCTTCCACCTTCGCCGGATCGGCGTCCAAGCCGTGGACCACGTACTTGTTCGACACACGCAAGGCGGCGGTCAGGCGGCCATCGCCGCAACCGACGTGCACGATCAGTCCACCTGTTGCGCCAGCCTCGTTGAGAACCGATCGAACGGTGGCATCAGCCGATGCGGCACCGAGCGTCGATGGTATTGCCACAAACATGAACACCAGAGCCACGGCCAGAACGATGTGGGCGAGATTGGATAGGTTGGGCAGTTTCATCTTCGTTTTCCTACACTTGAGGGCTCACTTCATGGAACGGAAGTTCGCTCACGTCAGTCAACGATCGCGTCGTAGATCAGACCCTTGACTGCGAATTCGGTCTGGAACGAGTATGGCATGATTTGTTCCAGTGTAATCACAATCAGATCATCTCTTGGCGAAACCCAATAATGCGTACTCGCTGCGCCGCCCCAGCCGTATTCGCCAAGGCGTCCTTGCGGGTCCCAGTCGCTCATCTTGACTCGAACCGAGAACCCCAGTCCGAATCCTACGCCTTCTCGAACCTCGTCACCGAATTTGATCCACCCCACGCCGTCAGGCAGTTGGTTTGTGGTCATCAGTCTAATGGCGTCTTTTGAGAGCACTCGAACGCCGTGTAGTTGACCGCCGCCCTCGATCATCATCAAGAATCGCATGTAGTCCCGCGCCGTGGACACCAAACCGCCGCCGCCCGAAAGTAACTTGGGGTCTTTCAGATACTGACTAGTCGCCGGTGCGTCGTGCACCACCAAATTGCCTTTACCGTCAGAGCCATAGTTGACGGCGAATCGCTCGGCCTTCTTGGACGGAACGAAGAATCCCGTATCTTTCATGTCCAGGGGCGCAAAAATGCGTTCCTGGAAGAAATCATCCAACTGCTTGCCGGAGACCACTTCTACAACGCGGCCGAGCACATCAACGGACACGCTGTAGACCCAGTCCTTCCCCGGCTCGTAAAGCAGAGGCAGCTTCGCCAGCTTACTGGTCATCTCTGCCAGATCTGTATCCCGATCCAGCACGTTGGCCTTGCCGTACAGTTGATCCACTGGCGTATTTCCGAAGAATCCGTAAGTCAGCCCGGCCGTGTGCCGCATAAGATCGCGGATGGTTATATCGCGGCGGGGCGCATATTTGCCTTCCGCAGCGTAAACCTTCAGCCCCTTCAAATCGGGCAGGTACTTGGAGACAGGATCGTCAAGCTTCAGTTTTCCCTCGTCGTACAGCATCAACGCTGCAGCACTAGTGATGGTCTTGGTCATGGAATAGAAACGCATGATCGTGTCACGCCGCATGGACTTCTTCTTTTCCAGATCCATCAAACCATAGGGCTTGAAATGAACGACCTTTCCGCGACGCGCGACCATCACGATTGCCCCCGCGAGCTTTTTGTCACGAACCAGTTGATTCATCGCCGCGTCCACCTTTTCGAGACCGGCCGAGGACATACCCACCTGCTCGGGTTTGGCTGTGGGCAGCTCTTTGGCCACAGCAACAGAGGCCGTGACAAAGACAAAAACACAGACGATGCTCAGGAGAAGTCTCTTCATTGGTGGCTCCCTGGAAGCTGAAATTGACAACGCGAATCATTGTAGCCTATTTGAAGTCTCGCCAAACCTCGGCGCGTGCATTGGCTACGTCGTTGCCGCGCTAGATCTCAATTCGGCGCAAATAGATGCCAGGATCGATCTCCGCGACTGCAACAACACGTACGGGCAACTTACGCCTCGCCAGGGTGTTGCCACGGAGCGCGATATGGTCGGCGGAGGAGCTTCGTGGCTTCGTCGTCGCCAATCACAACGCGTTGTCTCGGGTCGTACCTGAGCGCTCGGCCGCCAAGTTGCATTGAGAGATTTGCCAACACGCAGCTTGCCGTCGAGATGTGGCCCTCTTCGATGTCCGCCACCGGCCGACTGCGTTTCTCGATAGCGGCAAGGAAGTCGAGCATGTGCCGTCGCGTCGCGGGTGCGGCATTCAGTTCGATGCCTTTCTCAGTCACGTCTTCCGGATACTTCTCGCGCTCGTACAGGCATTCGAAGTGGATCGGTTTCGCGTTCTTTCCACGAGGGATGAAGTCGGCACGCATGGTGCTCGCTTTCAGCGTTCCCTTGTCGCCGTAGATGAACAGCGCCCACGGATAGTCTGGATCGGTAGGGTCGCCCCACGAACGATGCTGCCAGATGGCGTTGAAGTCATCAAACTCGAAGGTCGCCGTTTGCGTGTCCGCGATATTCGACTTGCCTTCCTTCTGCATCAAGATCCCGCCCGTCGAGGTAACGCGTTTCGGCCAGCCGAGACCGAGCATCCACCGCGCGGTGTCGAGCATATGGACGCACATGTCACCCATGATGCCGTTGCCGTATTCCATGAAGGTCCGCCACCACCGCTTGTGCGGCAGTCCGTCATAGGGACGCAGCGGCGCGGGGCCGGTCCACATCTCGTAGTCGAGAAAGTCGGGCACAGGCTCCAGCGGTGGGTTGCCGTTGGCGCGCATGTGGAAGTAACAACACATCTCGACGTGGCCGATCGTGCCTAGCAAACCGGCCTCGATAACTTGCTTCTTCACGTCAATTAGATGCGGCGTGCTTTTTCGCTGTGTGCCGACTTGTACCACTCGGCCATGCTTGCGAGCCGCGTCGACCATCGCTTCGCCTTCGCCCACGTCCACGCTGATGGACTTTTGCACGTACACGTCCGCGCCCGCTTCAACGGCCCCAATCATCTGCAGCGCATGCCAGTGATCCGGCGAGCCGATCAGCACGATGTCCAGGTCTTTCTCTTTGAGCATCTCGCGATAATCGACGTAAGTTCGAGGCTTCTTCTGCGACTTCAGCCGTTGGCCGTGGATTTCCACGGCTTCCGCGAGCATTCGTTGGTCTGGATCGCAAATCGACACCACTTCAACCGGCGTCACTTGGATCAGTCGCCAGAGATCGCT
Organism: uncultured Pirellulaceae bacterium; assembly: GCA_964617665.1. Lineage (GTDB taxonomy): Bacteria > Planctomycetota > Planctomycetia > Pirellulales > Pirellulaceae > JADHUC01. The sequence goes on from CAZUAH010000004.1 coordinate 30,882, forward strand.
CTTGCCATACCACCCAGCGCCGATCAGTCCGACGCGTTTCGGCTTTTCTGCGGCACCCGCGAAAGCACCGACGTTGAGTGAAGAGAGCGCAAGCGACGCAGCTCCAGCTTGGAGAAAGCGGCGGCGACCGATGTTACGCGACGAAACATGCGCGATCCCATTACGATGCATCTTTCGATCCATATTCATGAAGTTCACCTCGTTCCGTGGTTGGTCTGTGTATTGTTGGTCGGCATTTGACAGTGAGTGGCCGAATGGCTACACAAATGGGCATATGAATATAGCCGCGAGATGACGCACCGGCAATTCGCCATCACCGTGATTTAAGGGGAACGAAGCATGAACCGTCGATCGCAATTTCATTGGATCATGTGCTGTTTCGCTTGCGTCGTTGTTTTCACCGGCCGACGAGGATCGGCCCAGCAGTCCGTCGAGCGATTCGGAATGCACGAAGCAGCTTTTGAGTCGTCTGGGCGATATGCCAATCCCTATACGGATCTGGACGCCGACGCTGATCTGCGACGACCGGATGGCTCGAAGCGCGTGATTCCGCTGTTCTGGGACGGGGACTCGAACTGGAAGCTGCGGGTAAGTCCAGACATGACCGGTAAGTGGTCGTACACCGTGCGCTCGAAAGACAAAGGGTTGAATGGGAATACAGGCTCATTCGTTTGCGAGCGATCCAATCGCCGCGGCAGCATTCAGCCGATGGCGGGCTTCCCACATCATTTTCAGTACCAGAACGGCGATGCAGTGTGGTTCATGGGCGATACCGCCTGGGCGCTGTTCACTGACAACGTCGACGAGAAACACAACCGCGATGCAGCGGAGCGATATCTGAAGACTCGAGCTGGACAAGGGTTTAACGTTGTACATTCGATGATGCTCAGCGAGGCTGGTTGGGGAAACTCGGGAGGAATGCCGTTTGATGACCTGAGAAGTGAAAAGATAAACCCCGGCTACTGGCAGGAGATGGATCATCGCGTGGCGTACGCGAATTCACAAGCAATCGTTGTGGGACTCGCGTTAGCCTGGGGCGATAAGCGAAAGCAAGAACCGTTCGCGTGGCGGAGGTTCCCGAACCTGGAGGCACGCAAACGTTACGCTCGGTACATTGCAGCCCGATACAGTGCGTACGACGTTTACTTCCTTGTCTCTGGCGAATGGCACGCCGAAGTCCGCACGCGCCCGAGCACTGAAGCCGAGATGAAACAGGAATTCACTGCCATCGGAAGTGCTTTGCGTGCGGCCGATCCGCACGGCCGAATCATCGCCATTCATCCGATGACAAGACATGGCAGTGTGCGCGAGTTCAACGACGCGGGGTGGATGAGCTTTGGCGACTACCAGCAGAACTACCGCGATCTTCATACGCGCATACTGCAGTCGCGACGATTCGAAAAGCCGATCGTGAATTCGGAATACGGCTACTTCCTCCGCGATCGGGATGGCGACGGCACACCCGACAAGGACAATTCCACGAGCCTTGAATCCATGCGGCACGCGTCATGGGATATCGTCATGGCCGGCGGCTACTTCGTCACCGGATTTGGGACAACTTACTTCGGGGGCAACCGCGATCCCGGACCGTTCGACATCGCTGCGGCCAAGAACGATGCTTGGGAACGGCAGATCGGATTTATGAAGCAGTTGTTCCTGGAGTTGGACTGGTGGAAGCTACGGCCCCAGGATGAACTTCTTTCCTGTTCCGTACCGCGTGGAAAGGATGGCAGGCAGCTTGGCAGAACCGCGCCACCAGCGACCACTTACTGGATGCTCGCCGATTCCGGAAGGAATTACCTCGTCTACGCGCGCGGTCTGACTGCCGAGTTGACAGTCAAACTTGGACCGAACGCCGCCGACGAGTATCGTGCGCGTCTATTCAACCCTCGGACGGACGACATGAGACCGATCGACGACAAACGCGAAGTGAAGACCGCTTTCGCATGGCCACCTCCCAGCGCCGACGACTGGGTGCTGCATCTGATGAATGTGAACCTGGATTAGGCCAAGTCCCCTCATCAACGGAGATAGGAAATGAATAGCCGAAATCACATGCTGGTCGTCGTGATCGTGGGGCTTCTGGCCGCTCAACCGACCGCGCATGCCGACGACGAGGATTCCGATGACCAGTCGCGAGTCTGTTGGATGAAGACACCAACGGTCAGTGTGATGACCGGGTTCATCTACGAGCCGCTGGAGCCCTATACGATCCAACAATGGATGGAGAACCTGGGCAACGACTTCGATGCGGACCAATGGGTGAAGGATTTCAAGGAGACCGGGGCGACGCATCTCGTTTTCTACGATAAATGGATCGACGGGCTGGTCTTCCACGATACCAAGACAACCAACTTCAAGACCAAACGCGATTTTGTGCGGGAGTTGGCTGCGGCCTGCCAGCGCGAGAAACTTCCGCTGATCTTCTATTTCAACGCAGTCAGCGACGGCAATCCGGAATTTGACGAATGGTCAACGATGGATAGGCAGGGAAAACCCATCGTGTTCGGCCCGCGGTGGCCCACGCGCTACCAGACCTTGCATTCACCGTTTCGTCATAAGGCGATCGAGCAGGTGCGCGAGTTGCTCACGAACTACGGTCCGATCCACGGAATCTGGCACGACATCTTCCACGAGCGGTTGAATACGTCCAGTCCGTGGGTCGCGAAGGGTTACGAAGATATGTTTGGCGAGCCGTTCGAGAATGCCTCACCAACGCGACTGGCCGAGTTCAACGCCCGGACGCTGGCCAGCTACTTGGATGAAATCGACGTGATCCGGCGCGAACAAGGCCAGACGGCCTGCGTCTACACGGCAAACGGATCCGGCGGCAGCTTCCTGCCGGCGGGTATCTGGACCGACCTGGTAGGTTCGCGGCTTCAGTACCTTTTCAACGAGGGGCACGGTTTTGTCCGCAACGATCAACTCGCCCGCATGGCTTGGGTGTTGCCCAAGCCGCTGGACATCAACTTCAAACTCGGCAGTTCCTGGTTCACGCCTTTGGAAGATACACCGCCGACGTCGCATTTGACGGACAAACAGGCCATCGCCGGTTCGGCAATCGTCGTTTGCCAGGGCGCCGGCGTGCATTGGGCACTGACACCGGGGCATTCGGGCATTTTCGGCGAAGACCTCGATCAAGCTAAAGCCGCCGGCGCGTGGTTCCGCCAAGTGAAGCCTTATGTCACGGACGCCCAACCATACGCCGACGTGGCGATCGTAGTCGGCACTCCTGCCGCGGGAGGACCGGGGCTGCCCGGAACGAATCCGTTTTGGAATCGCTACCAAGGTATTCAGCAGGGTGCTTGGCAAAGCACGGTCGCGATCAGCGACGCGTTACTGCGCCACGGCGTATTCAGCCGATTGCTATACATGTCGGCTCAGGGTGGAAGCTGGCCCGCGTCGCTCGACGAGTATCGCGCCGTCATCATTCCAGAACTGGCCGTGCTGGACGAGGCGCATATGGACCAGTTACGCAAATACGTCAAGGGCGGAGGCCAACTGATCGCGTTTGGACACGCTACGGTACTGGACGAGAAGGCCCAGCGACGGGACGACTTCGGCTTGAGCGACGTGTACGGTGTCCGTCTGACGGGCGAGGTGACCTTTCCTGCAGATTCGCAGAAAGCCACTGTCAAAGTCGATTCCGAGTACAACGAGGCATACGGTGCCCGCGTATTGGCTGGCGCTCCGGGGGAAGCGTGGGCGTCGGATGGCTCGCCGATGCCTCACTGGATCGAATTGACGCTGCCCAAACGCGTCGAGGTGGCTCGCGTCGAAGTGGCCAACCGACATGGCCCGTACCAGATCACTGATATCGCAATCGAGGCGTTCGAAGGCGACGAATGGAAGCAAATCAGCTCGGTTCAAGGAGCTTCCACTCGTGAAATCGCTATACCGTTAACGCCCCCGGTTCACGTCGAGAAGCTCCGCGTCAAGATCTTGAAGGAACTGTACCAAGGCGAGGACCGGCAGTACGCCGATGTGCGAGCGGTCCGTGTACTGGACACGAAAGGACGCGATTGGGTCGGTGGCGCGGCCACACGCATACCCTTGACCTTCGACGATCCGGACACCGCACGGGCCTTCGAAGATTCGCCCGTTGCCTGGGCGCCGATGGCGGTTAGCGTCGAGCCGACAACAGCCAACACGGTCGCGCACCTCCAAGCGAAGGCTCCGGCAGCGGCGATTCTAAAGCACCGCTTCGGCGACGGCGAGGCACACTTGATCACGACGAGCGACGGAGCCTTCCGCATCGACCATCCGTTCTGGAGCGGGCTTGCGCGATTGGCGGCAGGTGAGCCGACACTGGTGGTCAATGCGGAAGACGGCCATCGCTATCGCTTCATCATGACTCGCATTGCCAACTCACATGTATTACACGTGATTGATTCCCAGACGGACTTGCCCGGCAAACCGACGCAACAGATTTCAGTATCCCTGTTGTCGGCCAGTCTGAGCGACCCGGCCAATGCGACGCTGGTCGGAGCTGACGAACCGCTAACACTGTCACAAGACGGAGGGAGAATCTCGTTTGTCGTCCAGCCCGACCCCGTGGCCACGATTGTCTTCAAATGAACGTGTCAGTCCATTAACCGCGGATTGTATTGCCGAGGGCCGGCGACGTAGCCTTGGTAGGCTGATTCGTCCAGCGGTTTTGGGGTGTAGATATAGATGTGTTTGGCCGTGGGATCCCAAAGGACCAGCTCTTCACGGTCGTCTCCGCAAATGTTGGCTGGTATGGCGTGATAGAATCCCATGCGATGTATCTTGTTGCCTCCCGGCGGCGGCAAACCGGGAAGTTCGCGCCCTTCGTTGCGTTTCAGGTCCCAAAGCCATCCGCCGTTGTACAACAGGGCCGCTCTGTCGGCGCCGTTCCAGTACACCGGTTCCATGCCGACATTGGTCGGTGAAAAGTTGAGCTGAAATCGATCGACGATCTTGTTGGTCGCGCTGCTGACCAGAAGCATGTCGGTCGTGTGACCGGTATTGCGCAGAACCATTTCCGGGCCCGGCAGGTCGTCGCGCAGGTTGGCTAAGCGGACCTCCTGTCCATGAGGCACCTCCTTTTCGCCCAGCGACAAAATCACTTTGCCCTTTGCGCCAATCACATGTCCGAAACCGGAGCAAATGGCCCGCATGTTTCCATCGTCCCATTCTGTGATGGCGACTGAGTCCATGTTGCGGCCGAGCTGTTTCTCCCATAGCGGCGTGCCGTCGTCGTCGATCACAAAGTAGCCGCCATTCAGTTCATCGCGGCCGTCGCCGTCGATGTCACCGACTGCCGGGATGTAGGCGGTACACTGACTGTACTTGATCCACTCGGTGCGATAGGTCCAGAGGACGTTAAGGTGTTCGTCGATCGCATCGTACGTGTCGCCGAGTTTCACCGCGATGTCGCGAGGCTCGTCAGTTCCGCGAAAATTCGCCACCAGCAACCGCTGGTGGACCCAGTTCGCTCCGACAGGATCCTTACGACGCCGCTCGGTGATTTCTTTCGGTGCGGCTTCACGCAGCACTTTGCCATTGCGCCCATCGCGGATTTGAATGACCACATCGGCCAACGATTGCCAGTCAATTTCTTTGTAGGATGCCTTGCCAGAACCCTCCGGTAGGAGTGCCTTACTTGGTCGATGCCAGAAGCAAATCACATCGGCCGCTCCATCGCCCGTCATGTCGTGCACGGCCACGGACATGGGCCGCGAGGGATGATTTCCGCCTTTGCCTGCGGACCACAGACTCTTGCCATTGATGTCGAATGTTCCAAGGAAACACGGTTTCATCCCACCTCGATGAGCGCCGCTTGGCGCTCCGTGATTGCAGCGATAGACCAGAAAGTCACAACGCCCGTCACCGTCAAGATCGCCAATGCGAACATCTCCACCGAACGTGTGCTTGTCTCGCGTGATAAGAAACTCCTCTGGGATCGGCAGCTTCCGGTACAACAACGCATCCTCGCGCGGCGGCGCATGCGGAATGCGTGGATCGGCCGACTGGGCCAGCAGCAGGCTGTCAAACACAATGAGAAAGACGAACATGAAGATGGCTGGGTTGAATCGCTTGGTCAATTGACTGAAATTCCTTACTTGTTCCGCAGTTTCCACATCTCTTGAAGCACCTCGCCCCGGGTGCGTGCGGCCGGTGGGGAATCGCCGGACTCGGCCTTATGCACTCGGGCGACCAGTGCGTTTGAGTCGAGCGTGCCTTCGTTGAGTTGTGCCAGGCCTTCAGCCCAGACTTTTGCCACGGCTTCAGTCAGCGGCTGATCCAGGCGAGCGTTGTAGTCGCTGAAGAATCCCTTGGTGCCGAAGTATTGCGCCGCTGGGATCGACGGATTGGGATCGGTCACTTTCAGATCATTGAAGAAGCTGATGAGCTGCCGCCGCTCGACCAGCGTTCGCACAAGCAGGTCGGGATTCAATGCAGCGGGCGTCGTTCCTTGTTGTTTCGCCAGCGCGGTGGCGAAGCCGGCGGCTTCACCCGTTTGCATGTAGACCGGTTCCAGCCGGATCGCTCCCCAGGCAACGTGCGTGGCCGACAGACAGACCGGAACCAGCAGATTGTCCACGCCCTGCGGCAACAGTGCGCGATAGGGAATCTGCGATGGGCGAGATTCCTCGGTCAGGATCAACTTGCCATCGTACTTGAATCCAGGGCGGCTGTCGGTGGTGCAGGCGTGCGAGTCCATGTACCAGTCGGTGACCGCGATGCTGTCCGGATGTACCGGCGTACGTGCGTAATCCCTGGAAAACATCCCGTCGTGTTCGGTGAAGACGTGACGGCCGACGATACGACGAGCTTCGCGCACGTACATTTCGTACGGCACATGGCCGTTGTCGGCGTACTCGTCCCTGGGTAGGCCCCAAATGCGAAACCTCTCTCGCTGCTTCTGCGAAACGGACTCGTCGTTCTGGAGGAACCACATCAACCCCAGCCCGAAATCCAGGTGTCGCTGGATGATCTTCTCTCGCGTTGGCCAGTCGGCTTCGGGGTAGTCGTGATTCTCGCCCGGCAGGATCGGGCTGTTTACGTGCGACTTGCGGTTGGGGCAACGGTCGGCGTGAGCGCCGATGTATTTACGTCCGTAATCGACGTACTCCTCGCGCCGGTAGTTGGCGGGCTTTGGAATGGGAAGGCGATTGGCCGGGTCCGAGGTGACGCAGAAACGGTAATTGTAGGCCTGCACGGCGCCGTCGACGGTGAAGGGGCTGTCCGGATCGACGGTCCCCTGGTGTGCGCCGTAGGCCCGGATGTTCAGTTCCTCGCGAACCACGCTCTGCGGCGACGAGTGAGCTATATTGACAAACACTCTGCCGGCGTGTGGTTCATCGTATTCGTCACGTGCCTCGCGGCCGACTCGATAGGGAACTTTCGCCAAAGCAAACAAGTCGCCTTCGTACGTAGCGTCAACGAACGTCGAGCCGCGGACGGCGATCTCCTTGTAGGATAGGTCTCCCGACCCGTCAGAAGACGAACCTAGACGAGTCGGGCGAGCCGTCCCAAGTCCTCGCAGCGTCATGCTCTTGACGAGCGTCTTATCTCGCTCAACCGCCGTGGGGTAGTGGTCGAGCAGTAACGTGATCTTCTCTTCGGCCGCCACCAGGCGATTGAACTCACGCTCGGCCACATGCGGCTCGGCCCAGCCGATCGGATAATGCTCGTGCGTGTAGCGAATCGTCTGGTGGACCGGTGAATCGCGGCCGAACGAGGCGATGTAGTAGTTCTCGATGTTACGCAGCAGTTCGGTGAACAGCGGCGACCGTGGTCCGCCGTAAAGTGCATCCCACTGCATCAACCCGTTGGTCATCATGCCGCCGATGTGTCCGTTGTGCTGGACCAACAGCACCGTGCAACCTTCGCGAGCCGCGCGCACCGCGCACACCGCACCACCGCCGGTACCGCCGACGATTACCACGTCGTACGACTTGCCATTAATCGCCGTGGGAGATGCACTCTTGGCGAGCTGCACCGGTTCGCCGGATCGCTCGGCTACCTTCGTAGGAGCCGTCTTTGGAGCCAGCGGCGATACGGCTACGGCAGCAGCCATCTCATTGCGTTCCGCGTTTGCTCGCGCGGGGTCGACTGGCCGTTTGATGTCAGCGAATCCGGAGTCACGTTTGCCGGCTCGTTCTTCGCGAGCGATTTCGACCGGGACAAACTGCACACCGTCCACCACAACGTATCCGTCGGCGTCTTTGTTAGAAACGACAACGCGGCCCTTCGTCCTCGCCTCGAACCGAAAGACGCCCAACGCACGCGGTACTCGATCGACCAACACCGGCTGACGCTGATTTACCGTGATCGTCTTTTCGCCATCGGCGCAGTGGATGGTTACGTACGCTTTGCTCGCGCGGTTCTCGTGACAAGTGTAAAGCAGCCGCACTTCGTATTCGCCTGCGGCGGGGATCTTTGGAGTAAACACGGCCGTCTTGCGGCCGCGATCGGTGTTGTTGTCGTGTTGATAGGTCGCCTCGACGAACGGCGGCTGTATGCTGCTGCTGACCCACGATCCAGTGAACTCCGCGGCTTCATTGTCAAGGACGATACCGGGTAACTCTTCTGCAGGAACGACTTGGGGCAGGTTTCCAGCTCGCTTGGCTGGACCGGTCTTCTTGGGTGAAGGCTCGGCGGCATTCAGTGCGGCCAGCGGGATCAGCAGTGAGACGGTGAAAGTGAGAACCAGGGCTCGTTTCATGGTCAATTCCTATAACGGGGCACGTTTGAAAGTCCTGCCGGAGCACTGCCTTCAGCATCGGCTTGCTCGGTTTTCGAGTCGAGCGATGACGGACCGCGGTATCGCAACGCAGAATCACTGCTCGAAACCCGCGACGCGCGGGACTATTTGGATGCCGTATTCGCCCTTGTGACCGCCGAATTCCACTGCTCGGTTCCAGGCTTCTTTGGCGTTGGGAAGGCCTGCTTCGACAGCTACCGACAGGCCCGTCATCGCCTCCAAGTGGTAGTTGAAGTGGGGCCGGACCTTGCGGTCGTATGCCCAGTACATCATGCCGCCGCCGAAGCCAGTTTCCAGCAGGGGCCATACGCCGCTTTCGTCCGGTAGATGTTCCAAGCCGCGTTCGTTGTACCAGCCGTTATCGACGTTTTGCTTTGTGTAGTACCAGATGGCTCCGTAGTTGTCCAAGTACTTCGGATCCCCGTCGACCACTTCGAGGCCTTTGACTGTTTTCGTGGTCTTTTTGGCGGATTTATCTGCCACGGCAGTCTTCGTGTCGATGACTCTTGTCTCGAGCCGCGCGATGGCGGTCGAATAGGGCATGGCGTCGCGTGGGTCATAGCGATAGACGTTGCCGTCCGGAGCTTTAAACTCGTCTTCGGATGTGTACAGACCGACGATGTACTCGGCAGCCCAGTCGCGCACCGCCGGTGCGTTATCATCAAAACCCTTGTCCGCTGCATTGCCCAGAGCCCAGACCACCCACGAATACATCCAGGTCGAGCAGCGCATGGCGTTAACCCAATTCTGTCGGCCTGAGCATTGGAACACGCCGGCCGGCGGACAATGGACTCGCCGACCCGATTTGACAAGCCCTTCGGTCATTTCGTCCAGGCACTTTTTGACGCCTTCGGTGAAGTAGCCAACCAGCGGATGCTTGTCCGGCAGGATGAAGGCTGCGTCGACCACTTGGCGCAGGCTCCAGGCAAAGCTGCGGTCCATCGACTGCCACTTCAATCCCTTGTGCGGCCATTCGCCCATGTGGTAGGCGGCCCAGAAACTGACCTCCTCGGCGTAGTATTTGTCGCCGGTCAAGAGATAGCTGATGTAGCCGATCGACGGCGCATGGGCGTGATCCGGTTGAGCCGGCGGGCGGGTGCCATCGGGCAGTCTGTACAGCGGGATGCGGTAGCCTCTGTCCAACGGAGGCTGTTCGACCGTAAACACATCGTAGCCAGGCGCGCCGTTTTGACGAACATGGATAAAGAAAACTCCACCGCCATTGCCATCGGCATGCAGAATCGCTCGATAGGTCTTTGGGCCGCCCCCGGCCAACAGATACGCCACGACCCATGATGGATACGGCCCCAGGTCCCAGCGTCCTCCGGTGTTGGGCATGTGTCGCAGGATGATGCCGCTTTCCAATATGCCCTGGCGGCGCTGGGGGTGGGCGCGCATCTCGTTGCGCATGTCGTAGAAGGCATCGACGTCGTCGCGAGATTTGACATCCACCCAACGGTATCGAGGAACAAATTTTCCCTTGCACCAGTATTCGAAGTTCGGTCGACGGTGAATGTCCTCCAGTTGACCTTCGCTCCACGCGACGATGCGGTAGCGGGTTTGGTCGAGATGATCGTAAGGACCCTGTTCGTACAACACCTTGTCGCCGCACAGTAGCTTCACGCCAGAGAATTTGTACTGGATGGGCTCGGGCCCCGCTGTCTTCCGGATCTTGCACCGTTCGACCACGGCCGCAACGCGTACGCTGCTTTGACCCGTGAACACACGCAAGCGCCAAAAGACTTCGATATGCGGGTCAGGCGTTCCTTCGGCATCGATCGGCACGTCGTGGATTTCAAATTCCTTCATCACAGGTCCGTCGTGAAGGACTTTCACCTGTTGCGACGCCGACCAAGCGCCAGCGATGACTTTCCCCGCATCCGAGGTCAGCACCTCGCCTTCTTCTGTCACCAGAACCAGCTTTGCGTCGAACTTGGTTTTGTCGAATGCCCACTGGAACGGTGGCGGGTCGCTCGGTTTTTCCTTTAGCCAGTCGACCTGGACGTTGCCTCCGGCTGCCAACTCGGGCAAAACGAACGACACAAGCGCGTGTCGAATCGAACCATCGTCAGCTCGTCGCAGCACGTCCACTTGTGCCGGCAACTTCCGCCCGCCGATCATAGGCGTGATTCCGTTCACAAAATCACCCCGAGCCCCAACACGAGAAAGTGTGATCGGCACGTTCTTGAGCGCGCGATCTGTCTGCAGATTGTTGTAGACGTTCGATACAACAACGTCGCCAATGGCTGACGACGAAAGACCCGCCGCGAAAAGCATCACGATTGTAGACATGACTCGGTACATCGTGCTTCGTCCTATTTGGAACCCAACGGAAGATCAAAAAAGAACACTTCGTTCTTGTCGTGTTCGCCCTTGATTTGCTCGGGTGTAATCTCCAGGCGGTCTCCCAGAATTGTACGAAAACTGATGTCACCATTGGGATTCGTGATGAGGAATTCAGCCGGATGGATGAATGTGATCCAGATGCTGTTCTCTTTCGATCGAGCTTGCAGAAACGGATCGTTCCTCTTCGGGCCGAACATGCCGCCGGACGGACAGATCAGGAAATCGGCACCGCCGTCGCACAATCGCTTGACCAGATCCGGGTATCGCCGGTCGGCACAAATCATGAGCGCAATCTTGCCATACGGTGTCTCGAACACGGGCGAACTGTCCCCAGGTGTGTTGCGTACCAACTCGTGCCCGAGTTGTTGTTTGCGATACTTGCCGACGAGTTGTCCGTCGGGGGCTATCAGGACGGCCGTGTTGTAGCGATGCTCGCCATCGGACTCCAGCATTCCGGCCACGAGAAAGATATCCAACTCGTCGGCCAAAGCGGCCAAACGGCGGTAGAACGTTCCGTCGGGGATGGTCTCGCCGAGCGCTCGGTACTGTTCGAGTGGGATCGACTTGTCCTTGATGGCATACCCGTCGAGGTAACACTCGGTCGTACAGACGATCTTGGCATCGCCTTTGGCCGCCTGGCGAATCATCGCTTCCGCGCGGCGGTAATTCGCCTCTTTGTCGGCACGCAGCCACTTGAGCACGATGCCTGCGACACGAACTGTATCGCCGGACCAAGACTCGTCTGACGGAAGCTCCTCGATCGTGATGTCCTTGTACCATGCTTCATTGGGCGGACCGCTATGAATCTGCAGGCCGATCACGCCCTTCTGCGGAATGGTGCTGTCGAATTCCGTATAGTCGACCGTGCAGCGGCCGTTCAGCCAAAATCGAACCCTCCGCCCTTCGCATCGAATGACGTATTCGTTCCAGTCACCCTCGTTGTGCAGCTTGCCTTGCTCCTGGACGGGCGGTCCCGTCAGCAGCCTGTGGCGTCGTTCGTCATAGAGACATCCCCAGTAGACTTGGCCAATGTCCGCCTGGTAGCCAATCATCTCGTTGCTGTTAGGGACCCGCTCGCTACGAATCTGAATTCCAGCATTAGGATTCTGTCCCAATACTTTGAATTTCAATCGCAATTCGAAGTCAGTGTATGTCTTTTTCGTGCAAAGATACTCGTTCTTTGGCACCCGTTCCTTCAAGCTTCCGCCCACGATCGCGTTGTCCTCGATGCGAAAAGTGTCAAGGTTGCCTTCCCAGCCCTCGAACGAATTGCCATCGAACAATGGGGGGGCGGACGACTGTGTGACATCGTCTTGCCCATGCGCGAAGGTCGAGGCAAACACCAAGACAAACATTAGTACAGCGAGTTTCTTCATTGGTTTGTTCTCCCTTTGCTAACGACAACTTCAAGTTGAGCTTCCGTAGTTCAGTCCTTCCATCGCCGGCAACAAGCGATCGATCATTTCCTCTGTATGTGCGTAGCTGAGACTGATGCGCAACAGCGATTCACCGGCGGGCACCGACGGAGGGCGGATGCCGGGAACCTGCAGGCCACGTTCTCTCAGCACGGACGCCATGTCCATCGTTCGCGCGGGATCACCAACAATCACGGGAATTATTTGACTGGCCGAATCCGCGGTGGACCAGCCTTGTTGTTTCAGTTGCTCGCGCAGGCTGGCAGCTCGGTCCAACAACGCCGCGCGGCGTTGCGGTTCGCATTGTACCAACCGAAGAGCTTCGATGCCGGCTGCAGCGGTCGCTTCGGGCAGCGCGGTCGAAAAGACATACGAGCGTGCGCGGTTCGCGAGCCAGTCGATCAATCGCTGCTGGCCCACGACAAATCCGCCGATCGAGCCGAGTGCCTTGCTCAACGTACCGACGCGCACGTGGACACCGTCTTCCGTGCCCAGGTGCTCGCATACACCTCGTCCGTTCGTGCCGAAGACACCCGTAGCGTGCGCTTCGTCGACCATCAGCACGGCGTCGAATTGTTCGGCCAATTCAGCTAGTTTCGCGAGTGGCGCCAAATCGCCATCCATGCTGAACAAGCCATCGGTAATAATCAGGCGTCGGCGGAAGTCGCCAGCGTCTTGAATTGCTGTCTTGAGGTAGTCGATGTCTCGATGGGGATAGACTTCAATGCGCGCTCCCGACAGGCGACAACCGTCAATGATGCTGGCGTGATTCTTGGCATCGCTGAAGATCACATCCTGCTTGCCCACCAGTGCTGGAATTGTCCCGACATTGGCCGCGAATCCCGATGGAAACAATAGGGCAGCCTCGGTTCCTTCAAACTCGGCCAGAGCCCTCTCCAATTCCGCGTGTATGGCAGCGCGCCCCGTGATCAGCGGGCTAGCGCCACTTCCCCAGCCGACTTGTTGGATCAAATCTCGGACCGCTGCCACCAAGTTTTCGGCGGCGAATCCCAGATAGTCGTTTGATCCAAAGTTCACAATCGACCTACCATCCAGACGGATCGTCGCCGGACTTTGCGGCCCGTCGCGCACGGCCAACTGGCGGCGCAGATGTTGCCGTTCGAGCGTCAGCAGTTCGTCGTCAACCCAGGCGAGCGGATCGTGGGACATCATGGATTCTCGCCAATCAGCGTTGCGTTTGGCGGCGGCGTGCCGCCGCCTTCGCGGATGTACTTGGCGCGCCGGCGACTGTACTCTTCGGCGGTCGGCAGATCAGCTTCCGTTGCCCCGCCGTCGACCGCCTCCTGAAACAGACGCTCCAAGAAGGGACGACACCATCCGCAACCGGTTCCTGCCCCAAAGCATTCGCTCAATTGCGCTGCTCGCTTTGGTTTCTCGATGCGTAGGTAGTTGACCACCTTGCGTTTGGTGACATGAAAGCACAGGCAGAGTTCTTCGTCCGGTTGCATCGTGTCGTTGTCGCTCCTTCAAACATGTTCGCGGCCGCCGCGCTTGACGTCACAGCGAGCCCACCTACACTTTACTCGATTTGTTATCACTCTCATAACAGTGTGTCTCCGAATTGGCAAGCTGGGAGGGCGTCGCGTGTCCGACGATCTAGACAGAACGCTACCCGAGGGGCCAACTGACCGGCCCACGGAGGATTCTGCGCAACCGACCGATGCAGCGAATTCCGGTTGCTTCCTGAAGCTGGTTTTGATCCCTATGGTGATTGTCGCCATTTTTGTCGGCATTTGGTTGGTGTTTGGTCTGGTTGCCCATGTGGGCAGCGATCCCACGGAACTGGTGCAGGATTTGAAGAAGGGGAAGGACACCAGTTGGCAGAAAGCGCTGACACTGGCGAACGTGCTCCGCAGTTCTGAATACGAGGATCTGAAACGTGACCCAAAAATCGCAACGGACTTGGCGTTGGTTCTTCAGTCGCAGATCGAGACTGGTACGATGGATGCCGAGTCGATCAAACTGCGCGTGTTTCTTTGTCGTGCATTAGGCGAATTCGAGGTGCCGGATGTTGTGCCTGTATTGACCCAAGCGATTCGAGTGGAGCGTGACGGCGCAGAAGTGGTCGTGCGTCGGTCGGCGCTGGAGGCGATCGCAGTACTCGCCACGAACATTGGGGCAGAGACACTGCGCGAAGACGAACAACTGATGGAAGCTGTCTTGGCAGCTTCGAAGGAACAGAGTGAAGATGCGGTGGCAAAGAGACGGCGGGATGATTTGAGAACGACGGCTGCCTTTACGCTGGGCGTGATTGGTGGCAAGCTGACAATCGAGCAGTTGGAGGTACTGTTGAGCGATCCCTATCCCAACACGCGCTACAACGCGGCAACGGGGCTGGCTCGCCACGGCGAGATCGCTGCGATTCCGGTTCTTGTAGAAATGCTGGACCCCGATAACCAGTTTGCCGTGCAGACCGAAAGCTCGGTCGAGGCCAAGGCGTGGAAACGGGAGTTGGTTGTTACCAATGGCATTCGGGCGGTAAAACAACTTGCCGACAGAAACCCGTCGGCCGACGTGAGCCAACTGAAGGACGCGCTCGAAAAGGTCGTCGGTTCGAGCCTCGAACCCACCGTTCGCGCAGAAGCTCGAGAGACACTGCATGCATTGAATTCACTGCAAGCAAGGTAAGAGTCTCTTCACTGACGCAGCGTCTTCTACCTGGATCCGTCTTCGTCGTTTCACAGCAGCGCCAGCGCAGGTCCGGTTATTCCGGTTAGGAAGACTTGTGTCGTAAGCTGTTAGTCCCAATGCGCTTGCGCCCCAATCGCTAAAATCGGCCTCGGCATATAGCCGGAAAAACTTGAATTCAATTTGAGAAATATAAGCCTTTGTCACTACGGTACTTGTTGCCACATGGCAGTTCAAATGCAAGAATTTTCTTTAGTAGGTGGTTGAAATCTCTTCTCATCTCGAACCTACTAGACTATTCAGAAGTCGACTCTTCTACGCGCGCGATATGGGGCGAATGATGTATTTCACACTGCGATCTTCTTTTGCCGTAGCGGCGATTGCCGCACTGGTCGGATCGGCTTCTGGGCAGGACTGCTGCCAGCCTGCCTACCGCACGGTCCACAAAATCGTCTACGAATCCCAGCCGGTTACTGCGTATCGGTTGGAATACGAGACCGTTTTCGAGGAAAAGGAGATTACCGTTCAACGGCCTGTGTGGGAGACCGAGTATCGCGAGCGGCGATACAAGGTTGCCAAACCAGTGGTGGAAACGAGTGAGCGCGAAGAACGTTACACCGTTCTGAAGCCCATGTGGGAGACCTCGCACCGCGATTGCAGCTATGATCGCGTGACCTACGCCACGGAAACCGAAATGCGCGAGCAGCGATATACTGTCTCGCGACCCGTGTGGGAAGAGTCGTTTCGCGAGCAGCGTCGCGTCGTGCGTCGGCCAGTCGTCGAGACGCAAACGCGGGATTACAGTTACACCACCTACGATCCCGTTACGACCATGCGGACGGAGTATGTGGATCAGGGCAGCTACCGGGACAATTGGGTCTATACGCAGGGACGTACCAGCAATCGGTTGCAGTGGCTGTCGCGAGGTAATGCGATTGATCCGGCAACGGGCAGAACATTCGTACGACGAGGCGGTTTCTATTGGGTGCCTCAGCAAGCGCCCGGTGCCTACACCGTGCAGCGTCAGTACGTGCCAAACGTGGTCGCCGTTCAGCGGCCGCAGACGGCCTATCAGGCTCGGGTAGTCACCGAGAAGCGACCGGTCCAGGTGACTTCGTATCGAGACGAAGTGGTTGTCGAGAAGATTCCGGTACGTGTCTGCCGCATGCAACAGACCGAGGAAGTGCGACAGATACCGGTCACCGTTCGGAAGCCCATCCGCGAACGTGTCAATTACCAGATTCCGGTGAAGACCTTGCGCTGGGAACGACAGGAAATGGTCCGCAAGATTCCGGTGACTACACGACGTGTCGAATATGAGGAACGAGTCGAGCACGTTCCGGTTCGCGTGTGCCGCATGGCCACGGAAGTCCGCAAGGTCCAGGAGCCTCGTTCGGTCGCGACCTGGAAGGCGTATCAGTCGACGCAGTGCGTTCCGCGGACCATGGTGATGCGTGTACCGAACGATCCGTGCCATTCCTACGACCTGTCGCCGACTACCACATACTACTATCCCGCCGAGTCGACGATTGTTAGCCCCACTCCTGCCGAGGTAACCACGCAGAAACCTGTGACCGAAGAGGAAGATGGGAAGAAATCGGTGGTAAAGAAGGAGGAGACGGAGGAGCCCACGGAACCTGAAGCTGAGGGCGAGTCGGGTGAATCTGAAGCCGAGAGCACACCCGCCGAACCGGGCGCCGAAGCCGCCAGCGCCGAGCCCAATGACTCCACTCCAATGGAAGACCCCGCTCTTGAATCGGTCGACTTGGATGAGTTCCCCGCGTTGGAAGATGGAACCGAAGATGCGAATCGCCCCGAGGGCGAAAAGGATGCCTGAGGATTAACGTGTGCCAAGAAAATGCGGGCTGCAGCTTGACAAGACGGGCTGCAGCCATTTTCATGCGCACGGAGGAAATTGATGAAGTACTTGCTACCTTGCGAAAAATGCGGTGAGAAAACGCCGATTGACGTCAATCAAGCTGGCCAGCAAATCGCTTGCATTTGTGGCCAGATGCTAGGAGTTCCTTCGCTGCGCGGCATACGCGAATTGGAGGTACTGGAAAATGTGGACACGACTGTGCCGCAATCTAAGTGGACTGTGGGCCGGCGAGTCGTCTTTGTCATCGGCTTGGTGGTGTGCGTGAGCAGTTTGGCAGTCTTTGGTCTTGCGATGGTCAATCGGACGAACATAGTTGTTCCCGAACGGCCCGTTTATAACGTTGCGGCAAGCGATGCGGACATCGACGCAAAGACGCCAGCGGAAGCTTGGGACGAATGGGTGCACTTGCGCTCCGACGGACTTGGGCACTACCATAAACCACCCCACGTTCACGTACGTGGGGTAGTCGAGACTCTGCGGACAGTCATGGCGATTGCTGCGAGTGTGGCTGTCGTGGGGCTTCTCATGGCCATTGGCGCATGTGTGCTGCCCAGCGCAAAACGTGGCCCATAGCGCGCCGCCGGGTCAGTCAGCCCAGGTACTCCTTCCATTGTTGCTGGGGGACATCTACCCAGCGGCGACCAAACCGCGAGCCCGTAGCCAAGTGCATCGCATCCAACGGATCTTTCTCCAGGACCACCAGTAAACGTCTCAGAACTGCCGCGGCGGTAAGGATGTACGATGTGTCCGTTTCGGCAATTCGCCAACGGGACCAACGGTCCAGTTTGGGAAACTCGCCAAGCACACGCGCCATCCGAGGGTCGTCAGCGCGAATCGCCGTCATTGTCCGGCACGCCTGACAGCGGTTACCGGTCAGACTCGATGGGCTGACGCATTGGCGGCACATGGAACAAGTTGCCATTGCCGACGGCACGATCCGGTCTCCGGTAACGGAACACGACCGCAGGAACTTGGGCAAGACGCGTCGACCGCTTGCGGCGCACGTCACCAGATCCGACTCTAACGCCTGCCGGCCGGACTCTTCACACTCGGTTATTGCTTCAGGAACCGTGATTCGCCCATCGTTAATCGCGAGCACGCGATACGAACTACGCCCCGTATGGGCGCATTTGAAAGGCGGCGGTTCTATTCCACCATCGACCAACAATTGAGCCCAGCCGTCAAATGATAAATCAGTACGCGCTTCGCCAATCTCGAACAGCAGCTTGCAGTGGAAATACTTGCACCAGACGACGGCCGTGATCAACAATTCTGCTTGTTCGTCGTGTGCGACGACCGGCGCACGTTGTTCTCCAGTGACCGCCCAGCGACGGGTGTCCTCGTCGGAAACTCGAGGCGGCTTGCCTTCGAGCGGCACCAAGTCGTCCACTCGCAACGCGGACAGCAGAGCCTCGTCGACGGGTCGCCCGTCGATAGACGTGTAAACGTGGGTCAACCGATCCTCGGCTTGGCTTTTGGTGGACCGAATACGGTAGGTATGACGCAGTAGCGGCTGGTCCTCTAGCGTGCAACCGGCCAATCGCACGTTTCCGTCGTCAACCGTGTAAGCGTCGAACAGCCGAGAGGTCAACTGACGCACGCTATCCGGTTGAGTTGAGGGTGCGGCGTGAACCACGTCGCCCGTTTGTCGAAGTCGCGTGACGGTCCAATCGAACAGTGAAGATGACAACGATAACCGTTCAGACGCTGTTCTGTCTTCGCCCGAAGGTCCATCGAATGTAAACCGCGCCGTCTGCGACTCGCCCAAGTCTTCAACGGCGTCCTCGGGCACCGAAAGCTCGTAGACTCCGGCATCCCTGCGTCGAACCGCTAGTCGCAGCGTCGCAAACGCCCACAGACAGAAATGCTGGGCGAGTAGATCTGAATCGGCCGTAGATTTCTTTCGCGAGTCAGTCACGAGTTCTATAGAAGGTAGGTAAGCGATTTGTCGTTATACAATTGCGACCGTAGGATACTCCGTCTTGGCGTTTCGCTGCAAGAAAGAAAACCGCGATGTGTAGGCTCTTGTGGTGTCTCCTCTTGCGGGAATCACGGCGTTTTCTCTTCCTTTTCCGCGAGCAGCGCCTCCAATTCCACAATCTCCGCGCGAAGTCGCTCGATTTCTGCTTCTTTCTCCGCCAGTTGCTCTCGTAGCTTTGGTAACCGCTTTTCGGGTGATCCTTCTACCAGTCGGTGTATGATGTCCAGCACTAGTATGCCCCGAAACATCCGCGTGCTTAGCCCGCGCAATCGGTACACGCGCGCAACTCGAGTGACCTGTTGCACCCGGAGTACACGGCCCACACGCAACATACGTAAGAAACTGATCAGTGGCAGGCAGATGATTGCGATGTCGATCCAGTGTTCTTTGCAGTAGCGGAATTTCTTTGCGACGATCGAGACCATGACGATGAACTCGATGGCGAAGGCGTACCAGATCACGGCTTCAATCGACTTCAGGAATAGACTCAATTCCCGACTGCCTACGATATTCTTGGTCATCCAATAGAACTCGAACCCAAGTATGGGCAGTACCAACAGGGCAAATACGATCATCGGCACGCTGAACCCCTTTTCCACGCGTTGCACCAGATCTTCATCGACGCGAGCCCAGCCAATACGCGGCAACCAGACGGATCGCCCGTCAACATGATCGCGGCCACCGAGACGAAATGGCGGACACACGCAATAGAGTAAGCCTCGCCGCCAGCATCTGCTCTTGGCTGCAATGTGGGCAATCGATTCCACAATGAACAACGGATGTAGAATGGCCAGCATCCACGCGCAGGGCGCGATCACGCCCCAGCCCTCGCCTCGTATGTTCAGCATTGCTGCGACCACCGCCAGATAGCCGACCGATACCCAACACATGACAGGCCCCAGCCACCGGTCCAGACGCGTCACCGAGACCTCCGACTGGTGCGCCTCGTCAGAGGAGGCGTCCTCCAGTGGTTGGGTGGTGCTCCGGCGCGGCTTGTCGGTCGAGCAAACGCTCGGTTCCTGTGAGGCCATGTGTCGACTGTGTTGAGTAGGGGCAATGCCCACTGCAGAGAGTTATCGCGTATTGGCGAGTTGTGTCCTCCGGTGGTGCTTAATACTCGTGCTCTTCGCCGCTGTCTTCTTCCAGCGTAGAAAAGTCGGATTTGGCCACTTGGCGAATCGTCCTATTGTCGACCTCTTCACGTAGCCGGGCAATGGCCTCGTGAATTGGCATGGCACCCAAATCGCCTTCGATGCGATCTCGCAACGCCACCGCGTCCGACGCGGCTTCACGCGGGCCGACGACGGCCATGTACGGAATCAATTCCAGTTGTGCATCGCGGATTTTGGCTTGGACCTTGGCACCACGCAGATCGGTCGTCACGCGGAAGCCGGCGTCGGCTAACCGCTGTTCCACCGCTTTGGCATAGTCGTCCGATTTCTCGCTGAGCGGTAGTACACGAATCTGTTCCGGTGCCAACCACAATGGAAACGCTCCAGCGAAATGCTCGATCAGCATGCCGACAAAACGCTCGAGCGAACCGAACGGTGCGCGATGGATCATCACTGGGCGATGCGCCTGATTGTCGCGCCCGATGTACTCCAATTCGAACCGCTCAGGCAGGTTGTAATCCAACTGAACCGTCCCTAGTTGCCACTGACGTCCGATGCAATCGCGCACCATGAAGTCCGCTTTGGGGCCGTAGAAGGCAGCTTCTCCCTCTTGCGTTTCATAGTCCAGGCCCGATTCGCTAAGAACCTTGTGTAGCGCCGCTTCGGCCCGTTCCCAGTTCTCGTCGCTGCCCACATACTTGTCGCTGCTCGCGTCGCGCAGAGATAGGTGCACTTTGTAGTCGGTCAAACCGACGCTCTCCAACACGAACCTGGTCAAATCCAATGTCGCTCGGAACTCCTGCTCGACTTGGTCGGACGTGCAGAAGATATGGGCATCGTCCTGCGTCAACCCGCGGACGCGCAACATGCCGCTCAATTCGCCCGTCTGCTCGTAACGGTAGACCGTGCCGAATTCAGCCAAGCGTACCGGCAACTCCCGGTAGCTGCGGGGCTGCGACTTGTACATCTGCACGTGATGCGGGCAGTTCATCGGCTTCAACAGATAACGCTCTTGCTTGCGCTGCCAAGCCCGAAGATGCTCGACGCGATCTGCTGGAGTATCCTCAGCTGAGTATCCACACTCCTCTGCATCAAACCCCAACACTGTGGCGGCTTCGATTAGCTTCCGCTCGTCCTCGACGGAGATAGTGTCCTCCGCGTCGTCCGAGTCCAGCTTGCCAACCAGGAAGTCGACGATTTGCCCTGCGTCGTGGTGAAAGACGGGAGCGAACTGCGATTCGCGATAGTACGGGAAGTGACCGCTCGTCTCGTACAAGTCGACCCGCCCAATGTGCGGCGAGTAGACGGGCTCATACCCGCGGGCCAACAATTCCCTCTTGATGAACTCCTCCAATATCCCTCGCACAGTCGCCCCTTTGGGCAACCAGAGGCAAAGCCCTGACCCGACCGAATCCGGGTCCAAGGCGAACAGTTGCAGCTTCCGGCCCAACACGCGGTGATCGCGTCGTTTTGCCTCTTCCACCTGTTGCAGGTATTGCTTCAAGTCCTTCTTGCTGAACCACGCGGTTCCATATAGCCGCTGAAGTTGCTTGTTCTTGGCATCGCCTTTCCAGTACGAGCCGGCAATTGAAAGCAGCTTGAACGCCTTGATCTTGCCGGCATGAGGAATATGCGGGCCGCGGCACAAATCGATGAACTCGCCCTGCCGGTAGAAAGTCAGCGCATCGTCGTCGGCAAGCCCCGTATCGATATGTTCGACCTTAAGGTCCTGGCGTAGATCCTTGCACAGTTCGACAGCCTTTTCGCGTTCCAGCGTGAGCAGTTCGAAAGCTTCCGCTTCCTTGATGATCTTGGCCATCTCCTCTTCGATCTTGGCAAAATCATCCTCGTTGAGTTTGTGTTCCAGGTCGAAGTCGTAGTAGAAGCCATTGGCCCCCGGCGGGCCGAACGCCAGCGAAACGTCCGTAAACACCCGCATCACCGCGCGCGCCATTACGTGTGCACACGAATGGCGCAAGACACTTTGGGCTTTGGGATCTCTGTCCGTCAGAAGAAACAGCGGGATTGGCCTTTCGTCCGTCAACTCCGTCAGCGGTCGCGTTGCATCTACCACTTGACCATCAATTTCCGCGGCGACAACTGCGGAAGCCAGACGCGACCCAATGGACTCGGCAACGTCCAAAGCGGTAGCTTGATCGGGATGCTCAGTGATAGAACCGTCGGGTAGCTTAACCTGAATCATAGCGATTCCTTCGTTGCTGGATGCACGACCGTGGTCGCCGCTACGAAAGGCAACTGTCGGCCTTCATCCCAAGTAGAAATAGTCCGGATGCCTTATGATAGGTGGCGCGTTCAATGCGTCAACAGCAACTGCCTACGGTATCACCCGCCAAACGAAGGGTTATGGCGACTCGAAAATGCGTCTGATAAGATCCCCCTGATGTGTTATGAGTGACGCATAAAGGAACCACAAATCATGGCTACCGACGCTGTCTCTCGCGGATACGAAATTGCCGATTTCGCAGACATCCAAAGCGTTGCCTGCCCCTGCGGCACGGCGCGGCGGGCGTTTGCCGATGTCGAGGATTTCCCGGGTACGGTCCACGTGACCGAGATCTCGGTCGATGCTCGTTTGCACTATCACAAGCGGCTGACCGAGACCTACTACATCCTGGAATGCGGTCCTGACGCCCAGATGCAACTGAATGACGATATCATCGATGTTCATCCAGGCATGTGCATCCTGATTCGTCCGGGTGTCAGGCATCGAGCGGTTGGCAAGATGAAGGTGTTGATCGTCGTCTTGCCGAAATTCGATCCCGAAGACGAATGGTTTGACTAAGCAGTGCTTAGAAACAAATGCGCGGTTGCCTGTGCCGGATTTGGGAGAAACACAGCATTCAACACACTTCCAACGGTGCAAGCAATGTCAACGTCCGCTTAGCAGCTTCACAAAGGAACTGGAAGATCATGGACCCTCGAAACATTTTGGCTTGGTCTCTGCTGTGTGCGATTGTGATTCCGTTTTGCGGGTGTGGTGGCGATCAACAACCGTCTACCCCCGCCCCGACGGACACAACCACCGGCGATCCTGTCGCAGAGCCGTTCGACGCCAGCGACAAACCCGAAGATCCGCCATTCGTACCGGAGGATGAGACCGAGACGACGGAGTCGGAATCGACGGAACCAGAGACAACCGAAGCCGAGACCGAGGAGACGTCGACCGAACCAGAAACCGAAGACCCGTTCGATGGCGGGATGACAACCGAACCTGCGAAAGACGAGCCGTCGTCCGAAGATCCATTTGAGACTAGCACGCCTACTGAGCCTGAGAAAAAGGACATTCCAGCAGAACCCGCAAAGGACGAACCGGCTCCAGTCGCTGAACCCTACACATCCGAAGAAGATGGATCCAAATCGTCGGCAACGCCGGACGCCGCCGACCGTGTCGTCACTGGCGATTGGCCATGCTGGGGTGGCAACAATGGCCGCAACATGGTGAATGCGACAACTGGCATAGACATCGATTTTTCGCCGATCGTCGAGCAAAGAAAACATCCCGTGACGGGAAAGATGGTCGAGAGAAAGAGGTCCAGGAGTATCGAGGAAGACATCAAGAATCTCCTCTGGACCGCGGAGTTGGGTTCGCAGACTTACGGAAACCCCGTCGTTGCCGATGGCAAAGTATTGGTCGGCACCAATAACGGCGCCGAGTATCGGCCAGAGCACGAAGGCGACCGTGGTTGTCTGCTGTGTTTCGACGAGAAGACGGGCAAGTTTCTGTGGCAGTTGACTCGCGAGAAGTTGGAAGACGGCCGGGGTTTCGATTGGCCCGACGTTGGTATCTGCTCGACGCCGTTTGTCGAAGGCGACCGCGTTTGGCTGGTCACCAACCGCTGTGAACTGATGTGTCTGGACCTCCAAGGCTTCTATGACGACGGAGAAAACGACGGGCCGTATACCGACGAAGTGGACACCGAGAAACAAGACGCCGACATCGTCTGGATACTAGACATGTTCAGCGATCTGGGCGTCCGGCCACACAACCAAGCCACCAGTTCGCCCGCCGTTCACGAAGATATGGTTTGCGTGCTCACGTCCAACGGTGTCGACGAAGACACTCACGAAGAGATCCCTGCACCGAAGGCTCCGAGCTTTCTGGGTGTGAACAAGAACACGGGCGAAGTTGTTTGGCAAGACAACACGGCGTCGGACAAGGTCCTGCACGGACAGTGGAGTTCACCGGCCATCGGCATCGTCAACGGGCAAGCCCAAGTGTACATGGCCGCTGGCGATGGCTGGGTCTACGCTTTGGACGTGAAGACGGGCGAGCACATCTGGAAATTCGACTTGAACCCCAAAGACTCCGAGTGGAAAGAAGCCGGTCGCGGCGACCGCAATTCGGTGATCGCCACACCGGTCTTCTACGAGAACAGCGTCGTGGTTGGTGTCGGAGAGGACCCGGAATACGGCGACGACCTCGGACACATCTATCGTATCGACGTGACGAAGAAAGGCGACATCAGCCCGGAAACGCCCGACCGCAAGACGAATCCCAATTCCGGTCAGATCTGGCACTTGGGCGGCATGGACGAAGACGGTTCGCAGACCGGCGAGCAAGGCGCCGAAGCTTTCCGCCGCACCATGTCCACCGTCGCGATCCACGAAGGGCTGGTCTACGCCCCAGACTTGAGCGGTCGAATCCACTGTATCGACTTCGAGACCGGCAAGCGGTACTGGGAAGCCGACATCATGGCCACCGTCTGGGGATCGCCCATGGTAGCCGACGGCAAAATGTTCGTCGGCGACGAAGACGGCATCGTATCAGCCTTCGCCGTCGGCAAGGAATTGAAGAAGCTAGGGGAAGTCGAGAGCACCTCGTCGATCTACGGCACGCCCGCCATCGCCAATGGCGTCATATTCCTGAACGACAGCCGGCAACTCTACGCAATCGCCACGCAATTGAAGCAAACGGGAGAGTAGCGACTCCCGTTCCCATTTCCACCCGAATGAAGCCTCCTACTGCGCGTATCTTCGGCCGAATTGAACTACGACCCCGCGATTCACGTCCGGGACGCGATCGCGGGCGGTTGCTGCATCTAGATGAACGCCAGGACGACGAAGAAAAGCACCACAAGAAGCGAGATGACCACTGCCGTAACCACGGCTTCCAGGCGAGACTGCTGGATACCATAGAACTGCATAACGCCCCCCTGCAGCAAATACACGGTGATCGCGATGGCCAGTGGTATCGATATCAGATCCGCGATCTTGAAACGGCCTAATGTCTCGCCCAGCCACGCCAGGCCTCGAGTAACGTCGGCGAAAGGTAACAAGATCAGCCCCGCGATCTTGGATATGGGGCAAAGCACCGTCATGCAGAGATTGAACCACCATCCGTATTGCCATCTCCTGAACAGACCGATGCCGCCAAAGAGATACAGGGCTCCAACAGATAGATAGAGAATGATAATGACGATCAATTTGAACGTCACTTCGGCGAACTCGGCGACATCCTCGGCCGGAACTCTGGGTCTTGCCCCTTGGAGAAACGGCATGAACATGGCCAATACGATTATCAGTCCGCAGCCCAGAAAGAACACGGCCGGGAACATGTCCAGAATGCCCAGAAGGATGGTACATATTGGGCGCCTTACATCCGGAAGTTCCCGTCGCTGGGTGGTTGCCGATTCTTTTTGATAGACATACTGAGAGAGGATCTCGTCCTCGGTCGGCACCTGGGGTTCATCGAGGTCCTTTTGGGCAGGCAGGCCCCCCGCGCGGTCCTGTTCCGTTAACTCGTCAAGCAGCGATGCGACTCCGGAGGCGGCAGCCTGTGGCGGCGCCTGCGGCGCAGGAATCTGCAAAACCGTCCCGCAATTACACCGAGCGGTCGTTCCAGCCATCGATCTGTCCGCCTGATGCCTCTGGCCGCACTTGGGGCATTGGATGATGATCTTGGACGGCGACTGCGCTGCTGCGGACGGCCGCGTTTGAGGACGCGCCTGCTGTGGCTTGCTGGCGAGCGGCACGGTAAGGATGCCGCCGCATGCACATTTCGCCTGCGTTCCGCGCATTTGCTCGTCAACTTGGTGTACCACACTGCAGTGCGGACAACGGACGGCGATCGTCATTTGAATCTTCTCAGAGCGAGACGGAAAAGACGTTCCTACCCACTCCACGACCAACGAGGCGACGAAGTGCGACCTGAGTCGACCGATCGGGAGCCGACCGGGGATTGAGAGGAGACCCCCAATTCGTGCAGTTGTACCCGCTGGTTTGGGACTCCGCAACCAGTCTCCAGAGACGTCACGCGCCAGGAGAAACGACGAAGAAGGGAACTGGCGTCAACTTGGCGCGAGGGCCATCGCCGCACACACGGCCTCAGCGGCAGCCAAGTTTGGCTTGGAACGGAAGAGCGGACGAAGAGAAATGGCCGGATCTCATTCGACGATCGCCGGCAGTGCCAGGTGTTCGTCGGACAAGGGCACAAAGTAGGGGAGATCCAATCTGTGGATATCGCCAATCAGGCTCGAAATCATCCTCTTCCGCACTGAGGGATCATTGAGGTCTTCGGAGCGGCAACCACGCACGGTAGGCGTCATGAGCGTATCCCGCCACAATGGTGTTTCGCATCCGGGGGTTATCAGTTCCGCGAATACGGCTCCTTTGGTCCCAATGGCCGAGCGCCGTGTGTCGACGGATCGAGGGTTAGAGAGGGATTGACGTTCGAAGATGGGCGGCGCGTTCCCCATCTGCTCGGTAAAGCGGAGGCGGAATACGGCGTCCTGCCCAGATTCGACGCGGACCCCGTCGCGAGCCAACCGTGCAGTCAACGCTTCGGTAAGTTGCGATCGCGTGTCTTCCGCTCCTCCAATCAGTGAATCCAATTCCACCCGGATACTGACGGCTTGGCCAGGTGTGACAATCGCCGGCGCCCTTTCCTCGATCAACTTGAGCGATCGTCTCAGTCTGTCCCATGGAACCTCAACCAAGGCAATTTCTGTCGGAGGATGACCGAACACGCCCAGCAAGCGTCTTTCGTCTACGATATGAACAATGAGATCATCGCCAAACTCAAGTCGCACCTTCAGGATGACTCTCTTCGATTCGCGGTCAAAGATGTGACCACTCAACAGCCAGCCCTTGCCGTCCAGTAGCCATTGAACGGAATGCTCTGCGGTCCCGAGCACGTCCGTGACCCCACTCGCCGCTTCATCAAAGAGCAGGCTACCATCTCTATTCCATGAGATCAGACGCATTCTCGGGTGGGCAGACAACGCGGCGAGCGCTTGGCCGTCGGGTGAAAACGCCAATGCCTCGAGGCGAGAGTAAACGAACAAAGCGTCGTTGGGGGCGGGCTTGCGCATGGGACGCGGAGCATTGTCGATGTCCGCGGACGGTTCGCGACGGACATCCATCTCCAGCGGCGGGTCCATCTTGGCGACCTGCTCGCCCGTCTGCGTGTTGTACAGCAGCAAGTGCTGGCCCCTTGCGTCTTTCGTCACGAAAGACTCGCCACCAGGGGCGAAGGCGATGCTGTCCCTTCGTAGATGCTTCTGGGGCGTCTGAAGCGGCGCCATCATTTCGCCCGTCTCGACATCCCATACCTCAACCTGTCCCGCAACAGAGCCTTCGATCAACAGATACTTGTCCCGAGTGAGAGTCAAAATCTGTGAGCTCTTCACCGGCCGCCCAGGGATTTCCCACTGGATTTTCCCGGTCGGCGTGTGCCAGATCGTGATGGACGGGTCGGTTCGCGACGACGCCTTGACGCCCACGGCAAACCACTCGCCGTTGGCCGACAGCGCCCGCATCGTGTATTTGCCGTAGGTCCCTTCGAGACGCTGTACAACGCGGTTCTGTTCTAGATTCCACACATCCTGATCGACGATCACGACAGGGCATCCCGATGGGCCCCCCGTAACGACCGTGCGGTGTTCTTGGTAGGGAATAGGAAAGCCTTGGCGGTTCTGAGCGTCTGGCGCATTGCTGCCATCGGACAGAATTGGGGAGTCCTCAGTTGATCGTGGGGACGCGGTGTCTCGACGGCCGCTCGACAAAAAGCTGTTGATCAGCATGGCGAGTAGCATCAGCACCGCAGTGCCGCCCCCAATAGCACAGACGATCCAGACAACCGGCGGAATCTTGCTGCGGGCACCGGTACCGCTGGCTCGCGCAGGTTTTGCCGCGGGTTGGGCCGGCAGCGTGTGAGGCCGTTCCACGGGCGTGGGACCGCTGTTGGGATACGGAACAGTGAGGACCGTACCGCAGCGATTGCACTGCGCCCGTGTTCCGGCCATCCTGTCATCGACAACAAACGCGTCGCTGCACCGGGAACAACGAAATTGAATCATCGTCTGCCTTCGAGAGCTTCATTCGGTCGAACGCCTCTGGGCCCAGGCCGTCCGAGTTCTCGACCGAACTTCACAGCCGCTGCGAGTTGCTGTCAGAATTCAATCTGTTCGAGGAATCTTAGGCTCTGCGGGATCTGGTCCACGACGGTGGGTGATTCGTCTTCGATGAAGTAGTACTTCACGCCGACCTTCTGGCAGGCGTCAAGCAAGGCAGGCCAGTCGACTTGGCCGGTACCCAACGCTACGTCGTTGGTCAAGTCGGTGTGGCCGGCGAGGCTGCCGGTGGGCACGCCTTTCTTCAGATCCTTCAGGTGCAACAAGAGCCAGCGGTCGGGGTATTTCTTTATCAACTTCACAGGATCTTGTGCGGGGAACACCGTCCAAAGCACGTCCATCTGGTAGTAAACGTAGCGTGAGTCAGTTTCGTCCATCAGCAGATCGAACAGCGTTCCGTCGCCGTGCGCGTAGAATTCGTACCCATGATTGTGATAGTAGAACTTCATATCATGCTTGGCCAAGGCTTTGCCGGCCTTGTTGAACACATCGGCGGCGGCCAGACATTGCTTCTCGTCGAACGGGGCCTTATGCCCGATCCATGCGCAACCCACATAGATTAGCCCCAGCTCCTTGGCCTCGCGGATCACACCATCGATATCGTCGCGCAGGCGATTGAAAGGAAAATGACTACCGATTGGTACGAGCCCGCGCTTGTCCAGTTCGGCCTTGAATTCGGCGATCGACATTCCGTAGGTGCCGGCGACCTCCACGTATTTGAAGCCCCATTGGCTGACCATGTCGAGCGTTGGCGTAACGCCCTTTTCCTTGAAGACGTTCCGCAGACTGTACAGTTGCAGGCCGGTGGGCCCACGGAAGCTCTTGCCCTGGCCAACTTCGGCCGCTGACAGGCGGTTGTGTCCCAAGACAATCGCCAGCAGCGCGATGACGGCGAAAACAATCGGCTTACGCATCTTTGGTTCTCCTTGCAGAATGTGGGAGGGATCAATTCTAGATACCGTGAAAGACACAGTCTAGTTGGTCCCAGCCCGGACTGCCACATTCCCAAATCGGCCAACCGTCAACCTCCAGCGGTCCAGGAACGCGGCGCACTAGCTGCGTTGAATAGGCCATGCGAGACGCAAGAAAGCGAAATCGCCGAGGCAAAATGCCCCGGCGATTTCTGTCACCGTTAGGAGTGTGATGCATTCTTCTAACGAATAGCGCCGACCGTCGGTTGGCCATTGGCCAGCCGTTCAAGCTCCTCGTCGTCAAAGAAGTACACGGTCGTTTCGGCTTTGGTCGCTAGGGCAGTACCCTCGGCTTCCACAATTGCCTGTACCGCGTATTCGCCGGCGCCCATGCTGGCCGCTTTGAATTCCAGGGTCTTTTCCTGGCCGGGCGCCAATTCGAATTGCGGGTAGACCAGTCGCTGGGCGGCGGTCGTGTAGGTCTCGGAAGCAACGGGGAACAACGTTTCCGGAAGTACGACCTGGACGGAAACGCTCTTAGCGGCCTTCGACCCAAGATTTCGTACCCAGACGGTAAACTCTTCCGCTTCGCCAACTTCGATGGCCTCTTTCGAATTCAACACGGCGACATCCACTTCAGGTCGCGTGGCAACGATGGTTCGATGGTCGTCCGTCACTGTGACATCAGCATTTGTGGCGTCGGCGCAAGCAACTTGAACATGCGCTCCCACGTCGGTCGATTTGGCCCTCAGCGAGAACTTGCGCTCGTCGCCCGGTCGCATGAGGCCAATACACCAGGAAAGCGTGCTTTTCGCTCTGTCGACATCAGCGGCAGATGACAGCGTCGTCACCCGAAGGGCTGGTGGAAGTGTCAGCGCGACCTTGACACCCTCCAACGCCGTATCGCCCGGGTTCCAGACTCGGACGGCATACTCGCCTTCGCGTTTCAGGTACGTGACGCGGCTCCCGTCTACATCGACGCCTAGTTGCGGACGCAGGATCTTGACTCGCTCGCCGCATTTCAGTTCTTTCCCACCCCGCGATGTCACCGCGAATTCGGCTTCCAGGAAATCCACATCGATGGCGCGGGCTGTGATGGAATACTCCTTCTTGCTGTCGGCGGGCAGCGAGGCGAGTTGGACGGCCGAGGGGGCTTTGCTCGCGATATGAGCGGCCTCTGGCAGGCTGGGTGTTATCACGATATCCCGCGCGGGGCCGTCGCCGACATTGTGGACGATGACGCTGAAGCGGACTTCGTCGCCGATGATCGCCTCTTCCTGTGCGCGGCACTCGATGGCGATTTCAGGCTGTCGCACATGCAAAGCCGATTTCGTTGACGCGGCAAAGACCGCACGTGTCGCCAGATCCACCGGGCCTTGCCGTTGCGGCAGCAAATCCATGGTAATCCGCCGCGAAGCGCCCGCTGCCAGATCACCGATCTCGAATTGCACGAGACGCTCTCCGGACAGTGACGGTTCGGGATTCGAGCGAAGGAACTCGACTGTCTCCGGAATCGTGCTTTGTACCGAGACGCCCTCGGCAGGTGATCTGCCCGTGTTCTTGACGGTGATCACAAATTTGGCCGTGGACCCGATGTTGATCTCCGCAGGAACTGATGTCTC
Organism: uncultured Pirellulaceae bacterium; assembly: GCA_964617665.1. Lineage (GTDB taxonomy): Bacteria > Planctomycetota > Planctomycetia > Pirellulales > Pirellulaceae > JADHUC01. Next base: position 61,903 of record CAZUAH010000004.1, read on the forward strand.
GACGGTAATGGCGGGTCCTGCGGCGGAAACGCTCATCTTCGCGGCTCTGTCTTGCGCGGAAACAGCCATCACGGCAGACAACAGCAGACCAATGGTGAAAATCGTGGTTCTCGTTTTCATGAGTGGTACCTTCCTTGAAATACTGAGCCGACCGATGGGCTTGGTGATCAATCGGTTGGGACGGTGAGCAGTGTGGGACGGCCCATAGGGGAGGCAAGTGTGGAGTCAGTGTATAGGCCGAGTCCGGCCAACGCGGCGAAGCTGACGTCGCGATTCGTTGCATATCGGTCTGACTGGCAATAGACCAATCCCGCGTGTCAGGGCACCTCGACGGTCGTCCAGCTTTATGGCAGGGCGACCGCCGGTTCGCCTTGTAGCGCAAAATCGGGCACGGAGGATTGTGCCGGCCATCGTTGGGTTGTATCGGCCCAGCGTTTCGTACCACTTGAATCGGTGCTAGTGCATGCACGGGAGGAAGAACCAGCTCGTCCCCTTCAGCCTGTACGTCCGTTACAACCGGACCCTGATGCTACCCGCACGGTCGAAGGGTCTGGCGATAGTCAAGGGCTGCCGCGCAATGCCGGGTGCCGAATGCGGCCCCGAAAGCCCCGTGGATGGCAAATGACGATAGCGGGGCGGGCAGCATTTCTGGATGTCCACATCCTTTGTGGCGAATCACACTACTGCACGATGTTGCGGCCGTTCGCAGCCGCAACACGATTGACGCACTGAGTCGTCGTTCCCTATGGGCACTCGCCGCCATCGATAGCCAAACGCATCGGCTTGTCGTAGGGCGTATTCACTGAAGAGGAAGCGGTGGAGATCCAACGTGGCAAGGTGATGCTGGGACGAACCAAGGCCCAACGGTTTTCGCACGGTTCGCGTGGACGTGCTTGTCCACTATAATGTGCCGTCTGGGTGATATGGATCTGTCTCCGTGTGTTTTGCGGATTTGTGAAAGGTAGCAGTTGATGAGAAGTGACATGATCAAGAAGGGCGTCGAGCGGGCGCCGCATCGTAGCCTGCTAAAGGGCACCGGCAATTTCACCGACGCGGATATCGACAAGCCGCTTATCGCGGTGGTCAACTCGTTTGTCGATATCATTCCTGGACACGCGCATCTGGACAAGGTTGGATACTTCATCAAGGACCAAGTGCGTGCCGCCGGCGGCGTGCCGTTCATTTTCAATACAATCGGCATCGACGACGGGATCGCCATGGGCCATGCCGGGATGAAGTTCTCACTGCCCAGCCGCGAGTTGATTGCCGACTGTGTCGAGTCGATGATCGAAGCGCACCGGTTCGACGCCATGATCTGCATACCGAACTGCGACAAGATCGTCCCTGGCATGATGATGGCTGCCGCTCGCTGCAACATCCCCACGGTTTTCGTCAGCGGCGGACCGATGGAGGCGGGCAGAACGTCGAGTGGCAAGACCGTCGATCTGGTCGATGCGTTCTACGCTGTCAGCCAGCACACGGCCGGGCGCATGGATGACGCCACGCTGGCCGATATCGAAAACCACGCGTGCCCGACTTGCGGAAGCTGCTCGGGTATGTTCACTGCCAATAGCATGAATTGTCTGGCCGAGGCGTTGGGCATAGCGTTGCCAGGTAACGGCACGACGCTGGCCACCAGCGAGGATCGCAAGGAGTTGTACGCCACAGCGGCCAAACGAATCGTCGAATTGGCCAAGGCCGACGGACCGAAGCCGCGCGAGATCATGACTCGCAAGGCCTTCGACAACTCGATGATTCTGGATATGGCGATGGGCGGGTCCACGAACACCGTGCTGCATATCTTGGCGATCGCACACGAGGCGGGTGTCGAGTTCACGGTGAAGGACATCGACAGTCTATCCGGCGAAACGCCGAATATCTGCAAGGTCGCACCGTCACCGGGCAAAGACGGGCGGATTTATCACGTCGAAGACGTCCATGCGGCCGGCGGAATCATGACGATTCTGGGCGAACTGATCCGCGGCAAGCCCGGCTTGGTTCGCGAGGATGCCCTGACCGTAACTGGCAAGACGATCGCCGAAAACGTCAAGGAGAATGATATCCGCGTGGCGGGCGAGACGATTCGGTTGGATGGCCTGAGCACAGCCAAGCGAAGTGAACTGAGCGTCTACACGGAAAACGCCGCTGGCGGCGGGGCCCTGGTTCTGACCGACGTCGAGAGCAATGAGTTCGATCCGACAGACTGCATCCGCACGATAGATACAGCCTACTCGGCCGAAGGCGGCTTGAGCATCTTGTACGGGAATTTGGCCAAGGACGGCGCGGTCGTCAAGACCGCAGGCGTCGACCCGGCGATGCTGCAGCATTCGGGCCCAGCTATCATTTTCGAAAGCCAAGAAGAGGCGTGTGCGGGGATTCTGAGCGGCAACGTCAAACCGGGCGACGTGGTTGTGATTCGTTACGAGGGACCCAAAGGCGGACCGGGCATGCAAGAGATGCTTGCGCCGACCAGCTATATCAAAGGTACCCCGGAACTGGCCAATACGGTCGCGCTGATCACCGATGGCCGTTTCAGCGGCGGCACCGCAGGCGCGTGCATCGGTCACGTCAGCCCCGAGGCGGCCGACGAGGACGGGGTCATTGGACTGTTGAAGAACGGCGACATAATCCAAATCGACATTACCGGCCGGACGCTGAACGTGGATGTATCAGACGAAGAGTTAGCAGAACGCCGCAAGCAGTGGACACCGCCCGAACCGCGATACAAGACCGGCAACCTGTCCAAATACGCCGCACTGGCCACCAGCGCCAGTACCGGTGCCGTGCTGAAGTGGTGAGTAGCGGTTTGCCGAGCGGGACCTGATGCGGCAATCCGGAGCAATGTTGTGATCCGGTCTCCCGACCGGATCACCGAAGTCCGTCCGGCGGACCGGATGTACTCGATACCGCACTCTCCCTGGAGCAATCGCTAGGATCATGGACATAGCACAAGTAAAGCAAACGCTGCGCGGGCCGCTGATCCCGGTCATCACAAATCTGAACAAAGATCTATCTGTGGATCACGCGGCAATTCGAGACAACGTTTGCTACGTGATCGAACGAGGCATCGCCAACGGGCACGGCGTGTTGTTGGCGGGCGGGGCTGGTGGCGACTTCCCCGTTCTGAGCGTGCAGGAGCGCAAGGACGTTGCGCTGACGATCGTCGACGCTGCCGAAGGTCGCGTTCCGGTGCTGGTTGGTGCACAGGACACCAACCCATCGGTCTCGATCGAGATGGCCAAGTGGGCCGACCGAATCGGCGCCTATGGAATCCAGATGTCGGCAGGCTATTACTATGCATCGTCCGACGAAGATTGCCTGCGTCTGTTCAAGGCAGTACATGACGCCACCGAAAACATCGCCATTATGATCTACAACACGCCGTGGGAGGGCTACAACATGTCGCTCGATCAGATCGAGCGACTAATCGAGTTGCCTCGGTGCGTGGCGTTGAAATGGCACACGTCCGAGGGCAGCGCGGCATATCTCCGCGGTGTCGCCCAATTCGCCGACCGACTGGCTGTGGTGGACAATCAAGGTCTGCACGTGATGAATCACTTGCTCGGCGGCACAGGCTACATCACGCATCTGGCAACGGTATGGCCGGAGCACGATTTGGAGGTATGGCGTCTGTTGGAGGCCAGCGACTACCATGCAGCGCAAGCGAAAATCGCGGCAGCCAATTGGCCGTGGATCGACTTTCGTGTAAAGATGTGGAAGCGAACGGGAGCGGAAAGTCCCGTGGTCAAAGCAGCCCTCGAACTCTGCGGCCGCCCCGGCGGACCAAGCCGACTTCCCACTCGGGCGCTGAACGACGAGGAACGGGCGGAACTTCGGGTTCTACTCGTGCGGATCGGCGTGCCAGAGGCGAAGTAGAGGTAGTCAATCGCCGCTACGATCGTTGGCTATCGCGGCGCTCAAAAGAGGAGACCGGACACGATGAACACCCGCACTTTTGGCGCAATTGTCGTAGCTCTGTGTATCGCGGCCGAGGCATCGGCGGCTCCGGTTCAACTGGTTCGGGACCAGGGCTGCGAGCATGTCATCTACCACGAGGCGGATGCCCCGTTGTCGATCGTCATGGCAGCGTCGGAGTTGCAGGATTATCTACACAAGGTAAGCGGTGCCAAGGTGGCGATTGTTCAGCGTCCCAGCGACCCAATGATCTGCCTTGGCGAAAGCGCGCCGTCACGTGAGGCAGGGCTTGCGTCCGAGAGTATTCCGTGGGAAGGCTTCCGAATTGTCACCAAGGGAAACAATGTTCTCATACTTGGTCGTGACACAGCGGATGGAGAACGCACGCCGGGGGGCGGGACATCGACGGGAACTCGCAACGGAACGTACGCATTCATCGAACGGTTTCTGGGCGTGCGGTGGCTGATGCCGGGCGAACATGGCGACTATGTGCCGAAGTCGCCGAGCATTACCATCCCTGAGACGGATGTGACCGATGCTCCGTTCTTTCTGAATCGCCGCGTACCGTACACTCAAGAGCGGCGCCGAGAAGTGAAACGATGGTGGGCACGCCAGCGGCTTGGCTGGAGCCTGTACCTGACCCATGGGCACAATTGGCGGCGTACGATTCCGGTTTCGCACTTCGACGAACACCCGGATTGGTTTCCCGAACGAGGCGGAGTGCGAGTGCCGCCGACCGGCCGATACAAGCTGTGTATGACCAATCCCGAACTTGTCCGCGCATACGCCGATGCAACCATCGCTTACTTCGACCGGAATCCGAACGCGACGTGCTATTCACTTTCCCCGTCCGATTCGGCCGGTTATTGTGAGTGCGAGCAATGTACAAAGTTCTACGAGACCGACCCCAACGGCGACCGATCGGTGACGCCGGCCATTCTGACCTTCTACAACGGTGTGGCGAAGCTGGTCGCCAAGAAGTACCCCAAAAAACTCCTAGCCGGGTACGTCTACGCCGCCTACGTGTTCCCGCCCAAGACGCCCATCCCACTGGAACCGAACGTCTTTCTTTCGTGGGCGCCGAGTTTTGATTATGGGTTCACATTGGTCCGGCCGGATTTGCAGCGGCAGTGGGAAGGCTTATTGGAACAGTGGACAAAGGTCACCAAGAACATCTCCTACTACGATCTCCCGACACACATTTTGACTGACTCGGGAGCCTTGAATCCGCCGGGGCTGGGCATTCTGTCGTTTCTCTATCCGCGTCTGCAGGCGGCGGGCACCAGGGGCGTGTACGTGTACGGCATCCAGGCATGGGGCCGAGCTGCTCCGCTGAACTACTTGTTGGCCAAGCTGGCATGGGATCCACAGGCAGATGTGGAAGCGTTGTTCGATGAGTATTGCGCGAAGGCATATGGAGAGGGCGGTGACGACATCAACCGGATGTTCCGGCTGCTGGACGCCGAAGTCGAGCGTCACTACCTGGAGTATCCGGGCGCGCGGTATGTGTTGACGAACGACATGATGCGAGATATTTACGCCAAGAACCTGCCAGAGATCGAACGGTTGTACCGAGCGGCCGAGACAAAGGTACGCGCTCCGGATGCAAAGGCCCGCTTGGCCATGATCGGCGACAATCTGACCGTACTGCACTGGAACCTGCGACAATTCCGAATGCTAAACGAACCCATGGATTCAAGCTTCTACCTGTCAGACGCCGATTTCTTCGAGTTCCTGTCGCAGAACAAAGGATCTCTTGCGCTACAGCCCACGGCAACGACCAGCCGGCCATCATATGTCACGAAGAAACTGACCGCGGGTCCAGTAGACAAAGTTCCGAATGCCGAGCCGGTGAAGCCGTTTCTTCTACGAGGCAACCAGCATCTGGTGCTATGTCCGACGGGCACGGAACGAGTCTTGGTGGAGTTCAGTCGCATCACGACTCGCGGAAAACTGGTCACGTACAGTGTCTATCGATCCGATGGCGGGGAAGTTACGAGCGGATTGATGAGCGGCGAGTTGCCGATCGAACTAGATGGGACGGATTCGCCCTACTATCACCTGATCATCACGGCCGGCACGGCTTCGTATATGGTGGACGTATCAGGCGCGGCCTGGGCCGTCGACTCACAACTCAGCGACCAGGGTCTTCATTTACTGAACAAGGTAACGCCGGTCTATTTCCAGGTACGGGATGGCCAGAAGAGCTTTCATTTGTCGTTGGAGGCAACGCCACCGGGTGAAACCGCAGTTGCCACATTGTACACGCCGGATGGACGCGTGGCTGCTGAATTCGACTGCACGACCGTTTCGGTCGATCGCAAGAAGGTCTCGGTCGCGACTGGTGACGTTGGATGGTGGAAAATCCAAATCGATCGCGCTCCGATTGGAGTTGTCGACGATGTCTGGATCAAGGCAGGCGACGAACTGAGCGGCTACTTCTCCCTGGATCCAGATCAGGCGTTTGGCGTCGTTTGTGACGAGTAGCCGAGTGACAATTATACCGCTCCCGGTCGAAGATGACTCGTTTAACCGCGACCCAGCGGGGAGCGCGTCGGAGTTTACGTCCGTTGCCGCATCACGCGCTCCCCGCTGGGTCGCGGTTAAACAAGAAGACGTGCAAATCCTCACCGGTCGCGATATATCGCATCTGAGGGGTGGGCAGCGTGGCGGTCGGGAAAAATCGCGCCGCCTGACGACGGCGACCAAGACGGCTCTCCGTGCCTGCGACCGGCCGGATGCGACCTCGCTTCGGGTCGCATTCTTCGCCGGTCTCCATCACGGCGCGTCCCTGGTGGGAATGCAGGCCAAGCAGACGCGAAAGCCCAAATCCGAGTCACGACCATCGGGCGTGCATGCGTCGCGATACGCCGAACGGCAACTTACGCCATCGCGATACCAACTGCCGCCTCGGCACACGCGGATACCGCGCACCTTGCACAAGGGATCAACCGCGTCGTGCAAGTATGTGCCTGTCTTCACCTCATTCACGTGCTCGGCCCATTCCGCACAGTCCAGGCACCATTCCCACACGTTCCCATGCATGTCGTACAGGCCCCAGGCGTTTGGCGCGTAGCCTCCCACGTCGCTGGTCTGCTCCAAGTATGGTCCCTCGTTCGCGTAGCCGTAGGGATAGTTGCCGTCGAAGTTCGCCTGCTCGCTACTGAGGCTGTCACCGAACGCGGCTGCTGTTTTCGTCCCAGCGCGACAGCAATACTCCCACTCCGCCTCGGTCGGCAGGCGAAACGCATACCCGTCCGGCACAAGGTCAGACGTCACCGCTGCCTGCGTCAACTTCTCGCAGAACGCCACGGCATCATCCCAAGATACCTTCTCCACTGGACGCTTCGGACCTCCGAATTCGCTCGGATTGTCGCAAATCATCGCTGCGTACTCCTGCTGCGTAACCGGGTAGACCCCCAGCCAGAAATCACAGGATAGCGTCACATGATGGCACGGCCCCTCGTCGCCAAGCCGGCCCGCTTCGGTATCCGGCGAGCCCATCAAATAGCTGCCGGCCGTAATCGGCGCAAGTACCATGCCAGTTCTGGGTTCCACTATCGCATGATACGCAAAGTAGACGGGTGCCACGCGTCGGAACTCGAAAGGCTCGGCAAGCAACAAACGATGTAACAGTTGCAGGGCGGCGACAGTTGTCTGGTTATAGATCGAATCGTCGGATCTGCTGGGCAAGGTTTCTTCAGCGAGCACCATGGGGCCACTGGGATGAAGGCGTAGACTGTGCTTCGGCCAAGCGCCGTTGGCCGGTGGCTGCAGGTAATCCGATCGGCGTTCGAGCAAGTGGCGAAGCATCCACGCCTCCAGTTCGGAATCCCGGTTTTCTTGGTCCAAAGCGGCATGGAACGCGGCCACGGCAGCGTCGTACTCCTCCAATTTCCACGCAGTCCATCCTTTGAACACCGCCATTTGGGAACGCAGCCTCTGGCGATCCTTGCCGTAGGCGGCGTCCGCCTCCACGTCTGGCAATTCGGCTAGTCCCGCTTCGCGCCAGACGCGGTCGATTCGCAACTTCGACGTAACTTCGGTTCGGCTCAACTGCCCAGCCCTCCCAGATCAGTTGTCGGTGAATATGACAATTCTATTACGACGCATCTAATCCGAAACATCGATGAGGGAATCTGGTCTGCCATCACCGTCGAAACGGAATGTGCATTTGTCTGCCTTGTGTTGCCTTTTCGCGGTAGGTCGGCTCTATTGCCACCAATCGAAGGCGTTTCCCTCGCATACGATGTTCGAGCCCAACGGGCTAGCCGGAATTCCACCGCGAACGAACCCGCTCGCCGAGCCCGCCTCCTGCCCGATGCGTCCCCCCCGCTTCGCTTGGAGGTGTTTCATTCGCAGTTCTCCGTCACGGCTTACTCCGCATCGGACAACTGGCCAAGCAAACGCGAAAGCCTACGTCCACGCCGCGAAGGGCGGCCTCGCTGGCGCTGCGAGCCGCGGAACGGCAGAAGTCGCCAGCGTTGCGCCAGCTGCCGCCGCGATATACACGAATAACACCATCTGTGCAAACTGGGTCGACCACACCATCCACATACGTGTCCGTTTCTACGCTAACGCCTCTCAAGGTCGCAGCGTCCAGACACCATTCCCAGACGTTTCCGTGCATATCATACAGGCCCCAGTTGTTTGGCTCTTTGGCACCCACAGGATGCGTTGTTTCTCGGGAATTGCCTGCATACCATGCCACACGCCCCAGCGTATCCTCGTCGTCACCACAACTCCACCGTGTCATCGTCCCGGCTCGGCAGGCGTACTCCCATTCGGCCTCGGTCGGCAAGCGAAACGCGTATCGGCCGTACCTATGGCTCGTTTTAACACCCCTCTCTGTCAGCCTTTCGCAGTAGGCCACCGCATCGTCCCAGGACACGTTTTCCACCGGGCGATTCGGGCCCCTTATCGCACTCGGGTTTTCGCCTGTCACCGCTTCGTACTGTCGTTGCGTTACTGGGCAGATTCCGATCCAGAAGTCATATGAAAGCGTCACACGATGTTGCGGGCCCTCGTCTTCGTACCGTTCCGGCTCGGTATCCGGCGAACCCATTACGAAGCTGCCAGCCGCAATCGGCGCCAACGCCATTCCGGTCGTAGGTTCGACGAAATGCTCGCGCACGACAACGCCACTTGGTATGAGATCCGGCACACGCAGCAACCCGCGGTAGAAACGTAACTGTTCTTCCAGAAGCGGCTTGGCATCTTGCCAGTTCTTGGACGCTGCAGCCTCGTATGCGTCATCCAAGATTCGAAGCGCCGTAGCTAAGTCGCCGGCGCTGCGAGCCGCTTCGACCTGACCTAACGCTACGTTCAACTCGGTCAAGAAGCGAGGTTGCCCTTGGCTCGTGAGTAAGTCCGCGTACATGCCACCCAAGCGGCGAAAAATGACCCGGGCGGCAACCTGTACAACCTCGTGCACGCGGTACAGTTCATCTCCAATGGCATGTTCCGGGTTGCGCAGCATGGCGACGAAGCCGTCGAAACGTCCCGCATCCGGAGGCAGTGCTTCATGCTCGATGTAGAAGCCGATCGTGTCAAAGACATCTCTGATCCGCGAACGGGGTAACTCGGCAACCAGGCAGGCGCGCATGTCCTCGTCCGGGAAGCAGTACATCACCTGATCCGGTTCCGGAGCATCGATGTTCGGCACAACCTGGAGTAGCGGGCTGAGCATCACCTCGGCGTCATAGGAGCAGTCGTCAGGCTCCACGCCGACGCGCCCCTTTGGAAGCACCTCGGTACGAAGCAGACGCACGATGGGCAGGTTGATGACCGGCGACGCAGCCACCAATCTGGCCAACTCGACCGCCTCAGGGCGCGCCTGGCGTTTGAACATCGCCAGCCGCTCACGGGATGCAAAACGCTTGCCCCCGTGGTCGACGGGCTGTGGCGGCGAATTGGCTACCGAAAACAGACGCCCCGGGAAGCTGCGGCGGCGGAGCGCCATAAACCGCGTCCACGCGTACATGTGGCCCGGGTCGGGAGCCACGATCGGCATCGGGACGTATCGGTCGAGCGTCGGGTCCACGCCAGTTCGAGTCGGCGACGAAGCACGAAACGAAGCGTTCGGGGAGGCGACCTGATCCATGTGAAGATTGACACGTTCAGCCCTTTCCAACGATGTTCTAGGCCAGAAATGCTGCGGCAGTGGATTGACGACCACCACATGGGCACGCTGCGCCCACCCCTCCAATTCAGCCAGGCAATCGCCTCGAGACCATCGTTGTGCCGTGCAGTCGGAAAACAGAAAAACGACGTCACGCGCCGCGAATTCGATTTCGCTGGCTTGGTCGGCAGTATCTTCCCTTGGTTCATTCCGGGCAACTCCAGAGTGCAGAGGCGAGTATGACGCACATGCGCGTCCGTCATCGATTTCGATCGACCAGAGCAATGCCCGGCAGCGCCGAAAGGCCGCACTGGCCTCCAGCACACCGAAGAACTCGCAGGCCATATTCCGCCAAAGGTCCATTGTGGGCGACTGGTCGACCAAGAGTGTCAGGTTGAGTGCCCGCTCGTAGCCAGCCGAGAAAACGGGCTCGGGAATCTCCTCGTCGCAGAAGCGTCTAAGCGTAGCATCGAGATTGAGCTCCCTGCATCTGACGCTGGTATGCAGACGTCGCAGCAATTTGAGCTGTCGAGCAAATCGATCGCGTTCCGGAAGACTCGGCGGCGACGGGACATGAATCGCCGGGCCAGGCGGGGCTTGGGCTGTTCCGCGCCTATCCGGTACCACGGCCTGGAGCTCATCCGATTCGGCCGCGTCAAGCGTGATTCGTAGCGGCTTGATGCCCAGCGGAGGCGGCTCGGCCGGGACGCGTGGCGGTGGTTGCAGTTTTGGTGGAGTTTCGACTAGCGGGGCAACTACAGGCGTTTCTGCGTCTTCCTGATCAGACATTCTCGGTTCTGGTAGATCTTCCTCGGCTCGCTCGCGTTCGGCGGGCCGCCGACAGGCGAGCCACAATGCATCGGCGAGGCAGGGGAAGCGGTTCAGGATGCCGCCTTGCTCCAAAACGCCGATCAATTTCCTATAGGCGTCATTCATGCTTGAAAGCGTTCTTCAACCGGAATGGTATCTTCGGAAGACTACTGCAGATGCCGCAGGATCAACTCAATCACGTCGTGCTTGGCATCGAAATCGAAGGAGTTGGCCAGATACAGCGCACTGAGTAACTGATCGTTTGCCAGGGCTTCGTTATCCCGCCGTTTTTCGAGGAAGCGGTCGATCACCTCGCCAAGCCTTTCCGGATCCAGGCAAATCGCGTCTTCATCCTCTGACTCGAAATGTCCACGGGCGATCTGTTCCAGTGGGTCGGGTTCCATGATTCGGTCGATTCTGTGGCGAATGCAGCGTCGAGAGAAGGCGCGAGAGAACTCGCGCTCGCCGTTACTAGTAATGATCACTATCGGGAACTCTCGACAAGGAACCTTGCCCTTCTCGATCGGTACCTTCTCATCTTCCGCGGGAGCTTTGTCCTGAGTCAATCCTCGATACGCCGTGCGAATCTCCAGCGGTTCGTCGCGGTCGAGCCGTTCCAGTTCCGGAATTACGTAGAAGCCTTCCTCGAACGCGTGAAGCAAGTCGTTGGGTAGATCGATGTCACTCTTGTCCAACTCGTCGATCAGCAGAATCCGTGGGCGGTGATCGGCTGCATCGTTGCGCGGTGCCAAGGCTGTACCAAGCGGCCCCAGTGTTAGGTACCGCTCGATCTGCTCGTGCTGACGAGACTTCGACTTTGGGTCGGTCTTGCTGAGGTTCGCATCGCGCAGCCGGGCGATCGCGTCGTATCGATACAGCCCTTCTTCCAGCGTCGTCTTAGAGTTGATGGGCCAGTAGAGAACTTCGCCGAGTCGCAGACGCCACGCGACCGAGAAGGCCAGCGACGACTTTCCCGATCCCGGATCACCGGTCAGAAGAAGCGGACGCCGCAGGTGTATCGAAGCATTTACGGCGTCTACTTCCTTGTCGGTGGGCTGATACGTTTGCCCACGACGCACTTGAAGTCCTGCCGATTTCTCACCCGAATCCTGGAACTTGCGCCAGGGCGGTGCCTCCAGTCGCTCCTTGAATGGGTTCTCGGGCGGCCGGTCCGCAGTGTAGATCTGCCAGTCGTTCACGACGGATTCCTCGTCACTTAAGGGTTTTCGTTGTGCATCGGTTCCAATTCGGCTGTATTGAAATCGCAGCCGTATTCGGGCAAGTCAATAATTGCTGCGATTTGCGAGGCGCTCGCGGCGCCGGAGGCGGCTTTCTGCTGCAAGTCGTGTGGAAATCGGCGCAGGCAAGTGGAATTCCCTAACAATCTGTTCAACGTCGCGGCCGACCCCGACGAACGGCTAACCAGCACGATGGGTACGGACGAGCGAAGGGCACTGGATAGATTGCGCCGGGCGGTATCAGCAGATCGAAACAGGGCACATATCACCGATGATGCGTCCCGCAAACAACTGATCACGAATGGAGCGTTCTCGTTCTTCACGACAACGAAATCGTAGTTGGTGTTTCCGCTCTCGCTGAGTTGTTTCAATGTCTTAGCGGGCGTGGCAAGCTTGATCGCACCAGATCTTTCCTCTAAGCGAACGGCCAATTGCTTTCGCCCCGATTCACTATTCAATCGGTCGTCGATGTGGTAGGACGCGGCGGCCCAGGCATTCAAATTGCCCTCGTTCCCGTCATCCAGCCGAATCGGCACGCTATCGACGCCGGCCATCATGGCATCCTCAGCCTGGGGCCGCGGCACGAAGAACTGGACGCGATTCGGAAGACCCCCGCAGAACTTCGTGAACCACTCCGAAATACTCCCTTGCAGATCGGCGATCAGCCGAGCCGTCGAGGTTTCCAATGCAAAGCCGCCCAGAAAGAACAAGCGAGACTTCTCGACTGCCGAAACGCACCGGCATACACCATCGTTGCACTGTTCCGGGCAGGGCTCGGAGTCGTACTTCCACAGATAGGGCAACACGCGCAGCCGCACCTCGGCACCGCCCGCTTCCTCGATCCCATCCACATCCCGAACGATGCGAAGGACTAAGGCCTCCTGCGGCTCGGCAGGCCGTTCCCGCGTTCTCGTGCCAGGCAGCGTGGAAGGCTCATAGTCCCCTGCTGTTACAGCTTGACGCAACTGTTGGGGCGTCTCGGGATCATTGGGCTGATCGGACAGCTCAAGTGCGTCTGCTACGCGCTGCAGATACACGCCGAGCGGGTGGTAGCGCTGATCTTCGAGTTCCACACAATCGTGGTTTCTCAACCGGCATAGACAGTCAGAGAAATCACGGGCCCCGTCACGACTCGGCCAAGAAGGCAAATCGTTGTAGGCAATATCGAACACGTTCCGCGCGATCTCCGAGGGAACTTGGGCATTCAGTTGCAGTAGGTGTCGAATCGGTTCAGGCGTTTCTGAGACGCCAGCGATCTGCCGACGTAGAACATCGGGCATCTGAGGCCAGATTCCCTCCAACTCGCCGATCCGAACGGCAGTGCCCACCTTGAAACGATCGCGTTCGACAGCAAGTCGTCTTGCGTCGACGACAGCGCGGACAGATCCATCGACCACTAGAGGCGAGCCGCTATAGCCTTTTTCGATCTGATCGGGTTCTATTCCCTCGTCCAACTCGACTGTCACCTGTACCTTCGCTGGCGCGGGCATGCCGTAATGTGGAACGGGAACGATGAACTTAGTGACTTGAGCGTGCAATGGAGTCAGATCGTGAGTGCTTTCGGTACGGCAGTACCCACGAACTTCGCCTGACATGTACTGGGAAACCGTGGGATCAGCAGGCATTGCCTGGACTCTGTTCGCCGGCAGAACGACTTTGATAACAGCAAGATCTGTATCATGTTTGCGTCCCTTTGATACCAACTCAGCACGGCAGCCTCCCACCGTCATTCTCCGCTCACCGATATCGGTAACCACGTGAGAACAAGTGACCAGGAATGCCGTGCAGGTGCCAGCTTCATCAGCGGCCCTGGTATGCACGACGACCCCAGTGCCATACCTTTCGGCATCGTCTCCATGGATAATCGGCCAGACCGAAATGCGTTCGTTGGACGCCATCCTATGCAACCGGTTTCTTCAGAGTAGCGGTTACGGAAACGCTCGCGCCCGCTTTCGCCTGGGCGATGTATAGGCTGCCTCCCGCCTCGAAGTTCAGTCCAAATTGGATCTGGACTTGTTCGATGTCGACGCCCTGTACCTGCTCTTTCCAGAAGTCCTTCATGGTGTCGCAGGCCTTGGCGAGCAAGGGGCCGATCTGGTCCAATCCCTTCTCGACCTTCTTGGCTGTGCCAGCCGCGCATTTCTCGTACCCTTGGGTCTCAACCTCAATCAGGATCCCATCGCTTGTTTCGATTAGTCTACCCATTCGCATGCCCCTCTTTCCTGACGTTGCTGCATTCTCAGCGCCCATTACTCCGATACTGACCTACCGACGCAACCGCACAGCGAAACCATGTTTGGGTTAGTATATCGCCCCACAAAAGGCCAATCAACACAAGGAAAGAAATGGAAGCGCAGGGAGCCGAGTTTGTCTCGGGTCCGTTTGACGCAGACGACGATTCACTCTTCGTGCAGCACGAAAATCCGGGTTTGCTCATCGGCTGGCAGTCGTAGCGTCCGTCCTTGTTGCCCGTCGAAGTCGGTGAGTACGATTTCGCGCGGTTCGCCGCCGTAGACGACTTTGGGGTCGTAGGTGATCAGGATGTGGATCGGGCCCAATTCCACTCGGCGCACGATCGGCAGGCTTTGCTTGAACTGCCGGCGAGCGGGTACGTCGATCTTCACTTCGCCGTGCCGCAGGATGTACTCGAACGGCTTCACCAATGCCATGCCTTCGATCATGGCAGCCACGGGTTCGGACTTGACACGCAGGTGGCCTTCCAGTTCTTGAATCGGCATGGCGAATACGGGTTGGTCGTCCGTGATGCCGTGATTCTCGGCCCCGTGACGGATCTTCTGGAACCGCACGATGTTCTCTACCTCGTCGCCGCTCAGCACGTGGACAACGTCGTGACGCTTCAGTCGCTCCGGTTTGGCTCCGGCCGGCGCGTTCTCTGGTACCAGTTCCAATTCATCCTTCAACATCACATCGGCGCCGCTGGTGAAATAGTCCTTGCCGTTCTTTTTGCTTGTAAGCGCCGGCGGCACGTGGTGATTGCCGGTGCCGGACCAGTTCCACGTGTCGAATCCTTCGATTCCCGTGAAGAACGCCATGGCGATCATGGCTCGCTTCTCTTCATTGGCAATCGGCTGGCCTTTCCACCAGCGCCATCCCCCGCCGCCGCCGTGGAGAAGCGTCCAGTAGTATGGCCGGACGGGCTTCTTGGTCGGCATCGAGTTCACCAGAGCCATGTTCGAGTCGATGTTGGCCAGCGTGTACGCGACATTGCTTGGCGACCAGTAGAAGCAGTAGACCGAGTTGTTGATGATATCCACGACATCGTAGATCTGTCGGCCGAAGGCGTTCCAGGCGTGGTGTGTACCGGATTCGACCTCCGGCTTTTCCAGACCGCCCCATGTCCGGCCGTAGGGCGCCCATCCGTACAGGCTGATGTTGCTCCAGCCTTGTTTGCGAGCTGCCGTGACTGCCGAGATGTACGTTTGGGCATAGCCATCGTAGTAGCGATTTTCAAAGGATTGTCTATCAGTTTCCGGGGCGTCCGCCGGGTACCAAACCTGTTCCCGCAGTCGGTCGGGCGAAAGTACCGGGTGCTCCATGTCGATCATCAGGTAGTCGCCGCAGTGTTTCAGTTCCGTCGGGTCCGACGGACGCTTGAATTTGCCTTCTTGCAGGTGGATTTGCACAAGATCCTTGTCCACAAGCAGATCGTATCGGTCCGTTGGCAGTCCATGTTCGCCGAACCATTTGTGCCAGTTGATGAAGCCGCCCCAGGTCAACCACTTCGTGCCTGCGGGTAGATGCGATCGCTGCCCCATCTTGCGCACGTATGGGTAGATAATGTTGAAGCCATGAGCCGCGGCATAGTCGGCCATATCGAAATTGTGCCAGCCGCCGTAGTTGAATTCACAGTTGAAGTACTTCAAACGAAACGGTTTGATTCCGCGAGCCACATACGGTGCCTGGCCAGCAGGATATCCGTCGGCCATACGTTCGTCGTACGCTTCGGCAGGTTGCCCAAGCACCGGCGGTTCGTCGTCCAGGTTCACGCCGCGCAAGTCTTCGACTGTTAGCGATTGCTCGGGCCGCAAGACCACCGTACCGGCAGTCGTTGGCAAGTTGACTACCTGAAACGTCGGCACCCTGGCAGACAGCGCACGTAGTTCCGCCTCGGCAGCCCCATCCGCCTCGGCCGTATGCACACGGCCGATTCCGAGGACGCTACACAAGGACCAGGCAAGAGCCTGCAGCCATCGAATCGAGCTTCGTTTGTCCATCTCAGTCTCCGGCAATCCATCGAGCGTGAACGCTTGACACTGCCTTCTCTAGGTAGTCACGTTCACAACGTGGTATACACGGCGAGCAACGCGAAGACAATTGGAGCGACGACGATTGAACCGCCATCCTGAAGTCGGGAAACCGCGAGCATGGTCACGGTGAAAACACGGAAAGGAACACAAGGAGGGGGATTGCGAGAAGGTTATGACTCTGCTCTCGTTTTCGCATACTCCGCCCAGAGTGCATCGGGCGTTTTGCCGGTGGCATTTGTGCGATTGTCACGCGGAATCGGTCGGTTTCTCGTTTGCCACGTTGATCTCTGATTGCGGCTGTCGTTCGGAAATGCTGGCAAATTGAATCGGTCGAGTCCGCGTTCGGTTGACCGTCAATTGAAAGATGTCAAATCGATTGTATCCAGCCGACACGTCATGAAACTGTTTGGGTTCCACGCATTCAGAGAGGTCGAGTTCGGCATAGAGAATACCTTCTTCGTCGCATCGCTCTTCGCTCACCGGAGTACCGCTCGGACCCGTGATCAACGAAACACTTCGGGGGCTTGCTTCAAGAATCTTGCCCGCATTCGGGTCCAGTTGTGCCAGAAAGTCGAACATGGCATTGTCCATGAAGCCAGAAGACACAATGTTGAACGCCTTGGCCTCGAATGAATGTGCACCTGCTCTCAGGCGAATTGCATGGGCAAGGTCGTAGGTGCATTTGCCCGGCTCGTGTGAAGGCCAAATGGGTGGATACGTGGAGATATGGACCTGCTCACCCTCGGCCATCATCGTGTATCGGGCAAGAGGATTCGTGTTTTCGCCGCAAATCAACATGCCGACTCGACCGCAATTGGTGTCGCAAACCCGCAATCCAGCGCCGTCTCCGGGCGACCAAGACAGCTTCTCGTAGAATGTCGGCACAATCTTGCGGTGATGATTCAAGATTGCTCCGTCTTCCCCAATCAAGACATTGCTGTTGTAGACACACCCTACGCTGTCCCTCGTTGCCTCGTTGAAACCGATCGACACGAGGATCTCTTTCTCTCGTGCGGTTTCGCAGAGTTGAGCCATCTCAGGCCCGTTCACGAGAATCGAATTGGCTACAAGACGGCAGAACAGTTCGTGATTGTAGATCGGCGACCGCAAACCACTCCAAACAGGAAATGCCGGTATGTACGCTTCCGGGAAGGCTACCAATCCAGCACCGTGTTCCGCCGCCTCGGAAATGATCGAACACGTTTTCTGAATCGTCGCAGCGACTTCCAAGAAGACGGGCGCCACGTGGGCGGCGGCTACTTTGATGCGAGGCATTCGTTCGACTCCCTTAGTCAATTGGAGCGTGATGTGGACAGACCCACCCCATATTCTCCGATGAAACCCAAATGTCCGAAACGCTCCTCGTATTTGGCGTCGATCCATGCAGCGAAGGTCGTTATATGGCGGATGCCTCGTTTCCGATAGGTCTCGACATCGGCAAGAAAGACTTCCTTGTTCCAAGGCAGCTTCACGCCGGGCCGCTTCCATCGAGAGAATCGAGACACGTCCAGCCAATACTCCAGCACTTGGGCCGTCTCTTTCGGGAACACTTCTAGATTGGCGTCAAGAGCATGTAGCCCTTCGGCCAACTTCGGGTCTTGCTGTTTCTCATAGGGAATGTCGTAACGTCGTTTGATGGGAGCAAATTCGAGAAAGACTCCTTCGTCCGGTTTGACGTTCTTCGGGGGTACCAACGTGTTGTGATAGGCAAGGTGCGCGACTTGCGCCTTTGGGTCCACTTTTCGCAATGCCCGACAAATCCGGTTCTCGATCACCAATGCCTGTTCAGAAGGCGACAGTTCCCGGCACTTCGGACAGCGGCACCACGGCCTCCCATCGTCACCCCAGTAGAAATAGCGACCGGTGGTTGGACGAAGCACTTCTCCGATTTGCACCGCATTCTTGCAGATGATCTCCAAAGCTCGCTCGGAATGCACGCAGCAGTTGAAATCTGACATCCGCTGCCCCTTGTCGTCCATGCGGAACATGTTGGGGCTCTTCACGAACAATTCACGAGGAAGCAATTCCTTCATGGCGTGGAGTTCGTATTCGACTGCAAGACCTAGCTTTCGGCACTGTTCGGTGAACCGTTGACCGGCATCGGACTGCACGCATCGAATGACGGCCTCTGGCGAGTTCTGATGGTGAATGCCGATTGTCGAGAGACCGGCATTCTTGGCTCGCTC
>CAZUAH010000005.1:0-77499 GCA_964617665.1 uncultured Pirellulaceae bacterium
TAATCAGCAGCTTCACATAAGGTCCGTTATGTGGAGCTGCACATAACGGATCAGCTTCCAGAGACGCCCGTCGCGCAGTTCCGCTAGAGTCGCCTCGGTTGCGCCACCGTGATGACCGATCCCGCCCAGGTCGAGGATGTTGCTGCGGGTCCACGTCTTGCCGTCGTCCTTGGAAGCGTAGGTCAATACGGAATGCCGACCCGGATCGTGCAGAAGCATCATGGACGTGAACACCACGCTGCCGCTCTTGGTCTGAACCATGTCACGGATCGCCCCGGTCCACGTGCCATGGAGCTTTTGAAGATCCTGCCAGGTCTTGCCCTCATCCAGGCTGCGCACGGCGTACGTGGGCAGTTGTGCATCCGGCGAATCGGAGATCTTGGGGTCCCACTTCCAATTTGCCTTTTCGCGATCGTTCATGAAGGCCAGGATGATTACGCCACTGCGAGTTCGCAAAAGCGCCCGCTCGGGCCGGATGGCATGCTTCGATGGATCATCAAGTATGGTGTGCTTCTCCCAAGTCTTGCCTTCGTCATGGCTAACGAGAGCACTCTGGGCCCGATCAACGGTAAGGATTCCGCCATCTTCGAGTCGCACAAAGGGGCCCATCTCCAGGCCCGGCATGTCCTCCGCGCGACGTTCGATCCAGATGCCGTTCGATGTGCGTTTGCCTTCGCTCCCTTCGCCCGCCGAAGCCGGCGAGGCAATTAGCGTGCACACTGCAACCAAGATACTCGTCGCACGTTTCATCGTTACGTCCTTTCGTGAGAGCCGGATTGATCCGGTCGAGTCTTTGATGAGCATATTCCGAGCGTCATCCAACTGCAACTCGCTAATCTCAAAAAGGGCGTTCCGTCTGCTCTCGTCAAGCGCGTTGTTCCGCCGTTGCATTGACGCTGGAAACGCGACGGGCTAGAAACAGAGAGAATTGCTGTCGGACTTTTGGTTGCAGGTAACATCGGCCGGGAGAGACGAACGTGGAGAAGACGAAAGCATCGTACAAATCATTGGTGGGACAGGAACACGGGGCCAGGAAGATACATGTCCATGTGACCGAACTTAATCCATGCGGAGACGGTTGGGCAAGCCAACACGCTCATGCGGCCGAGGAGGCGCTCTACATCTTGGAAGGAGAGGCCGAGTTCAGTTTTGCGGGAAAGACCCACCGTGTTGGGCCCGGCGACGCGGTCTTTTTCCCTTCAGGTGTCATGCACGCGGGAACCAAGTTTTTCACCGACAAGATGAAATACCTGGTGATCCGCACGATCGACCCGGACGACGAGCCCTGCTGTTGCGGCGCCGGTTGTGAATAGACGAGATATTGCAATCCATTGTTTTCGAGTCAACTTGAGGCACGCCAAACAGAGAAGCGACAAGGTACTTACAATTTGTAATCAGGTGAGTTTCGTTTAACTGTCTGTAGGAAGGCGATTCCGATGCTTATTCGAGCGAAAGAGATGTTCGTATGGGGATTCGTTTGTTTCCGATGTCTGGCAGCGGTAGCAGCGTCCGACGAGCAACCCGCGTCTGAATGGCCGCAACTCAAGGGCAACTCTGGCTTCACTGGATTGTCGCCGGATGATACGGTCAAGGCTCCGTTGAAACTCGTGTGGTCGTACCGACTGGACGGAGACGCATCAGGAGATGCCGGCGTCGGAGTCGTCGTGGGCGGAGGCAAGGTCTACGTGAGCGTGGCCAATGCTCATTCGCTTGTGGCACTCGATGCGGAGACTGGCCACTTCTGCTGGGAATACCGCGACCCATCCATCGGATACGTCGGATACATTGGCCATTTGACGGTCCCCGCCTACGACAATGGCCGCGTGCTCCTTTGGCGACGTCATAAGTCGTCGGCAGTGATGGCTCTGGACGCCAAGACCGGTTCGGTGCTCTGGGAGCGATCCTTGAGCCCGCTGGGCAAGGATGTGAACCGTGGCGGCCTGCCCATTGCGGATGGAATGGTCTACTGCGGCGAAGGCGGAACAGATCCCGCAATTTCTGCGTTCGACGCTGCAACAGGTCGGCGCGCCTGGCGGACGGCGCTTGGCAGTGATGCTGGCGAGTATGCAATCGGGCCAACGGTTGCCGGTGGCAGAGTGTTTGTAGCGACTCGGGCGAACGTGCGTCGCAGCCCAGGTGCGAAGGAGTGGGCAAAGAAGCTCCGCGGCGCCATCACGGCACTGGACGCAAAAAACGGCGAGATTCTCTGGCGCCGCGAGAACATCTATCCATGGGCCCCCATGACCTCTGATGGAACCGTCCTTGCGTGCCCCATGTGGTCTTCCGCCGACGAAAAGCTCTACCTGCTGGATTGCAGCACGGGAAAGACAATTTGGGCCAAGTCCTGCGTGGCCAACCATTACAACCCGCCGGTCACGTTGACCAAAGATCTGGTGCTTTATCAGCCGTGGGGCCCGAAGCTCCATGCGATGTCACGAACGACCGGCGAGCCGCTTTGGATCTTTCATAACGAATTCACCAGTGCCGGATGCTGCACGCCGGCTGTCTCGGGCAAGTATGCCTACATCGGCACATCGGTCCCGGAGCGGACGGGGGACATCGAGTCTCTGCGCGGATTCCGCCTGGCGGACACTCCGAGCAGCACGGGCAAGTATGGAACCATGAACGCCATTGACCTGACTAGCGGCAAATCGGTCTGGCGTTTCCCAACGACCAATACCATTTGCGGCGACCCAGCCATCGCCTACGGACGTCTCTATTTCGCCAGCCGGGACGGAAGGGCCTACTGCTTTGCTCCCGCGAAAGAGGACGAACCAATCGCTCCAGAGGCAAAAGACCAATCGTCGCCTGCTTCAGAAGCCGATGTGGCTGAGCTTCTGTCCCAGCGAGGTCAACGGGCGAAGCCCGGAACCAACTGGTCCATGCAAGGCGGAGGCCTGGATCGAATCAATGCCACCGGCATGAGCCTGAAGCCACCATTGGAACTTGCCTGGAAGTTTGACATGAAAGGCCGTGTGCTTACTTCCGCGGCTATTGTCGACGACGTTGTGTTCGCCAACTCGGAATCCGGCAAGATCGTAGCCGTAGACGCCGGGCGAGGTCGGGCGATTTGGGAATTCGACACCGGTCATCCTTTCCGCTGTTCGCCGACGGTTGCCGATGGCGTTGTCTATTGCGGATCGGACAACGGCAGAATGTATGCACTGGATGCGCAAACGGGGAAACCCGTTTGGGAATTCGAGACAGGTGGGCCGGTTCAGGTATCTCCCGCAGTTGCGGGCGGCGTGATCGTCTTCGGCTCCAATGACCACAACTTCTATGCGCTCGATCGCCAATCGGGCCGGAAACTGTGGAACTTGCGCACGAGCAGCTTCTGTATTAAGGCACCGCCAGTCATTCACGGCGATCGCGTCATTGCGGCCGCGTGGGCCGATTGGGTCTGGTGCCTCGACCTGAAATCCGGCAAGCCCATCTGGCAGTCGTTCATTCCGGTCTCGACCGAAGCCATTTCCTTCTACCGCGATCGACTTTGGGTCCGCAGTGCTTACTACATCGTCGAACTCGACCCAGACAAAGGCACGTGGCTCCGCATTGCCGACGGCTCGTACGGTTACGGCGGAATGGCCTTCGTCGGGGACAGGCTGTTTCAGTCGGGTGTCCAGGGCCAGTATGGAACGAACGGTGCGACATCCATTTCCATAGAGGACAAAGGGGGACCACCGCCCGATTCGATGCTTCCGACGCTCGAAGGCGTTTCCATCGTCAAACCACAGCTGCTCGAGGGGGCCACGGAGCTTGCCTCGATAGCCGCGCCATTGGCTCTGGGCGACAACATCTGCTTTGCCACATTGCAGGCTGAAGTCGTCTTGACCAAGCCGGATGGCACGCGGCTCTGGAGCTACGAACTCGGCGGTCCTTCCCACTCGCCGCCCGCCGCCGCTGGTGGATTGCTGGTCGTAGGTTGCGACGACGGGAACCTGTATGCCTTCCGAGAAGGCCGGCAGGAAGAGTGACTGGCAGCAAGAGGCAGACTCGCGCCATTACGGTCTGAACTCCGGCGGTATCCAGACCCACAAGGGTTTCCTGCCCCATCCCTGCGAGTGTGCGGGTTCGTTGGTCAGCCGAAAACCCTCCTCGGTGAGCTCGTACTGAATCGGCTTGGAGTCTGTGCTGAAAGGGTCGATGGGTATTTCATCAAGGTACTCTGGCACGAGTTCCTGTAGCTTATCCGGGAGCTTGCCGTGCTCAAGCGTGAAGGCCCTGACTGCAGCTACGACGATCACCCGACGCAAATCCACCTGCGAGAGCTTGTACGAGTCGCGGAGATATTGTTCGTCTGACGTGTCATCGGCCAATTCGTCTATCACCTGTCCTGCGCGCGATTGCCAGTTCGAATGGTGTGCTCGTCGGATGTAGGTGCGCCGCTGGATTTGCTCCAGAGGTTCACGGTTCGTTTCAATCTGCTGCAAATCACGCACGAATTGTCGACAAGATGCGGCGTCCTGGTTATTGATAATCGCCACCGCCCCGTCATGTGGTCTAAATGGGCGAATCGTATGAGCAAACTCCTCCCATTCTCGCTCGGTGGCGCCGCGAGTCATGTGCTCGGCGAGCCGGGCGCGGTCCAGGAGCGCCTTCAGGGCATCCTCGTGGCGGCCCTCCAGATTGGCCAATAGCTCTTCGCAGATCAGGAGCCGCGCCAAGTTGAAGATGGGAGTTTCCATGGGGTATGGCGGCCTGGACTCGTAGTCGACGGGGACTACACATGGTTCACGCAAGGCAATCCGCAATTCGTCCAGCGCGGGCCGAAAGGAGTCCAGCAGGGCTCGTAAGGCATCGGCCTTTTTTGATTGGGCGCTGAGGTCCGCCGGCAGAACGACCGAATTGCCAGCTTTGATGAGGCGGTCGTAGGCGTTTGGATTCGGCAGAGCCACAGCGGGAATCGGCGGTCGTACCAGCAACCGGACGAAGAAATAGACGGGCGGAGCTGTGACGAGGATTAGCAGCGTAATCATAACGACGCGAGACAAATCGCGACGCCTGCGGCACGGCGTGGCGGCATCGACATCGTCAAGCGATAGTTGCATCCATTGGCTCCCGCGCCACACATAAAGGACGAGGGTCAATCCGACAAGCCACACGGCAACATGTTTGCCCCAGTACGGCCACCAGAGCACGGCTAACTGCCAAGTACCTCCATCCAGACCAAGGGCCCAACGATGGAATGCAAGAATAGTCGCGAGGCCAACGCCACACAGTCCCGTCACGATCCAGCGAAAGATCCAGTGGGGGCGACGAGCATACACACACCACAGACACAACAAGCCCGAACCACCAAAGACGAACCCCTGCAGTACGATCCGCAGCCATGTGCGACTCGAAAAATTCTCGAAGCGTGCCGCAACTGCAGAAACGACCGCCGCAACGACCGTCAGCAAGAAGACCGAGGCAAGAGACAATTGAGGTTTAAAGGCGGAGGGATCAACAGGGGCCCCAGTCGCGATCCGCCTGCGATGTTGTCGCCATCGCCATAGCGTGACGCCCGTCACCACAATCAACTGCACAATCGAGAACTTGATGAGCAAATCGTGGGCCGGGAGGACCAACACCAACAACAAGATTGCACCCACAATGCAAGTACGCAAAAACCAATGTCGCCGCGACGCTGCAGCCCAAATCGCCAGCAGCGCGTACAGCGTCAACCCCATAACCTCCAACACCATGGCGATCGTTTCCGCCGAGGGGCGAAGATTCATCATTCCGTTTCCCGAGTTTACTTGGCGTTGGAATTGTTGCCGTTATTCGGGTCGTTGACGAAAAGGTGCATTGCTTCGGGGCAGCCGTACATGATGGTCGAGTATGATTTTCCAAGCCCGGGTCGCGATGTCGGGGCGACCAGCAGCCCCTTGAATTTGGCCTCCCAAGCTTTTCGGAGAATCCGAAGTTGTTCGGCATCGCCGGTCATCGTGATGCTGTTTACCAGCGCCATGACGATCACCCCGGTCTGGCGACCGGGCCCCGAGGCCGATTTGGGGCAGGACGTGTAACGCCAGCCGCTGTGTTGCTCCTCCCAAGTGTCGCGGTTCATGTGTGTAACGCCGCGCCGCACGGCTTCCGGGATGCGTGGATCGCCGGTCAGTTCGTAATACTTGCCCAGGCCGTTCAGTCGGACAGCGCCGATGAACGCCGCCTCGCCCCAGTGTTTGTCGTCGCAGTAGCAGTGGCCCCAAGGGAGTTTGTACCGCCACCCGCCCGTGTCCGGATCCTGCTCCGAAAGAGCATCGTCAGCCAGCAGCTTCATCGCTTTCAGGTAACGGTCGTCGAAATTCAGCTCATAAGCGCCTGCGATGGCAAGCATGGTCCAGCCATTGACGCGGCCGGAATGGCTGCCGCTCTTGAACCGAAACTTCCGATCCTCGACAAGCTGCGCCAAATTGCCGCCGATCTTTTCGACCGTCTCCTTCATCCACAGATCGCCCGTCAGGAAGTAGTCGTACACCATTCCCTGCGTCCAAATGTGCCCCAGGTTGTACGGATCCAAACAAAGATAAGGATTCTTGGTTTTCCCAATGCCAAGCGACACGTACAGTTCACGGATGCGGTCGACGGGATAGAAACCGCTGACGTGCCCGACGCAATGCTCATGCACCATGCCGGGCCGGATGGGGTAGGCGGAGTTCCGGCCCACCGTCCTGTGGAAATAGTCGGTCAGGTCCCCGTTGACAAACTGGATGACGTCCACTTCGCTCGTATGCCGCGCGGCCGTATCGCCGCCATAGAAGTATCGCGGGTCGCCCGTTCGCGCGAACTGCACAAGGATATGCTTTGGCGTATCGTATTCGTGGTTGCCCCAGTTGCAGCCGCGTTCGCCCCACCAGTCGCCCCTGTTCATGGTGCCGTAGTCACGCTGCGCCTTGATGCTATTCAGGTACCCATTGACGAACAGATTCTCCGCCCAACGATCGTAGGCCTCCATCTCCGGTCCGCCCGCCGCGGCGATTGGTCCCCAGACTCCGGCGGCGATGGCCTGTGCCGGATCAGCAGCGGGCACCAATGGTGCATTTGCGCTTCGAACGAGTGAATCGCCGTCGCCCTTCATGTCCACCCAGATTTGCCACCGGCGCGATTGGCCCATCCGGAGCTGGTAGCATTCGCCGTTGAACAGATACTGGTGCTTGTACCAGGGTTCCATGTGGTCGAATGTTCCCTCGGAAAACGTGGGGAACAGCCCAATCTTCAGCCCATGGGCATCGCATTCGAGACTCTTCGGCCACTGCTGCCAGAAATCGCGTGCGGCCACGGCCATCGTGCCGATAGCGTCAGTCATCACGGCCCAGCCGGGAGCCTTCTCTACCGTCCCCTCGACACCCTCGAAACGGCAAGTCTGATCATCGACCTGAAATAGGCGAACGTTCGCCTCAGATTGCTGCGCCGACGCGCCGCCGAATCTGATTCCTTTCGGCGATGAGCGCGGGACGATATCCAGCGACAGCCCACGGATCCGGTGTACAACGCCCGTGTCCGCATCGACCAGTAGATGCGGCTCCAGGAAGACCCGGGAAAGCCCGGCAAAGACAGACGCACGGAGCCGGAAGCCAAGTACGCGGGATCCATCGGGACGGCGGAACGCGCCTCGCAGAAGCAGCGTACCGCGCACAGGTCCACTCGCCTCCACGTCGCGGGTTTCGACGACACCCTGACAAAGTCGGCCTTCACCGTCGATAAGTGTGAACTTAACGTCCAGTCGATCGTTGATACTCAGCAACGCATCGTCTACCGGCCCAAGCCGCATCGGCCCTGTTTGGATCGTTCCCTTCATTCTGTCTGTCTTCACCGGCAGTTGCGGCGCCAGTCCGCCTTCGCTGCAAGCAAGTGTGAATCGCGCCGTTCCTCCAGGTGGAGGTGCTGCCTGGAAATCAAGCAGAACCCAACGCGCGCTTTCATCTTTCCACCGCGCCAAGACAGATGTCTGGCACGGCACCAATTCTCCTCGTTCATCGGTCAGAACAAAATGCGAGCCCTTTGGTGCGATGCCAACGCCAAGCGGCACGCCGCCCGTCACGGGCCGCAGTCCCGCGAGGCCCGTCATATCGCGGACCGTGACAGCAAGATCCGCAGCCCCAAGTCTTGCGGATCCGTACGGAAGAACGATGGAAACAAGCAAATATGAAATTGTCCGGGCAACGAATCGTGGCAGTTTCATGCTTCCAAAGCTCCGTTTTGGCGTGTCCAATACGCGAATAGAACGATCATTGTCGCCGAGCGATTTGTTCCGCCTCGGCTGCCTGAATCATCTCTTCGTGGCTGTGCAGGTCAAACTCCTTCATCACGTCGGCGATTCGCACGTCGGGCGATCGGCTTTCGATGATGCTCCATTCTTCTTCGTGGAAGGTCTTGATTCGGACTCTCCGGCCGTACTTCGCGTAGATCTCCTTGAAACGCCGGCAGTATGGCCAAGTGTGCAAGAAGACCTTCTCCAGGTTCACCGGCGCGCAGACCCAATGATCCCAGGTGCCGGTGTGTGCAACTTCCTCGCCAGAAACGTCGCAGATTTTGGTCGTGCCTTTCCGCGTGCAGGAGACCACGGAGTACTTGTTCTGCCACGCCTTGGTATTCACCACGGATCCGCCACCGAAGGCCGAAGGCCAGAAAACGATCTCTGCGCCGGATTCTCTGAGTTTCTGCCAGCCGTCTAACCATTCGATGTCAAAGCAAATCTGTGCACCGACCACACCGAAATCGGTTTTGAACACAGGCGGGTCGAGCGGGCCCGGCGCAATTCCTCTTTCCATCTCGCCGATTGTCGGGTGGATCTTCCGATATTCGCCCAATGATTTCCCTGCTCGGTCGATGAAAACCGCCGAGTTGTAGTAGCGGCCGTCTCGCTTTGTATAGATGGGGCAGACGATGTAGCAGTTGTGTTCTTTGGCGAATTTCGCAAACGGCTCCGAGATTGGCCCGATGGGCTCTTCGGCGACCTCGGCCAAAGGCGGCCTGCCGCCGGATAGATTGGCGAATGGAAACACCTCCGGAAGGCAAACGATGTCCGGCTCGTAGCTGACCACTTCCTTCATCCTTGCCAGCATCTGCCGAGTCATCTGTTCGTGACTGCCTGCCGTCATGCCGTTCTGCGAGATGCTGGCCACCCAAACCTCGCGCGGCAAGCGATCCTTCCTGGGCCTCGTCTTGGCTGCCGGCGTTGCACCCGATGCCGAGCGCACGCCTGCCCACACGCCCAACCCCGCGCCCAAAGATGCCGTTTGTAGAAAACTCCGCCGAGTTGCGGGATTCGCTGGACATCGTTCCATTGTGATCCTCCCCTATGTTGTTTTCGCGCCCTCCACGCCGCTACCGCTGAGCAAAGGGATCTTCCCCCGTTTAACCCGGAGCCGGAAGGCGACGGTTGCCATGAGCGGCTCGATGCGCCTCCGCCGTCGCCTTCCGGCTCCGGGTTAAACGTGTCAGTTTCGACCAGCAGCGGTAGGCGTGATCACGCTCCGTTGTTACTTTGGCTTTGTCTTGGCAAACGACTCGAACTCGCCGGCGATATTCGCCTTTTCGTAATCTCCCGTGTGAAATAGAAACCGATAGCGGAACACAACGCTTTCGCCGGACGGGATTCGCATGTCGCCCGTGCCTTCCGGCTCCTTCCCGAAAGCGTGGGCGCCAAACGGATTGGCCGTGATCAGGCCATAATACCGGGCATGCCACCACGTCGGATGACGCGGATTCGACGGATGATCGAAAATGGCGATTCCCACGACCTTCTCGTTGATAGGGCCCCAGTAGTCGACCCACTTGGCCCGTTTCCCCCAAATCTCTTTTCCTTCGATTCCCTCGCTATTGATCGCGCTTCCTTTGGCCGTGTGGTTTCCGCGTCGCTCGTCGCTTTGAAGTCGCAGCAGCGGGTGCGTGCGGATTCCCATCGTACCTTCCTTGTTGTCGCCGAACGTGACGTCCCCCTGAGGGGCTTCTAGATTGATCTGGAAGTCGATGTAGCGGCCTACCGCGGTCGTGCCGAACGTGACGATGCGAGTATCCGAGCAAACGATCTTGCCGTCGGGGGCCACCCAGTCGCTCTTGGCCTGAATCGCGTTTCCTTCGATTTCCATTCCCGTTTGCACGATTCGACCGAACTTCTGGCCTTCCCTATGCGGATACTCTGCCCAGAACTGAACGCCGTTCACGTCGTCGTGCGTATACCACAACGACTTCTGGTGAGGATGATCGTGAGCCTCGTTGTCGATGCCCTCCTTCATTGGATAGTGGCGAGTCATCTCGATTCCGTACGGCCCGATGATTGGATAGATAATCGGTTTGGCGTGCCCCTGAAACACGTACTCGGCAAACGGCTGGCCGTCGATCCGCACAATCGCCTTGCCATCACTCTCGGTGATGGTGACCGCTCCGTCGGCGCGAGCCTGAGACGTGGTCGCCAAGAACGCGACTGCAAAGATAGTCGCCGAAAGAAGTCCATTCCCCCTCGTCAGTCGTGAGTACATTTGCGATTCCTCCAGGTGTTGCTGTGGTTCAGTAGTCGTTTGCGTGTTATCAGTTTCTGAACGCTCTTTTTGCAGTGGTCTATTGGCTGATCGAACTGGCGGCTAAGGTGCCAGTAGCTTCGCCATCAGGAAATCGTTTGCGCTGGCGTACTTCTCCGATTTTGAAACTCCGCTGATCAGCAGATGGCATTCATGTCCACAACTGTCAGCCTTCTCCTTCATTTTCACCCCATACACGGGATGGTGAATTCCGTGCCCGGCGCTTTCGGACGGCAGTTTCATGTTGTTCCCGTACGTCATCAACAGCGGCGGATCCTCTCCATCCAGATGGTTGTAGGGCGAGAATTCAATATACAGCGCATGGTGTTTCTCGTAGTTCTTCAGCGCGCCTTCGATGGTTGGCTCGCCCACCGCCATGTTGATCATGCGGTGTTTCAAGACGTTTGGTCCCAGCCATCCTTCGATCACTTTGGGGTCGATCGACGTCTGGCCGCCTGCGACCGCAGCGGCCGTCACTCGAGTCGACTCTCTGCACACCGGGTCTTCCGATGTTGGATCTGCCAGGTCGTCGTGCAGCAGGATCCACATCGACGTGCAAGCACCCGCACTGCCACCGGTCAATGCGATGCGCGTTTTATTGATGTTCCATTCGTCGGCCTTCGATCGGATGAACTGAATGGCCCGCGCTGCATCATGAACCGGGGCCGGCAGCGGAGCCTGTCCGGTCAGGCGGTAGTTGATTGCAGCGTACGAAATTCCTTTTTCCAAGAAGGGCCGGAATCTCTCCGGAGACTGCTTCTTATCGCCACCGGTCCAACCGCCTCCGTGAATGTAAACGAGCAACGGGCGCGGTCCGTCGCCTTCGGCCTTCCAGAAATCCAGTACATTCATCTTGTCCGGTCCGTAGGACACCTCGGCGCAGGTGGGAACGAGCGGCTTGGCGTCTTCGGCTGCAAGTGCTGCTCCGGTGGTCAACAGAATGAACAACGCGATGAGCAAAGCTCTCATGAGGGTCTCCAATCTGATACAAGGGTGCAGTTATCAAAGTTCGTGTCGTTACTCTTCAGATAGTCTTTTCTCATCGACGCCGACGGGTTTCATTTCGTAAGGAAGCGTGAACGCATGCGGCGGATCTTTCTTGTATTCGTCCAAGAGCGGCGAGTACGCCTTGACGTAGATCTTGTTCTCGGACGGGGCAAAACGAAGAGTTCTCAACCAACCGTTGCCGCCGTTGGGAAGGCCCTGATAGTCCACCAGCATTTCGTGGACGGGCCGCCCGGCGTCGTTCTCGCTGGTCTGCGTCGCCACGCCAAGCACGTGACCACTTACGACCAAGAAGATGTTCGCGTGCTTGCGCACGAACTTCTCCCAGACATCCTGGCCAGAGTTGCCCGCAAGGCCGTAGCTCGTTCCACATGCGGTATCTCGTCCGTTGGGCCGCATGTAGCAGTGCGTGACGACGATCACACGGCGATCCGGATGCGATGCGACGACCTTGTCGGCCCACATGAGTGTCTCGTCTCGGGCGGCATATTCGAGGCCGAGGACCATAAAGTTCATCCCCGCCGCTTCAAAGAGACAGTAGTTGCTGTCGTTCGTGTCGCCCATGTGACCGCCGTACCAGGGATACTTTTCAAATCGGGCAGGCGAGAAATACATATTGTAGAGCCGCGTGTTGCGGAGGAGCTTCTTGTTGACGTACTCCATGTCGTGATTACCCGGCACAAGGCTGTATGGAACCACGCCGTCAAGGATCTTATGAGCCCGATCGGCCGCTTTCCATTCCTCCTCAACGTTGTTGTAGTTCTGGACGATGTCGCCAAGATGAACAACGAATTTGATGTTGTCGGCCTTCGACCGGTTCTTGATCCACTGAGTTTGCGACAGGTACGTAGCTGGATACGTCTGCGAGTAAAACTGAGTGTCGGGCAGAACCACGACCATGAAATCGGATCGCTCTTCCGCCATCGAAACGTTGACCACAAAAAGGAATCCGATAACGGCGGCAGGCAGCAAAGTGCACAGAGATCGTCTGGATGGCATGATGTTCTTCCTGGGGCGTGATGAAACGGAAATAACCCTAGATGCTACTTCCAAAGCCGGAGCTTGGGAATCAGATCCTCGACCAAGTCGTCATCATTGTACAGGCTTCAAAAGCGAATTGGGGTCACTGGTGAGAAACGGCGGGATTCCCTGCAACTCCACGTAGAAGTCCTCCATTCCCGTTCCTTCGGGCTTCGCGAAGCGCACCTTCCAAGCTCTTGCGGTCTGCGCGGGCGTCGGGCTGGCGACGAACTGCTCCGGCGCCGTGATCACCGAATCCTCCCACACCTTGTTTCCCTTCGGATCGAAGATCGTCGCGGCGACGGCTTCGCCTTGGCCTTCTCCGTAGATCTTCACGCCGAACTCCTTCGTCCCGGTCGGCACGCAGAAATAGAGGTCGCCTCTGGCCCCAATGAACCAGATGGCCTTGTCTTCGCCGGAGACGCACGCCGGCCGATTGCACGAGCTCATCGCCAGTTTGTTCGAGCCAACATCGAACAGAATTCGGTACAATCCAGTCTCGGCCGCCCTGAATCGCAGCATCGCTTCTTCGAGGAACGGGACTTCGCCCACTGACAGCTTCTCCCCCGATGGCGACAGCGCCGTGATCCGCGCCGTCCGGCCGCCGTATTTGCCCACTTGCATGTGGCGCAATGCGAACGCGACTTCGTCGCCAGTGCGGGCGTAGATCACAAACTTGCCATTCTTGCGTAAGGTGAAGGGGCGGAGAGTCAGTTTCTCTGGCGTCAGATCCCCCGCGAGGGGCTCGAATCGCACGTTTCGCGTGTCGTACTTGGGGAAACGTTTCAGGATCTTCCCGCTGTGGATGCTCTGAAGCCATTCGGGAGTGAATGTGTGAACGGTTTCCGTACCGTCACGGCGAACCTTCAATGTGCCGGTTACGTCGACCAGACACAGGCCTCGAGCCCAATCTTCATATTTCATGATCGGACGCTTGACCGTGTCTTCCAGGATGCAATCGCGGAACTCGACTCCGCCCACGTCTTCCATATTTCCGGCACGTGTCCTGTACTGAATGGCGGGCGTCTCCGGAGTGTCATTGTGCGGATTGATGATACGGCAATTGACAAATCGGAGCCGGCAACCTGAAGCGGGCTTCCCGCGGATCGCAATCCCGGGGCCGTTGCCGTCGGCAAAGGTGCAATCTACGAACTCGGCCAGACCTGCAAGAGGTCCGTCGGGGCCTTCGTTGTTTGACGTGAAGCTGAAGGGTACACGGTTCGACCCGCGGGCAATGCAGTTCTCCAGACGCAGCGAAAGCGGTGCGGACTTGCCCGTGAGATTCGGCAGATAGAAGACGTAGCCGCAGCCCTGGTTGTTCTCGGACACGCAATTGCGCATCACGCAATTCACGATCCGCTCGGACGCATGATTCGGCTCGAAGTCGATGCCCGCGGCAGGCGGTGTGCCGGCCGTATTCTTCATGATCGTGTCCTCGATCAGCAGGTTCTCGGCAGTGATCACGCTGATGCCCTGACGGTAGTTGCCGTCGCACACGACATCCTTGATGTGCACGTCCTTGTTCGTGACGCCACGTTTTGATGTACCCAGGTAGATCCCGTCTCCGCCGCTTTCGGCCAACGTCAGGCCGTGGATCTTGATCTTCGCGCTGCTCTTGATGTTGATCACATGTCGCCACTCCGCCTTCTTGTAAGGCGGGTTGTCGTAGTCTTTGCGATGCATTCGCAGGACAGCCCCGTAGCCGACCAGCGACACGTTCTGTTTCAGGCTGATATTGAACAGAGAAGCGTTCGTGGCATGGAATTCGTCCTTCTTCGCCTCGACCACTGCTCCCTTCTCGAAGAAGATCTCCTGATCGCTGGCCAAGTTGATCGGCCGGACGATCCACGGGCGGCCCATGTTTTCGACGATTACGCGTTTGGCCCCGGAATCGACGGCCGCCTGCAGCGCATCGGTCGAGTCGGCCGCTTCGAATCCCCACCAAGACGCCTTGGCCTCGGTTATCTCGCCAGCCTTCACTTTGGCAATCGCATCCGCATCGACCTCGGCCGCCGAAACGGCCGGGACGACGTGCAGCACAGCCAAGAATAGCGGGATGGCCCACAAAACGCTTAAGTGCCAGGACGACCTTCGATTTGGCATCTCATTCTCCTTCAACGGAATTGCCGGCTTCATTTGGCGAACATCGGCGGCCTGTTATGATGGCATCTTCGATGATCATAACATTTGCACTGCCGATACGCGCTACTATCATGGAAATCAGAGACGATCTTGCGCGGGGACGGACTTGGTGTCTCCAACTCGACTGATCGCCTCGACGAGAGATGGTCCAGAAACGGGAGGGCGAGGCTCCTGCCGAGCCGCGCGTTGACATCAATACTCCGGCTCAGCAGGAGCTTCGCCCTCCCAAAACCCCGACTAGAAACGGCCTCAACGACCTTTTCGTCATCGGGAAGACGGTTCACAATCCCAGAGGACTAGACAATGAAGTTCCGCTATGCAACGCACATCCTGACCGTAGCGTTGTGCCTGTTGTGGGGCCTTACCGCCGCGTCGGCTGCCGCGTCTCGCGGCGGTCTGGTCGCGCATTATCGGCTTGCGAGCGACGCCAGGGATTCATCCGGTCGCGGCAACCACGGGATCGTCCACGGTGTCACGTTCGACGCTGGACAAGACGCCTCGTTCGACGGCATCGACGACTACATTGAAGTGCCCCACTCCAAGTCACTTGCCCTCGGTACCAATGACTTCTCCGTTGCCGTTTGGGTCCATACCGCGGCCGCACTCGACGACACGCTCGGCGACATCCTCAGTAAGTACGACCCGGCAATTCGCACGGGCACGACACTCAGTATCATGAATTACTCGGGGGTTGCCTCGGCCCAACCAAACCATCGGAATCTCTTCTTTGGCATCGACTCCGCAAGGATCGACTACGAATGGTTCGACTGCGGCCGCCCCGGCGAGGCGCTCAGTATTTTCGCCATGGCCGTATACGACGGAAAACTGTACGTCGGCACGTTCGAGGCCGGGCACGACAAGGTTGGCCACGTCTATCGGTACGAGGGCGGTACCAAATGGGTCGACTGCGGATGCCCAAACGAGTGCAACATGATACCCGCGTTGGCTGTCTACAAAGGAAAGCTGTTCGCCGGCGGCACGCGACGTAACGTAGTTCACGACGGGATGTCGACCTTGCCCAATCAGAACCCAGGCGGAAAGGTCTATAGCTACGAAGGGGGCACCACGTGGACCGATTGCGGCCAGCTCGGCGAGGCGGATACGTTTTTTTCGCTAACGGTGTTCGATGGGAAACTGTACGGCAGTACGATGTATTGGCCCGCCAAAGGACTGTACCGTTACGACGGCGGCAAGAAATGGACGTTCTGCGGCAACCCTGGCCAGCGAGTCGGTGTATTGGGTGTCTACAACGGTCACCTGTACGCAACCAGCTTCGACGGTGGCGGCTTTTTTCGCTACGACGGCGGGACCGATTGGACGCGTCTGAAATCCATCCCCGAGACCACGCAGACCTACTCGATCGCCGTCCACCAAGGCAAGATGTGTGTCGGCACGTGGCCCAACGGCTTGGTCTATCGGTACGACGGACCGGAGAGCTGGACCTGCTTGGGCCGGCTGGGCGACGAGACCGAAATCGAGGGCATGGTCGTCTACAACGGAAAGCTGTTCGCCGGGACGCTCCCGTTGGCAAGAGTCTATCGTTACGACGGCGATGCCACCTGGAACTACACGGGAAATCTCGACCTGACCCCGAACGCCAAGTACCGACGAGTTTGGCCGCTGGCCGTGTTCCAGGGAAGACTATTCGCCGGGACTCTCCCGTCAGGACACATCTTCTCACTGGAAGCCGGCAAATGCGTCACCCACGACAGCGAGCTGCAGCCCGGCTGGCGACACATTGCGGCCGTCAAGCAAGCCGGTCTGCTCAAGCTTTACGTCGACGGGAGGCTCGTTGCCCAATCGTCGGCCTTCAACCCACGAGACTACGACCTGTCCAACACCCAACCGCTGAAAATCGGGTTCGGCCAGCACGATTACTTCAACGGCAAGATGAAGGATCTCCGTATCTACAACCGGGCGTTGGGCGAAGCCGAGATCCGTGAGCTAGAATAGAAGCTCGGCAACTAGCCGCTCGAACTCGATGCAAGCGACCTATCGGCATTGAATACGCTCTGACGTAGTTACTGTAGGCCGCCCCCCCCAGGAATAGCCCTGCGTTTGCTCTTTCTAGCCTCCCGTGTTAGTCTTGCATTAGCGTTATACCTATCCCTTCATCCTATTTTCCTACAGCAAAGGTAAGGTCATGAGCCAACGACACCTGTCCAAGACAGGCTTCACGCTGGTCGAGCTGCTAGTGGTGATTGCCATTATTGGCATTTTGGTCGCTCTATTGCTGCCGGCTATTCAGGCCGCCCGCGAGGCAGCCAGACGATCCGAGTGCCTTAACAACCTCAAACAAATCGGCGTGGCGATGCATAACTACCACGATACTTTCAAGGTCTATCCGTACGGCTACATTGAATCGCCAACAACACTCCACAGGCGAACCACATGGTTTCAGGAAATCTGGCCGTTCGTCGAGCAGGGCGCGCTGTACGACCTGTACATGGAAGACACCCGGCTTTGGGTGATGGATGTAGATCCAGCGGTGAGGGATCAGGACATTGAGGCGTTCCAGTGCCCCTCGGATGGTAACCAGCCCGCGAAGGGCGCAAGCGGGGGATTCCGCAGCGGCGCCTCAGGATTCCAGGGAAGCTACGTCGTGTGCAGCGGCAAAGGCATCATGTATTATGGCACCGCTGATCTCGGTGGAATGTTCTACCGCCGTTCCCGTATCACGTTCGCAGACATCCTCGATGGGACCTCCAACACGCTCATGGCAAGTGAAGGCATCGTCCGCGGCACCGCTACCGGCGGGTGGGGAGGAGCTGGCGGCTACTGGGGCGGTGCTCCCCACGGCGGCTACGGTTTCACCACCCTCGAAACCCCCAACAGTCCGATAGCCGACCGCGTCTACTCATGCAAGAGCACGACTTGGCCCAACGCGCCGTGCGCATCCACTGGCGGCACCAACGACCATCGAAATTTCGCCCGAAGTTATCACCCAGGCGGCGTGAACGCCGTGTTGGCTGACGCTTCCGTGCGGTTTATCACCGACTCGATCAACCTGGGCACTTATCGGGCCCTGGGCACGCGGCACGGAGGGGAACCTCCAGCGCAGTACTAGATCTGCTGTTGCGCGCGGCGGGAGAACTCGATTGGGGGCACGACCAGCGTTTTCCCGCGTTTCGCTTTGATTTGCCCCAATGAATGAAAGGCCTGACTCTATGAATAGCCCAAAAGTAGTCTTCGTAATCATTGCGCTCGCACTGTTGGTAACTCTCGGCTGCGGATCGAGCAGCGGGCCAGAGACAATCGTAGTCTCGGGAAACGTGACGTTCGACGGAGCACCTGTTCCCAGCGGCGAAATCATCTTCAGGGACACTGCAGAACAAGTACGGAGTTGCGGTGGGCCAATCACCGACGGCAAGTATTCCTTCGAGGCGTCACCCGGCAGCAAGAGAGTCGAAATTACGGCAATTCGCGAAATCCCCGGAGAAACGGTCGAGGCCAATCCAGGTGAAATCACCGCCGCAACGGAGATGTACGTTCCGGCCATATACAACGACCAGACAACTCTGACGGCCGAGGTGTCAGAATCCGAAACCGAATTCAATTTTCCCTTGGAAGGTGGCAACTAGCCGAGGCAAATTCCGGCGGAATCCCTTGCCGATCGTCCTCCAGGGTCGGTGGACGTGGCTGGCAGACAGCCTGCCATTCCGCCATCGACTCCTCTGCATCACCAACCGTTGGGGGGCGGCAGCTTCGAGCGAACCTGTTCTCGGCATACATTTTCGCCCCTTGGCCAATAAGGCATGGCAGACCGCAGGAACGCTAAGCGTGGCAACCGAACAGCGATCGGCGATCGGGCCACGGAAACGAGGTCACGTCTAATCAGATATGCCCTGCTGGCGTTGGGGTGTATCTGTGGTGCGGGTGGTATCCTTGCGCTTGTGATCGCCTTAACGCCTCTGGATCATCCCCAGCTGAAGGTAAGGGATCGCTCCGCGCCCCCGGAGTCCATCGCCGAGAAACCGCGGATCGTCATTCCGGCAACGGCCGCTCCGGCGACGCTTGATGAGTTGAAAAACGAGGCCATGCAGGTGGCCGAGGATCTGCTGGCCCGTTTTCCTCGATCGCCCGAAGCTCATCACATCATGGCCTTGCTGCAGAAGGCGTTTCGCCAGACCGATGACGCCAGGGACTATTGGCAACAGTGCATCGAATTGGCACCCGATCACTCACGTGCCCGCATCGGCTTGGCGAGTGTTGCGGTGGACCAGGGCAACGACGAGATGGCCGTCGAGACGCTGGAAGAAGCGATTTCAGTCGGTTGTTCATCGACTGATGTCTGCAACGCTCTGGCTACTGCATTGATGCACCTGGGAAGGTTCGAAGAGGCTGTTGGCGTTCTGGAAAAGAGCCCAGTCACCTTCCCGCAGTCGTCTGAAGGCTGGTATCTGCTCGGCCAGGTGCAGATTCAGCGCAATGAGTTCCAACAGGCGGAGAAGAGTCTAGCGACGGCGATTGAATTGGCGCCAACCTACACGGATGCCTACTACGCGATGGCCACTGTCTGTGTGCGTCAGGGGAACCACGAAAAGGCTGCCGAATATCGCAAACGATTCGCCGAACTCAAGGCAGGCGACCGCGAAGCGGAAGACAGACGATTCCACATCCCCGATCTGGATTCGATGCGACAAAGAACGGCAGCGACGCTCTGCGGAGCCGGCACCGTCCATCTCCAGGAGGGCGACCGTTTGGAAGCGGAAAAGCTACTACTTCGCGCGGCGGCCGTATTGCCGGATTTCGCTGAGACTTACAAGGTACTGGCGTCGCTGTATCAACGCACGGAGCGGATCGCCGATGCCCTGGCCGTGCAGCGGCATCTGGTGGAAATCGACCCGGACAACATCGTCAACCACCTCAACCTGGCGAATCTGTCCGCTCGCGTCGGGGATGTAGCGGCGGCAGAGGAAACCTTGAAGCAGGCCATCGAGATTCGGCCGGATGCCGCCGTCGCCTACTCCTGCCTTGCGCAACTGTACTTGAAAACAGGGAAGCTTGAACAGGCACGCTCGCTGGCCGAAGAAGCGGTTCGAAGAGAAACGAACGCAGCAGGCTATGTGTTGTTGGCATCGGTCTGCCAGCAATTGAATGACAAGGCGGGTGCTGAGGCTGCTTTGAAGGAGGCGAGGAAACTGTCGTCTAGCAATCCACAACCACGCACCAGGTGACATCTCAGTCTTTACGCCATGAGTACACACATTAACTTACACGCATTTTGGATTTCTATCTTCGGCTTGGTGCAGGTATTGGCTGCGGCAGCGCCGCCCGGCGAGTGTCCTATTCGGTTTCGTGACGTCACCGCTCAGTCGGGCGTTATCTTTCAACACACTCACGGCGGCAGCGGCCAGCGATACATCGTCGAGACGGTCGCGGGAGGTCTGGCGTTGTTCGACTACGACAGCGACGGCCTGATTGACATCTACTTCCTGAACGGAGCGCCGCTGAAGGGGGCCGTTGTCGACGAGCCCCCGCGAAACGCCCTCTATCGCAACAACGGCGACTGGACGTTCACCGACGTAACGGAAACTGCGGGAGTTGGCGACCGAGGATTCGGGTTAGGCGTGACCGTAGGGGACTACGACAACGACGGGGACCCCGATCTGTACGTTAATAACTTTGGCCCCAACGTACTGTACCGCAATAACGGCGACCGTACCTTCACCAACGTCACGCAACAGGCAGGCGTTGACGGCGGTGACAAAGTTGGTGCCGGCGCATGCTTCCTGGATATGGATCACGACGGCGATCTCGACCTATACGCGGCCAACTACGTCGACTTTACCTACGAAAACCACGTCTCCAAGACGGTGGACGGCTACCATTGGTACGCTGGTCCCAGAGCGTATCAGCCCGTCCCTGATACTCTCTATCGCAACAATGGTAACGGGGTATTCACCGATGTGAGTATCTCGTCAGGCATCGCCTCGGTTTCGGGCACCGGCATGGGCACCGTGTCCGGAGATTTCGACGACGATGGCGACACGGACGTTTTCGTCTGCAACGACGTCAAGGGTAACTTTCTTTTCCAGAACGACGGCAGCGGGAAGTTCGAAGAAGTTGGGTTTGTCGCCGGCGTGGCTTATAACCTGTATGGCAACGAAAACGGCAGCATGGGCGTCGATTGTGGCGACTACGACAACGACGGTCGCCTTGATTTGTTCATGACCGACTATCAAGGTGAACTGCCCGTGCTGTACCGTAACCTGGGCGGTGGTTTCTTCGAAGACGCGACTCTCGTGGCGAGGGCCGGTAGCGGTGCCTACCCCCACGTCAATTGGGGAACGGGCCTCGTCGATTTCGACAATGATGGCGATCGCGATATCTTCATCGCTTGCGGCCACACCGACGATAACGTCGATCGTCGTGACGATAGCACTTCGTACCGCGTGCGGAACATCTTGATGAGCAACACAGGCGACGGCAAGTTTGTCAACGTGTCAAGACAGTGCGGCGACGGATTGTCCGTGGTGGAAAGCAGTCGCGGCGCCGGATTCGATGATTTGGACAACGACGGGGACATCGATGTGGTCGTGCTGAACGCGCAATCACGGCCGACTATTCTCCGCAACGAGTCCAAGATGACCAACCATTGGCTCGACATTCGGCTCCGCGGCGTAAAGGGCAACTGGGATGCAGTCGGCGCTCGTGTTACCGTGACCGCGGGCGATCTGAAGCAATTCGCGGAGATCCACGGCGGTCGCAGCTACCAAGGATACCACGGCTCTCGGCTGCATTTCGGTTTGGGGAGCCGCGCGAAGATCGACTCGGTCGAAGTGCGTTGGCCCGGTTCAAGCGTCGAGCGGTTCGAGGGCGTCCAGGCCGATCGGATTGTGACATTGACAGAAGGTGCTTCCCACCGCAGCGCGGCAGGCTCAGCCGAATCCGAGACGAACACGCTCGATCGCAACTGACCCCGAACGCCAAGTACCGACGTGCAGAGCCTCTGGCCGTGTGTAACGGAAGGCTTTCCCTCTCTACAATCGAGCACTCCGGAAAGCCGATGCTCGCGAGTTCAGTTTGCGACGCTGATCGAGGTCCCGATCAGGGTGGGGCGAGAAACACTTTCGAGGTCTGCTTGACATTGCGGGATCGGCAGCGTACCACAATCGAATCAGTAGAAGACTGCGTGCGGCAGTCTCGAGAGTCGACACACTTGGGAAGGGACGGACAAATGAAACAAATTAGAAGCTTGGGTTTGACGTGGATGCTGCTGGCGATGATGACGACGGTCGTGGTGGCGGGGGAGGAACCGTTCAATGAGAAGAGGCTTCTGGACGCGGGGTTCGTGCCGATTCTCAATGGCAAGGATCTGAGTGGATGGAAAGTGCCCGAAGGCGATGGTGGCCATTGGAAAGTGGTCGACGCCGTGATCGACTACGATGCGAAGTCGGAGGCCAGGGGTAACAAGTCCCTATTCACCGAACAGGAATTCGGCGATTACGTGTTGCATCTCGAATGGCGTTTCAAACGGACGTCGGGCTTGTACGCGATGCGGACCATTCTGCCCAGCGGCGACTACAAAACGGATGAGGATGGGAAGCCGATCACCACGCCCACTCCCAATGCTGACTCGGGCATTCTCCTGCGAGGTCCGCGTCATCAGGCGAACCTGTGGTGCTGGCCATGTGGCAGTGGTGAACTATGGGGCACTCGAAACAACAAGAGCTTGTCGGCCGAGGTGCGCGCCGGGGCCGTGCCGAAAGTCAATGCCGACAATCCTGTGGGGGAATGGAATCTCATGGTCATCACGATGGAGGGCGATCGCGTGACGATTCTGATGAACGGCAAGAAGGTCATCGACAATGCGCAGATCCCAGGCATTCCCGAAGGCGGCCCCATCGGCTTCCAGCACCACGGCGGGCCATTGTCGCAACGGCAAATCGCCAAGCTGAAAGAGGAGGGGTCGTACAAAGACGGAGATCCGGAGCCGATGAGTCCGGCATCCTCGATGATTCAGTTTCGTCGGATCTACATCAAAACGTTGGAAACGTCCGAGTAGCCGACTCTACTCAAGCGACATCAGGTATGTGATTACGTCGGCCATCTCTTGTTTGGTCATGGCCTTTTCCTGGCCCTCGGGCATGATGGACAGGCCGGTGCTTATCAACTCGTCGATGTTGGCACGCAGCACGGTGTCGGTTTCACCTTCGGCGCGTTTAAGTGTGATGCTGCTGGCCGTTTCGGATGTGATCATGCCGGAGATCTGAAGGCCTCGCGTGGTGACCACGATGTAGTTGAGGTACGACGGATTGACCTCGCGGTTGGGATCCAGCACGCTCAGCAGGATCGTTTCCGCACCTCGGTTTCCAATGGTGTTCAAAGGAAGGCCAAGTTCGACTCCGACGCCTTCCAGTAGATGACATTTTGAGCACTCCCGCTTGAATACTGCCTTGCCGCGCACCTTTTCGCCCTTTATGTCCAGCACGTCGCACCACGCCTCTACAACTTTCTTGCGCGGAGCAAGCTTTGCGCTGCTGAGCAGGCGGGATGCCTCGTCGCGGACCGTTTTGTCGCTGTGCGCCAGCAAGAATTGGAGCCGTGCCGGATCGAGTTGGCTGGGTTTGATCACCTGTTCGTCTATCGCCGCTAATAGGATCGACAGGCGTTCGGTGCGAGCGAACAGCGCCTCGGCCGCCTCGCCGCGGACACTGGGTGTGAATCCCGGCCAGCCTTCAACAATGATCTCAGGCACATCGTCATGCTGAAACTGGCTGAGTGCTTGGATCGCGGCCGTTTGTATCTCTGGCGGCTGTAGGCTGTCGAGCAGGTCGGTCAGGATGTCCACAACATCGTCGAATGATGCCAGCCCCAGCGATCGGACGGCCGCCACGCGTTGGTCCACGGGCTGTTTCGAGTCGCCAGCCGCCGCTTTCGATTGTTCGACCATTTCGGTCAGCAATTCACCGGCGCGAGAACCGCCGCCGGAACTCAGGTCCGCCAACAGAGGGCTGCCTGCTTTGGCCAATCCTTTGCTCAGCCCGCGGACGACGCCTTGGGCGAGTTGCTTGTCTTCTTCGCCAAAGCCATCCAGCGATTTTAGGACCTCGGCGATCTGGTCGCTCTGGTTTTGTAGTCCGGTTTGTTCGGCAAGCTGTTCAAGGAACGCACGGCCACTGCCGGTGTTGCGCCATTCGGCATCGGCGGCCAGCAAGGAATACAGTTTTCCGGGGCGTCCATACGACGAGCTGAGTACAGCCACCCGAACCCAGGAATCACCCACATCGCGTTTGGCGACCGCTGCAAGTGCCGTCGTCGCTCTGGCCCCGGAGATCTCGCCCAAAGTGAAGCCCAACTGATAGCGGACGCGAAGGTCTTCGTCGCTGGGCACCCCGTACAACTTCTCCCGCACGGCGGGCGATTCGGCAAGCAGCTTCTCCGACAATCGCACCGCGTGCTCGCGAACGCGGGGATGCTTGTCCTCGAGCCGGGGCAGCAGAACGTCGTCCGTCAGTGCGTCTTGGCCATCCAATGCATACATGGCGTGCATCCGGCCAAGCGGCGACGACGATTCCGTAGCCAGCTTCTTAAGCGGTTCGATCGCTTTGCGGTCCTGACGTTCGTACAAAAGCCGGCTGGCAGTGCGGCGATGCCAACTGTTCGGATGCCCAAGCACGGAAACGAGTTGGACGACCGTCATTTCGCCCAATCTCACGGGCGCGGGTTGTTTGAAATCTTCGGGCACAAGCCGGTAGATGCGTCCCCGGTCGTTGCCGGTACTCAAGTCGATGTGCTTCTTGGCCGACGGCGGGATGGCGCCGGGATGTTCATATGTTTCGCGGTACATGTCCGCCATGTACAAAGCACCATCAGGCGCGTGGGCGAATTGGATGGGACGGAACCAGATCTCCTCGGATGCCAGGAATTCCTTCTCTTGTTCGACTCGGTGTGCCGTGAAGCCCACGCCGTTCGGCTCCAAACGCATGCGGTGTACGATGTTGCTGGAGCCTTCGCAGACAAATGCATTTCCGTAAACCTCCTTTGGTAAAGCACTGCCCGTGTAGATGGTCGTGCCGCAGACGCCCGTGAAGTAGCCGGCCGGCGTCCCGCCACCTTCGATCGGTCCGGTGAAAGTTCCCTTGATGCGCAGCTTTGTACGAAGAATCCGCCACGGCTCTACCGGGCTGATCCGATACACCGTACGGCCGTCCTTCCATATTGAGACGCGGGGCGAGGGGGCGGCATAGTAAGGATTACGGGCGATGTAGCGATCGTCGTACATCATCATGTAGATGGGGGCGCTGTTCGAGCAGGAGAACTTACGTCCCCATTCGTCGAAACTCATCCCAAACTGAGCTCCACCGCTTTCCAGTCGCAGTTCGCCGGTGCGCGGATGAAAGCTGTAGTCACGTCCTCGCGACTGAACCAGTTTGGCCTCACGTCCCTCGCCTCCAGCCTCCCAACGGA
Organism: uncultured Pirellulaceae bacterium; assembly: GCA_964617665.1. GTDB lineage: Bacteria > Planctomycetota > Planctomycetia > Pirellulales > Pirellulaceae > JADHUC01. Next base: position 25,083 of record CAZUAH010000005.1, read on the forward strand.
CGGCCTTAATCTGTCCTCCCGAGGTACTCGCCATGGCGTGAATCCGGCTGTCCAGACCCCAGCGAAGGCTGTTTGGTAACGAGTTGGCACCAAAGCCAAACCCCGTGAGGACCACCTCGCGTACATCGGCCTTGCCGTCACCGTCTGTATCTTTGCAGTACAGGATGTCGGGTGCAGCGGCCAGGAAGACACCTCCGTCAAAGCACATGACGCCGGTGGGGCACATCAACTGGTCGGCAAAAATGGTGCTCTTGTCGAAACGGCCGTCATTGTCGGTGTCTTCCAGCAACGAGACTCTGGCATTCTTCGAGCTGAATTGGGCGGAGTTATTCTCTGCATAGGTGGTCAACTCGACGACGTACAGACGGCCGTTTTCGTCGAAGGCCAAGTCGACCGCATCCCGGACCAGCGGCTCGGCAGCCACCTGCTCCAGCCGAAAGCCAGGGATTATGTGAAACGCCTTCATCGACTCGGCAGGTTCCCTGGGCAGAATGCGCTGCAGTCGATCTTTGTAGTCCACATTCGGGTCGATCTTCTCCACATAGCCATCCTGCTTGACCTCGTAGACGCCCCTCTTCTTTTCCTCCTCTGTTAACTCGGCTCCTCCGCAGATCGCGGTGGCGAGGTTGCCGATCACCAGAAGGCCGGCAAGTCCAAGCATGAGGATACGGTTCCTGAACCGTGAAGGGATCGTAGCGTGAACGAGGTCGCTCCCGGGTCTTTCTGCCATCATAGCGCCTTTCCGTGCGATGAATTCCTTCCAACTTCGTGCGGCATCATCCTACCAGGATCGTCATGCCAATGGCAGTTTGACGGGTTGGCCGCCTTGTTTCAGCGACTCGTCAATTGCCAGGACCATTTCGTGTGAGCGATAGGCGTCGGCGATGTTTGTGAGCGACTCGCGGTCTTCGCGGATGCAGTCGATGAACTCGTCGATTTCAGCGTCGAACGGATGGGCCGCCACGTCGCCCGAGTCAGGCATGAGAGTGGGTACCTCCGCCCAATCCGTCTGACCGGGGAACAGCTTCTTCGACCATACGCGGTTTTCTCGCAGCGTGCCCTCGGTGCCCGCCACGTCGACGTTCAATGCGTACGGCATCTGCAGGTCGAACAGGGCCGAGGTCTTACCGATCATCCCACTTTGGAACTTCAGTATTGCCACCACGTTGGCATCGAATTCCATGCGTCCGGTCGTGTTGTTTGACATGGCCGATACCTCAACCACTTCGTCGCCGGTGATCCAGCGGATGATGTCGCATGCATGACATCCGCCCAGCAGCATCGTGCTTCCGCCGTATTTCTCTTGCCGCGCCCAATCCCAACCAGTCCAGAAATCGCCCAGGCCGTGCCAATAGTCGGCCTCGACGTAGAACAGCTCGCCGATTGACCCGGCGGCGATCAGCGACTTGATGTTGTCGAACAGCGGGATCCAGCGGAGTACGAAGCTGACGATGCTCTTGACGCCAGCTTGCTCGACCGCGTCGCGCAGATTGCGGTTCTCTTCGATCGACATCACCATCGGCTTCTCTATCAGAATGTGCTTGCCGGCCTCGGCCGCAGCGATTCCTTGTTCGGCATGCACATGGTTCGGCCCGCTCAGGTTCACGATGTCGACCCGTTCGTCGGCCAAGGCGGCCTCGTAGGTGTCGTGGATTGTGCAGTCCAGATTGTGCTCGTCGGCCAGCCGCTGGGCGCTCTCTTTGCGACGGCTGCTGACGGAGACGATCTCGGCGTGTGGGTTCTTTAACCAACTGGCGATGTGTGCTCCAGCCACCCAGCCAGCTCCGTGGATGGCGACACCGAATTTGTCGTTTTGTGACATGCTTCTTGTATCCTCACATTAAAGATCAGCGAATCACTAACCGTCGTATGCTGAAGGTGGAGCACGTTTCCAACGTGCTTGGCACGATGGAATCGTGCCCCACTCCGTCTTGTGTCAATTCCTACCGTCGGATCGTTTTGCCGCGACGTTCGGCCACTGCGTCGTACAGGGCCAGCACGTTTTCCAGCGGCGTGTCGGGTTGGATGTTGTGGCAAGGGGCCAAGACGAATCCGCCCCCGCGACCCACTTCGTCGATCAAGTGATGCACCTCGTCGCGGATTTCCGTGGGCGTGGCCCGTTGGAGCCACCCTTGGACGTCCACCGCACCGTGCAGCACGATACGGCCCTCGAACTCGTCCTTCAACTCGTATGGGTTCATGCCATCGGCCTGAGGCTGGATGGTCTGCAGGGCGTCCATACCGCAGTCGATGAACCGAGGGACCAGCATCCGGCTTGAGCCGCAGCAATGGTGCGTAATCTTTGCTCCGTACGAGTGCACCATATCGAAGAGTTCCTTCTTCAGCGGTGCGAATAGACGATCGAAGCTGTCAAACGAGATCAGCGGGCCTCGCTGAGTGCCGAAGTCGTCGCCGCAGAGGACCAGGTCGATCCGCCCGCGAGCCGCATCGAGAATCCGCTCTATGTAGTGCATGTAGAACTGATGACGGATCTCGACCATGCGAAGGTAAAGGGGGTTTTCTTCGGCGATATCGAATAGCGTCTGTTCTACGCCCCGGCCCATGGCGACGCGATTGATGAAATCCTGCACCCAGAAGCCGCCCGTGGCGATGGCCAGGTCGCCGTACGCGGCGCACATGGCGGTTAACGCGTCGTAGTCGTACGCATCAGGATCGGGCCAGCGGAATCGGTCTACGTCCTCTACCGTTTCGAAGGCCCCGTAAGGCCGGCCGATCGCTTCAGCGTATTCGCCGAACTCGTTGGGCATCGGCAGCCGGCGGACGCCCCGCTCGTCGATGCTGGATCCATCGTCGAAAGTCTTCGGCGGCGGGCCTGTGTAAGGCGGGTTGACGCAACGAATGTCCGCCCCCAGGCAATCGCAAATTGCTTCGTCGCTGGTTACCTGATAGTAACCCAACAACGCCTCGCGAATCTCCGGCGTCGCGAAGTAATCGCAAGGCGTGAAATCGGGCTCGCTGTGAGCCATAGCCGCCTGAACACGTTCGCGCGGCGTCATTGCCGTTCCTTTCACGCCGACTGTGCCATGAGTCAGTAGCCACCTTCGCCAGAAGGTGGGACGCGTCCGGTGGTTATGCCCGCGTTCTGGCGAACGCGGCTACGACAGCACGTCGGGGCTACGCGCTCACGTACAACTTGGTCATCACGAACTCGTTGTGGTTCAGCACCTCTGCGGCGGTCCAGCGGCCGTTGGCCACGCGAATCATCATGTCCCACAACTTGTCGCCTGCTTGATCCAGCGTGAGTTCGCGTTGCAGTATGCCTGATACATCTACGTCGATGTGTTCCTTCATGCAGGCGGCCGTCTTCGGGTTGGCGGTGAGTTTGATCACGGGCTCGATTGGATTTCCGATCACGTTACCCTGGCCGGTTGGGAACAGATGACACGCAAATCCAGCCGCCGCCCATAGCGTGACAGCCTCGGCCGCGGCCGACGACGTATCCATGAACCACAAACCCTTGCCCGTTGGCATCTCAGCCGGTTCAAGCGCGCCCACGAACTTGCACTTCTTGCCGATTTTCTGCAGGTTGCCCAGCGCCTTCTCCTCGATCGTCGTGAGACCTCCGCGGACATTTCCTTTGGTTGGCTGCGATCCGAGCAGGTCGACGCCTTGCGCCTCGACGACCTTTTGGTAGCGATCAAACATCCTCATGAAGTCTTCGGCGGCCTGCTTGTTCGCGGCGCGCTTGGCACAGATGTCCTCGGCGCCAGTCACTTCAGTCGTCTCGCCGAAACTGATCGTGTTGCCGTTGGCATAGAGACGGTCGAAGACGTTGCCAACGGTCGGGTTCGAGGCTAGCCCAGATGTTGTGTCCGACTCGCCACACTTGGTCGAAACCCACAGGTCCCGTATCGGGCACTTCTCGCGTTTCTGCTCGCTGGCCCAAAGTTTGTATTCCCAAGCCTTCCACGAGGCTTGGCGAACACATTCCATTTGTCCTTTCAACTCGATGGAGAAGCCGGAGACCTTCTCGCGCCCGAGGGCCTTGACGCCCTCAACCACCTTGTTGGTCCATTCGTCTTCGATGCCGATCACGACACACGCGGCCACGTTCGGGTTGGCACACGTGCCGATGATCGTACGGAAGAAAAGATCGAGGTCTTCGCCGAATTGGAGTCGTCCGTAGGCATGAGGAATCGCCATCGTGCCCTGAATGTGAGAAGCCACCGCCTCGGCCGCCGCGTTCGAGATGTCGTCCAGCGGCATGATAACAACGTGATTGCGGATGCCGACTCGCCCGTTCTCCCGCCGGTATCCCATGAAAGATTTTTCCAGTGCCATTGTCTCCCTCTTCATTCTTATCGCCGTCATTACCATCTGGCGGTCTTCAGGTTCTGTGTATGGACATGCTGGCCCTTCTTGATGAGCCGCGACGCCGTACCGATCGACGAGTCGTATTTGATTATCCCGTCGCCTTTAGGCACCTCGATCAACGCGATTTTGTGGCCCAAAGGGATATCCTGCGCGGCCTTAGCCCGAAGCGTTTTGTCCGTTACCATGTTCCAGCCGCGCAGCGTCTGCCCTTTCTTGACGTCTACGGTCATGACACCAACCGTGTCGTCTTTCCCATGCACAATGTAGTGGATCACAGTTGCATTCTCCTTTCCTCGTATGACTTGTCGGTTCAGAGCGTTCCGCAGCCAGTCCCTGCGACTTGCCGTGATTCGGGCCTGCACTCGGCGGCGCCATTCGCGTCCCTAAGCAACCCGAAGCGTAAGCAAGGCAACCGCTTCAGGCAAGTTCCTCGCTCACGCTTCGGATTGCTATTTCGCTGATTCCTCGCGGAGAGCGGCACTAATCAAATAGGATAGAGGCAAACAGGGCCATTGGGAAGCAGCGATCTGCGTTTTGGCTGCCGCACCTGCCCATTCCTTCTATGAGCCATCATGCGTCTCCCACACCGTGACACCCAAGTGGTAGGCATCGTGATCGGGTGTCTTTCTGGAATACCAGGCCGTAACAACCTTTCCGCTGGGCAACTGGACGCTGGAAGGATAGCCGCAATCAGCGTTGCCGACAGTGTGGGCCAGTCGAAGTGGGGCGTCCCAGGTGCGTCCGTCGTCTCCGCTAAGTTTCGCGCAGACACCGCGGCGCTCCTTGACACGCACGCCGTAGGTCAGCAACAAACGCCCGTCTTTCAGCCGGCTGAGATGGCCGTTAATCTCATTTCGCTCCGTGACCGGCTTTGGCTCCTGCCAGGTTGCGCCGTTGTCATCGCTCCGGATCAGCTCCATCCGGTCGATACGGGCCGCGGCGAGCCAGCGTTTGCCGCCCAGTGGGAAGATGTCGGTTTCATTGTGACGCGGGCCGATGATGGACACAGGCTTCCACGTCCAGCCGTCGTCATCGCTACGGAAATGCCAAGAACGCCACCCTCTGGTTTTGAAGGACCGCGACGGATCGACGAACTCGCCTTGGTAGCAAGACGAATGCAGCGTTCCGTCCTCTCCCGTCCAGATGTCGCCAAACGGAATGTGTTCCGTCCAGCCCGGCTCGGCCGCGGGAAAGCCATCACGTTTCTCCCATGTGCGACCGCCGTCGCCAGATCGCAACACCCAGGCGGGCAATATCGCATCGCGAAAGGCGGGCTGTTTCGGCCGCTCGGGTTGCTTCACATTGGTCCATCCGGAGCACAATACGATGAGATCGCCGTTCCGCGCCTGACCAGCGGCATGATTCATGCGAATGGTGTCGGGCTCGTGTTTGGTGATCGTGCTCCGTTTCTCCCAAGCCAGACCGTCGCGGCTGGCCCAGCAATCCACATCACCTTCCTGCCCGCCGTGGCTCGGTTGATTGTGGAAAACGGCGATGATCGTGCCGTCGCGCATCAACGTCAGGTTGGGCCAGGCACAGACGTTCTCGACCGCCACGACCCGCTGCAACGTTTTCGGTTCCGGTTCGGCGGCGACCACTCGGGCCATCAGGGGCCCGAACGAAGTGATGGCCAACAGAAACAGACACGGCCGGCAGACGAGGGGAATCGTACTTCGAACGTTCATTGTTGTCGTTTCTCCTGTTCGTCAAGGATTTCCGTGTTCGTGGCTTCGTGCTATACAAGGGTGCCTCGCGCGTGGCTTTCGTATCCCGATTCAGGGGCGTATCCGCAAAAGGCCCTTGTTACCGACCATAGGCAAGCCGCAAGCCTGGCACAGGACGCGAATAAGGTGAAGGCGGTTCGCCTCCTAGTCGAACTCCGTATTGCAGCAATGACTGCCCGCTGCTGGTAGTCACTTCTATCATCACACTCATGGCCCAGCGGACATCGCGTGATCTGCTGGCTTGACGCCTCGTTTGTATTTCTTGAAGCCGAAGGGCGTTGGCTGAAAGTCGCCGACCGGTTCAACGTTGGCGTTGGCGGGGATTTCCTCCTCCAAATTCAGGCACCAGTATGTGGCGTTGACGAGCAACCGTCGCAGCCCCTCGCTTTCGAAGTCAGTGGCTGCGCCGATGGTCGAGGTGAAGACGCGTCCGACGCGACCGTTCGTCCCTCGATACGTCTTGGTCCAAGCGATTGGCATCATCGGTTCGTTCTTGGGACCGGCGACTGGTTGATCCGTGGCATTCATCCCCGCCAGAACCTGGCCCATCACCAGCGTCTGACTGTCACCAGGCAAGGGCTGTGGAGTGCGATACACGTCGGTTGGCCCCCAGATGTCGTTGCAGCCGCGGACGATTGCGTGGGTTTCCATTCCAGGCGCGATGACGCCACGAGTGCTCTCCGCACCGTGCCGACCGTGGTGAGCGATCCAGGTCATACCGAGAATCTGCTGACCGAATCCGCCTCCCCAATTCTCGATCTTGCTGCGAAAGCCGTATTTCGCGAAGGTCTTGGACTCATCGGGAATGCGGAACCCCGCCACCGCCGCGCGAATCCCAATCACGGGTCGTCCCGATCGGATGTAATCGTCGATATGCCGCATCTGTTCATCGGGCAAGTCTCGAAATCGCGTATGGATGATCATCAAGTCGGCCGACTGCAGTGTCTGCAAACCAGGGATGTTCCTTTGGTTGTCCGGGTCGATCACACTCGTTTCAGGATCCACGGCAAACAGGACCGTGCAGCGGAAGCCGTGATGCTTCGCCAGGATCTTGCCCAACATAGGGAGGCTTTCCTCCGAACGATACTCCTCGTCCCCAGAGACCAACACAATCTGTTTGCCGTGTCCCGGGCCTTCGAAGCCCTGGTAAACTACCCATGGGGCTTCTGCCGAGCTATCTCGGCCACCGAACGCAAAGGCCGTGTTAATTGCAAGCACGGCCAGGATGTTGGTGCGATGGTTCATTCCTTCTCTCCAGTCATGTGACGCGTTGCTTGGCACAACGCCTTAATCTGTTCTAGTGAAAGGGCACGTGGGTAGAGATGCACGTCGTGGATCATGCCCTGGAACGTGTGGCCGAACTGCTCTTCTCCGGAATCGGCCCCGATGGCCAAGTCGGTTTCGTCTGAATCGTCCAGCGTCTCCGCGGTCCAGGGAGCTTCGGCTCTCAGCTCGCCGTCCACGTACAGCAGCACTTTGGCTTGCCGCGAGTCGACAACGCCAACCAGGCTGTGCCATCCGCCATCGTTGATAGAAATAGATTGCCACGATGCGGTGCACCATGCACCGGCCTGATCGTCCCACGCTTGCATAATCCATGCCCCGCTTCTGTACAACAACATGAAGAGTCCGGGCTTGCCGATCCGATCTTTGGACGCAACGCGCATCGGGCGTATTCTCTTGGTTGTGTTGATCCACGCGCTCACGGTCAGGTCCGTCCAGTCTTCCATATCGACTGGGCCGACACGCAATCGCTGAGTCCCATCGAATTTGGCAGCATGACCGGTTCCCGCGGGACTCTCGGCGACAAGCTCTGGTTTGCTGTCGATCTTGTCATCACTGTCTTCCTTTAGTCGCATCTCAAGGTAGAGACTGCCACCTTCCTCCTTATCCCAAGATGTCGTCAGATCCGGTGAAGGGCCCGCTTTTTTGAGCGGTTGATCGACCTTCGGTCTTACATAGGGCTCATCGTAATCCTCCGTCACTTCCGGGAATGGAGGCAACGGTTCGATCGGCTCAGGTGCAGCGAACTTGTTACGCAGTGAAAAAGCCTTTGACGCCGGCGCGTACCAGCCGACCGGGTTGTCCTCATACCAGGCTTCGTGCAAATAAACATCGGCCTCGACCTGATCGCTTCCGTCGGTGAATGTCAACACTCGGCTGAGCGGCGTCGAACCTCCGTGGTAACGTGTCAATCCCGCGACCTGAAGGAAGTTGACGCCCCATCGCGTTTCCGAGATCGTCTTCCCTCCGAAATCGTCGTCAGGGCTCTTCACATGGGTGTGACCCGCGACCCAGAAATCAATCGCGCCTCGGCCGTGCTCCTTGTGGAACGTGTCAAGAAAGTCCTCGAACGCGTGTGCATCCTTCGTGTATTGGAAATCGTCGGGATCATCCTTCTCGATGATGAAGTACAGGTACGACGATCCTTCAGGCCCGCCGGTGCTGCCGTGGTAGGTAGGGTTGCCCTCGCCGTAGCCCGATGCGGTCGTTGTGTCACGCAGCGCGTGATGGTGCATGGTGATGATGATCTTATCCTGGTTGTCCAGCACCTGTTGCTTCCACCAGTTGAAAGTGTCGCGCGTTACTGCACCGGGCGGGTAGCCGCCGCTGTTACCCTCTTTGCTGTGTCCTCGGCCGACGGGCGTGGGAGCGTCGTTGCGATCGGAGAGCATAAGGAACAGGATGTTACCCGCCTGAAAGCTGTACCGTTCCCAGGTGCCTTCGACGGGGAACGGCCTACGCTTCGAGTCGACGCCGGAGAACACGGTGTTTTCGCCGAGCGGGTCGCCCCATTTTCTGAACCACGATCCCGGTCCATGATCGTAGTAGGGCGCGTCGTGATTCCCGGGCACGTTGTACACCTGCTCGCGACGATGCTTGGTCATGGCTCGATACTGGCGAATCAACTCGCGTCCATCCCTGTCGCCGGGCGGCGTCTGGTGAGCGGACACGTCACCCGCGTCGATCATGATATCCCACTCGAACGCCGGTGCGTCTTCTTCGAGTCCTTCCGATTGCCGAATGACCTTGGCCAGACTCTCACGTCCGCGTTTGATGTCAGCCGGAACATGGGCGCAGCTCGTGGCCCACACACGAAACTGCCGCGGCGTCTCCAACTGCCCAAGTGCCGGATAAGACAATGCAGTGAGAATCAGTGCGGTCAACGCAACTCTATGAAACATTGGTACCTCCTGGACGAAGTAGACTCTTCATGATTTTGCCCAACAATCATTTTGCCCGAAGAAGAAGGCAAAATCATCTATGGGCAAAAGCATATACAGCTTTCTCATACTCGCACTTCGCGAACGAAACGTGGTGGATCGTCTGCCGATCGATGTCGGATTGGGTGGCCGGAGCTGGACTGAGCGTCAGCGAGGGAAGCCCCGGGGTTTCGGGCTTGCGCCCTCCAACCCCGGCCACTCTGGCCTCAATCTACCTGACAAATATCGATAGCCGCACGACTACTCTGGTGCTTTCATGGCTTCGATCGCCTCTTGCGCCGTTTTCCGGTGCTGAGGGATGACCGTGTCGTCGGCCAGGACTTCCTGGTATGCCGCCATGGCCTCGTCATTCCGCTCAGCGTTTTTTAGTGTTTCTCCGAGGGCCAGCAGCATGGAACCGTGCCAGTAGCCGCGGAGTTTGGCGATGTCGACCTTTCGCAAGGTGGCCAGGGCCTTTCCGGTTTCTCCGGCCTTGCCCAGCATTCGCGCCGCGCGCTGAATTCCACGGTAATACGTTGCGCTTCCCGTGTTTCTCGACACCTCGGCGATCTGCTGGTAGGCTACGAGCGCGGCCGCGTCATCTTTCAGGTTCTTCTCGCGATTCTCCCCGAGCACCAGCCAAATGTCCATCCGCGCACGAGGGTCCGTCGTGAACTCCAGAGCTCTTTCCAAGTCCGCCTCCGCCTCTTCCCCACGGCCGACGAGACTGAACGCACGTCCGCGACAGTGAAGCCCTTCACCAACTTTCCAAAACGGCCACTGCCTAAGATCCTCGCCGCCGAATTGCCCGATCAATTCGTTCCACTTACGTTGGGCTAGTAGATTCTGCATACGCACGGTGCTAGTCACGGCTTCGAGTGGGATTTGGTCAGCCAGTTGCGCGGCACGATCGTAGTCCTGTAGATTGCGGGCGCATAGAGCAGCTTGTTCAAGGGCCGCGGATTTCTGGTATGCGTTCACGTCGTCCCCCGCAGCGAGGGCGACATACGCGGAAAGGGCCTCCCCGAGTTTGCGTTCTCGCAGCACTCCGTTGGCTGCGCGTTCGGCGATCAGGTAGTCGGTGACGGTTGGGTCGGCGTCGAAGGTGTGAGAACGTCCGTCGTAGAAGTGCGCGAACTTCATCGGCTTGTGAAAACCAGCCGTTCCTGTCGGCGAAAAGGCGGAATACTCCGAGCCATTTTCGCGGATGCGCTGGCGGCATAGGTTGATGTGCCACGGCAGACTCTGTGTCGGCTTGCGGCCGACTACCAGGTGCAGCGGGTCGTTTTCATCCTGCACCACGGGGATGCGGATCTCGATTGCCCAATGATCCTCGGCCACCTGCGTCGCCACTTCGGCCTTCGAATCCCAGCGGTACCAGTTGCTGCGGTCGGCGCCGCGATCGAGGTCGATACGCGCGCCGGACGGATTGACCACAATCTGATAATAGCTGTGCGATTCGGTATCGAGCAGGATCTCCACCGCGTCGCCATACCACATAGCCTGATCGCCGTTCTTCGCTGCGGCGATGTTCAGCTTCTCGTCCTTGTGTTCCTCGCAGCGGATGGCGAAATAGAGATCGCCACCGCGCCAAGCGGTCTTGAAGCTGGTGCCATAAATCGGTCGGCGACCGGTCTGCAATTCGCTTAGGCGCCCGGTGGCGGCGACAGGGCACTTCTCCCACGCCTCATCGTCCAGCTTGCCGTCGATGACGATGTCGCTGCGCGTCTCGCCCACAAGACGCAGCCGCGGCACGGGGCCGCGTTTCTGGCCAAGTTGTCTGGTCTTTCGGCGTAGACCGTTCAGGTAGTTGTCGATCAGCGCAAGACGCCTGGCGTAGACGGAATCGGCAGCGGCTTTGCTCTTGGCAACGGCAAACAGTTCGAGCGCGCGGTCGGCCTTCGCCTTGTCCTTTTCCATCTCGCGCCAGTGTTCTTCGCAGTATCGGAAGAACGCCCGCATCTCGTCTTCGGACGGCCCGTGGAACAATCGACAGTATTCATCGAACATGGCCACAACGTCCTGATGCTTGCCGCCCCAGTACATGCGAGCGGTGAAGTAGATCAGGAAGTGGTTGAAGCCGATGGCGTTCTCGCCAAAGCCCATCGTTAGCCAAATATCTTCGCCGCGCGAAACGCCCTTGGTCGCGTTGATGCTCTCGCCCATCACGCTGGGGATGTAGGCGGGCAGATAGAAGCCGCGACCGGTAAAGGGGTAATTCTCGAAAACGATAATGGGATTGCCGGTCTTCGCGGTCCAGTCCTTGCGCAGTTGCCGGATTTCGTCCCTCGCTTCGCTGGTGGGTCGGCGGCCGCCTACGATGACGACCTGCACGTTCGGTTCTAGCTTGTCGATGTTCTGTGGAGGCTGCGTGTAGGTTCCGTAAGCACAATTGGAGATCATCCGGTCGGGGTGAGTTTTGCCCACTTCCTTGGCCACTCGGTTGACGAATTCCCACACATAGTCGGAAAACGCCCCGCGATAGCCACGATCCGGCGTGTCTTTGCCCTCGCATGATTCGCACTGGCAAATCGCCGTGTAACCGTCTGGCGGCATGACCGAGACCGCGTCCATGTCGAAATGATCGAACTGTGCGCGGACAAATCGAACGGTCTCCAGCAGGAGTTCCTTGTTCGAATAACACAACTGGTTGAGTCGTTGCCCAATCTGCGTATGCCGTTTGCCGCCGTAAAGCGCGAACCACTCGGGGTGATTCGTCAGCGTGTGTTCGTTACGCGTCATGTGGTGCAACCCGTGCGCAGCTTGCCGACCGTAGGGCTGCCGTACGCCCAGCCGCATAGCCCACATCGCGGCGTCGCGACCGTAAACGCCGAAGCGGAAGTTGATGATCCGCAGCGGGAAATCCGGCCGTACGATCTGGTCGAAAAGAAACGGCGTAGCCACGCTCGCCAGAGCGTGGGACGAGTCCGGATTGCCCACGCTCTGGCGAGCGTGGCTACGAAATCTCGGGAGTGCAATCGACTTCATCTTCGGCACAATTTCGCCCACTTCGCCCGGCAGGTACCAACGCACGCCAAGACTCCGAAGGAACCCGCAGACCGCGTTGAACGACCCGCGCTCGTCGAAGCCCCAGACATTCACGTCGCCGTCTTTGTCGACGTGTTGCTCTTTCGGCGTCCCGAACAACCCGGTGGCACCGGTGTAGTGCTTGCGAAGTTGCGAATGTGTGTAACCCCAGTGTTCGCCAGTGATCTCGTTCCACGCCTTCTGCATCTTACCGCTGACGATGTCGTTATTGCTCCGCGGCCACGGCTCGATGGGCACGAAGTCCGTGTCATCGCCAATCAGGACGAGCCAGTTGTCGGCGGAGACGATGCGGTAAGCACCATACTTCAACTCTTCATCGGTGATGCCCAACTTGTCGGTGTACGAACTTCGGCCGACGAAGACGCTGACGGGAACGTTGCCGCTTGGTTCGGTAACAACACTCAATCTCGCACCGGAGATCTTCTCGACGTAAGTCTGCAATTCCTGAGCCGCCAGCCGAGTCGTGCGCGGCGTCTTCTCGGCGATGATGATTTCCGCCTTCGGCTGGCCGTCTTGGATCAGAAAGCGCTCGGACGCACGTGAATGAGCGCCAAGAACAGACAAAATGGTGAGAAAGATCGAAGTCGTTTGTTTCATGATTAGCTTCCCAGTACAGCATGTAGGTCATGCTGTGCATGACGATGCGAATTTTGCGTCAGGCACAGCCTGCCCTACACTAAATCAACGGCCCGCGGGTCGGAAGGGGCAGGAATGGCTAATTCCGAACTTCTACTTCCAGACTCACTCGTCGCCCGTTGCCACATCGTGTTGACCAAGCAAAGCGACAGTTGAACTTCGTAGGTATGATTGTTGACGAGTTGGCCCACCTTGGCGAGACTGCCGCCATCCCTTCCTCTCCGACGGCGAGGGTCGTATCCTCGAACGCCTCGTCCCCGTGTTCCAGCGGGTTGCCCCCCGCGGGTCGAAGACCAGTAGGGCTACCGACGTCTCGTCCATATAGACTTGATGGACGAGCCGGTAGTCCGGCTGCCCGGCGAAGTCCCACAGCCACACTTCGCGCTCCATGCCAGCCGACTCCAAACCGGGCAGCTTGAGCGGCCACACGTTCATGCCGTGCGCGGATTCCGTCTCCTGCCAGCGATCTTCCGCCAGCCCCGTCTTGCCGACACCGCTTTCGCGAACCAGGGCGACCTTGGCGTTCGTGTAACGGGCAGAATCGGTGTCCTCGACGGACAGGTCCGGTGACGGAAGGTCCCACAGTGTCTTGTGTGAGTGAATTCATATCGAATCGGTCCAATAACTAGCGCCCGGAGGTCGCTGATCTTCGTGACGCACCCGCACTTGATCGGCGATCATTTCGTGCAGTTCACGCACGTTGCGGTCTCGAGCACCAGCAGTGGCGATGAGCGCCATCGTCTGCAAAGTCTCGGCTGACAAAGTACCAAGTTTTTGCACCACGATTCGTCGGGAGTGCTCTTCACGAAAGGCGGCGACAGTTGAGCCCCTACCGCGATGAGATGATGCAAAGCCGAGCAGTGAGTGCAACACGGCGAATGCCCCCTGGGGGCCTGGTTCGGGTGCTGCAAATACACATGGATGGAAAATCGCGTTCTCACCGACAGAGAAAGATGTAATCTTCGATTTGAGTGGTACGACGACATCATTGCCACCAAGGTGAAATTCGTCGCCGAAGTAAAGGAAGTTCTGATATTTTTCGTGGTTCAGCAACTCCGCCCGAAGGTACTCGATGGCGGTCGTCTTCGACAAATCGTGATTAGTAACATCGACACTCGTTCCTCCAGCGGCGGTCGCAGTGAGCCCGACACCTGCTTGCTCCAACTCATTGTTCATGAAGTGTGCAATTTTGTAGCGAATGCTGTCTTTATAGCCCAGGTTTTTCTTCGCCGCTTTCGTGTAATGCCTTTCGGAAAGGAGCGGTTTCAACGTGTATTGAACAACTTGAGGCGTTCTACGCCCTCTTACTTTGATCCCGCGCTTGTTCGGCTCCGGAGGTGTGAGGTTCGTCTCGGGGTCATAGTACTTCCCTTCGTGATTACAAAGCTCTTCGTATTTGGTTTTCGCGTCTTCGATCAGTTTCTTGAGCAATGTGTCGTGCTCCATGCCGATGCTTTGTTTACCAACGTAGTCGCCATCGATGTAGTCCGGCTGGAAGGCAATTTCGGCCTCTGGTGTCGCGAACAGCTTCTTCTCGACACGCGCCCAACCCTCGCTTTCCTGTAATTTGGCCAGGTTGCCAGAATCGAATTTGGCCAGCCCACCTCCAAGTTGAAAGAAGGCGAAAAAGTTCTGAGCGAGCGTGAGCTTCTCTTGCTCATACATTGCTTTTAGCAGCGGACGCACCAAAACGCGTATGACGTGTTTGGCCTCATTGCCGCTGCAGACCGCCACGGCGAAGTCCGCTGCCAGCAACTGGATGAGTAGCGAAATGTCGGCAAGAATGCACGGTTCCTTCTGCCAGAACGTGCCGTCCAGATCGAATACAATTACTCCATTTCGCTTCATGAGTTGCTCCAACTATCTTTGTTCTTGATGAATCGTAGAGCCTGAATCTGGCCGCCAGTCAATGTATGCGAATTGAGCGATGATGTCGGGTGGTTGGCAGTCCTTGATCAAACGCGGCAGAAAGCGTCGCTGGGCATTGGCGGGATGGCGGAACAGCATGGAATGGTGTTCCAGTGCGCCCCACTCCGAACGGAAGTAGTCCGGGGCATGCACATGACCATCGTCCGGGACTTCTCCAAAGCCGGCTGAATCCGGCGGCGGTCCAGCCACACCTTCAGCCCTTCCTTTCGCAGCCGCTTGTCCAAGTCCTGGGCGGTTTCGCGGTCCTCAGGACAGTAGCTCAAGTACACGTCGTAGTCGAAAGGCTCGCTCATCTACCTTTCCTTCAATTCAAGCGATCAGCACCGATGGAACAGCATGGTCGAGTCAACGCGCCGGTCGATATTCGAATGTGGCGCTGACGATGCCGTGGTCGGAGGTGCCGTCTTCTTTGTGCTCTTCGGTGTTGAGATGATCGTTTCGAATGTCCATCCCATCGAAAGCCCACAAGCGGCGCCGACTGTTGTCGTAGAACTCTTGGCTCACCAAGATGTGGTCGAGAGATTCGTGGGAGTTGTTGTGGATATGCGTATAGTAGACATCCCGCTCGCTCCGAAACTCCTGCAATGCGCCGACCGAATAGAGATCGGTGTCGCCTCCGCCGGTTGATAGTCCAACCAAGTAGTTCGGCTGCCCCGTGACGATGTTCAATGTGTTGCTATGCTGACCGTCATTCAAATCGCCCATGACGACCACCGGCGTGTTGGTTCCCTTCATGACTTGCGTCAGGATCATGCGCAGCGCGGCAGCTTCGGCTGTGCGTCTGATTGTCGCGATCGCCGCGCCCAGTGCCTCGCTGTGCTGCGAATGGACTGCGCGGCGGTACCAAGGCTCCCGAGAAATCGAAGTCGGCAGCTTCGATTTGAAGTGGCAGACGTAAACCTGTATTCGTTTGCCGTTCGACCGCGGCCGAATCTCGAAATTCAGGACCGGGCGCGAGAAATTGTCAATCTCCACAGAGATTCCAGAAGTTTGGGCGTCGTCGCCACCGCTGCTCAATTCGAATTCCGCAGGAAAGTCATCGATCCACCGCGGTTGCCCAACGAGAATGCGCGAGCGAACCGCCGCCGCGCAGACAATACGCCCCCGATGCCCGGGAGGCACAAGCAGCGTGTGCGAATTGGCGAGGCCCGAATCGGCAAACACGCGATCCAGCGATCGGGCATCCCACAATTCCTGAAATCCCCAGACATCCGCGTTCAACTCGGCAACGCTGCGCGATGTCCATTCGATCTTCTTGTCGTATTCGTCCTGACTCCATCCATTGGCGTCCCGGTACATTCGTTCTCCGGGTTCGTTGAGATTGAACAGATTGCACGTCGCAAAACTAACTTTGGTCCTTGGCATGGCGTTTCACTCCTTGCGATTAAGAGTACCTTGCTTCTATCGCAGCAATGGTCGGTGCTGCCGTCGGGGGCTTGGAATACGAAAAGGATTCAAGCATCCGTCGAGCGGAAAAACTCCGGTATGTGGAAGAACTTTCAGAAACCATCGGTCCTCCAGGGTCGAAACTGCAAGTAGCACGGGGCCCCGGCCCGTGCCTTTGCGCGGCCGAGGCGGCTACGCTACTGCCAGACTCAAAGTGGCCAGACTACTGGCACCCAATGGCACTATGGCCATCTGGCGTTGGGATTGGAATCAGACGCAGGGTCATTCGTCCTTCGCCAATTCCCCCAGCATTTCGAGCAGGTTATCGGTGATGATCACCGAGGCGTCTTTCTGCACGCGGCATGTGCCGAGCCAAGTCTCGTAGCCGCCCAACTCGTGCTGCTCGGGCGTGGGGAGGTAGCCGTTGTAGCCGTTCGTCACGCCCAGGACGATGGTGCGGGGAAAGGGGCTACGTTTCTTCAAGTCGAGGCCGATTTCGACCAGCGTTTCGAAGGGAATGGCGCAGACAGCGAAGTCACCGATGCGCAATGCTTGCAAGGGGATACTGAGAGTTTCGGGACCTTCGGCGAGCGATAGCGTGCGCCGGGCATAGGGCTCGGCCAGACGCGGCAGCTTGGCTCGTTCGGATTCGTCTTTCATGGCCAGGATGGTCTTGGCACGCTCGACCTGCTCTGCGGTCGGGCGGCGCATTTTCAGGATGATTCCACGCTGGACCATGCCAAGACGCGCGTCCTGTTGGTATGCGTCGATCTCCTTCCAGGCGAACCAGGCGGCGTCGGCTGTCTTTCGGGCAACGATGCGGATTTGCTCGAAGGGCTCGCGCGGCGGTCTGGTGATGAGGAACGGGATGTTGTTGATGTCGCCCGATGCACCGTTGGACATCATGGCGACGAAGTCATCTCCGGCACGTAGCCGGAACGGCATGAGCCGCGCGAACTCGCCGAAGTAGTCGGCCGATATCTGGCCCCTCGGCACGCCGCCGACGTAGTGCAGCGCATAGTTGGCAAACAGCGCCAGCGGTTTGCGAGTTTTCGCGTCCCGGACGGAGAGAATCGTCACGTCCGGGTCGATAGGACCGGCTGGACGGTCGAGAACATCGGGGCTGGTGCCTGGATTCATCTTCACGCGATCCATCTCCCCGAAGGGATTCAGCGGCATCTTGCCGGGCTTGAGATACCAGCGGCGATTGCGCACTTCATCCGGTAGCGGGTGCACGGCATGCCCAACGGCGGCCCGGCGAAGTGCTTTGTGAGCGAGGAAGATGGATTCGGCGATCCCCTCGATCAACAATTTCCGGTAGGCCACAGCGGCCGGTTGGCCTGACTTGACGTTCGAGGACGGCGCACTGTGCGTGTGAGTCGACGCAACGAGGATCTTCTCCGGTGGAATGCCGCAACGTTCCGTGGCGATTTCCCTTGCCTCATCAGCGGCTTCGCTAGCCACGCCCAGATTGTCCACGACGACCATGGCGATCGTCGTCGTGCCGTCGTCCAGCACCAGAGCGCGAGCGTGCAGCGGATCGTGCGCCGTTTCCGACGGATTCCCACTGAAGCCGCCCGGCAAGTTCATCGAGAATTCCTTGGGCGTAATGTCGACAACCGCCGCCCCGGCGCGGAGTGATGGTGCATCCCCAGCCGAAGCCGTGATCGTGACTGCAACGAGCCCAATCGCGCAGACCGATGTTCGAATCGAAGTGGAAATGTGGATCGATTTCATGATGTTTGATTCTCCTGTCTTGCTCGAACGGCCAGTTCAAAATGTCTCTTTCCAACGGGCGAATGTGGCCTCCAGGTCGGTGACTCGTTCGGGGTGATCGTTGGCCAGATTCTGCGATTCGCCCAGATCCGTTGCTAAGTTGAACAACTGCCACGGCTGGTTCGGTTTCTCGCGGACGATCTTCCAATCGCCTTTGCGTAGTGCTGCGTGATTTCGATAAATGAAGAAGAACGACTCGTGCGGCGACTTGGTACCGTCGGTCAGGATCGGAAGCGGATTCTCGCCGTCATACGCGCGATCATCCGGAACACGAGCGCCGGCCAGTTCGCTGCAGGCAATCAAGATATCAGGCGACCAAAACGGCTCGGAAATGATCGAACCGGCCTTGATCTTTCCCGGCCAGCGTGCCATGGCGGCGACGCGAAGTCCGCCCTCCCAGCAGGTGACGCCGCCGTGACGGAGGGGCTCGTTGGAACCGATGTCGATGTAGTTACGCCCGAGTTTGAAGCCGCCATTGTCCGAGTAGAAGAACAGGAACGTATTGTCCGCCACGCCGGCTGCATCGAGCGCGTCGAGCACTCGCCCGATCGCCTCGTCCAGCGCGGTGATGACCGCACAGTAACGCTTGTGCGAATCGGTTTCGTCAGGCGAGATTCCGTAGGCGGCAAATGCGCGATCCGGGGCCTGCCATCTGACCGATTGACCGGGTCTCTTGTTCTTTGCGGCCGGAAAATGCGGAGCGTTGAACGGCAGGTAGCAGAACCACGGCTGCCCAGTTCTTGATTTGGATTTTCGCTGAATGAAACCAATGGCAGCATCGGCAAACAGATCGGTCGAATACTCACCGTCGGCCTGCAGCTCTTCGGTGCCTTTGTACAGGTCGTGTTTTCCGCCATAGATGTGGTGGTAGTAGTCCATGTTTCCCGATGCATGACCGATAAACTCATCGAAGCCTCGCTCGGTTGGTCGCGATCCTTCGGCGAATCCGATGTTCCATTTGCCGAAACATCCGGTTGCGTAAGGCGTCGGTGCGTTCTTCAGAATCTGCGGGATGAGGATTTCTTCGTGATTCAGCCCGACGCCGTAATTGCCCTTAACCCCCGGCAACTGATAGTCCAGGCCGTGACGCTGTGCAATTCGGCCAGTCAACAGACAGGCCCGCGATACAGTGCAGGTTGGCGAGGCCGTGTAGAAACTCGTCAGTTTCGCGCCCTGTGATGCCAGCCGATCGAGACTTGGCGTCTTGATCGGCGAGTTGGGGTTGTAACACGGCAGATCGCCATAGCCGAGATTGTCGGCGGTAATGATCAGGATATTGGGCCGCTTGGCAGGTTCTTTGCCGACGGCTTCGTTGTGAAACAGAAGAAGACACGCCAGACCGACGATACATACAGTTTCCCAACACAGACGCATGATGCTTCTCCTGAAGTGTCAGTTCACTACTTCGCGACCAGCCGCACTTTCTCGGTTTCGTACAGCACTTCGCCATATTCGTCGACGAATGTGAAACGGGCGCTGCCCTTCGTCGGATCATCACCTGGGCCGACAGTGATACGCAGGAATCCGCCAGACTTCTCTGATTGAGTGTAGAGCTGCTCGACTTCCGCGTTCGGGTCCGTGGACTTCGGGTCGCCGGGTTTGCGGCCGAGCCTTGAGTTTTCGTCCACCAAAGCACCGCAGGAAAACTCTTCGATACCGAGCGGGTCCTTCGAGTGATACTGCCAGTGGCGGTCGCCGCAGACTGTGTAGAAGCCCTGTTGATGCAGGTCGTGCTCGACGACCCATTTGAAGAACTCGCGCCCTTCGTGGCGGAAGCCTTTGTGGTTGGTGTGATTGTCGATCTTGTAGCCGTCATCTGGACCGACCATCGGCGTGGCCGAGATCAGCAGTCTGAAAGTCGCATCGCTTTCCAGCAGCGTCGATTTCAACCACGCGATCTGTTCGGCCCCCCATAACGTCTTATTGGGGCCGTCGTCCATGCGATTGGGGCTGCGGTAGTCCCGTCCCTCGACGAACCAGATCTGCAGATCGCGGTTGACTCGAAACGTACGGTAGGTCTTGGCATCCGGATCCGTAGGGTCGACGACCGGAACCTGCTCGCGGAACGTGGCGATTCCCAGTTCGCTCGACGGTTCACGATCGCCCGCTCGGTCACAATCGTTGTATCGGTGATCGTGGTCGTCCTTTTCCCAGTAAGTCGGAACGTTTCGGTACAGTTCCACGTATCGCGACTGGACGAGTTGTTCGTGCCATTTCCGCCGCAGGTCAGGCAGCTTCGTCGCTCGGAAGACCCGGCCGTCGTAGTACACGTTGTCGCCAGTGCCAACGAAGAAATCGAGATCCATTTCGATCATCGTCTGCAGCGCCGGATAGCCAGCCGCGCGGTCCGGCCGAGGGCCCTTTTCGGGGCGCTTCGCCCCGTGGAACGCACTGTAGTTCATGCCCGTCACAACGACAAAACTGACGGCATCTATTCCGGTCGGCCCCTGCAACGTGCGAAAACTGCATGTCGCTCCCGTCTGTGTGTTTTCTCGATCCACGCCGTACAGCACGCGATAGTAGTAGCGTGTACCCGGCTTCAGATCGCGGAGGGCTGCTTTGACGATGTAGTCAGACTCGGGACGTGCAGAGTCCCAGGGGGTCAACTGAGACGGTTCAAATTCCTTGTTATCGGCATATTCGAATCGCACCACGCCTGCCGCACCGGCCACATCGCCGTCCACGTTGCGATCGACGGACGTCAGACGCGTCTGAACGATGGCAGAGGTGGCCGAGACCTCGCCGGTCATCTCGCCTTGTGCCCGAAAGATGTCGTCAGCCGAAGCTGGCGTGCACAATAGGCCGCAAAACAGAGCCAGCGTGCCAAGTGTCAGTCCGTGTTGAATGTTGTGTTCGTACATGAGGAATCTCCAGGGGTACACTTCTAACTCGATAACGACTCGTTATGGCAGCAGCATGATGCAGGTGGGCTTCGGCATGGATACCGGTTCACCAACCGATTTCAGGCCGCCGGTTTCGGGATCAATCCGAAACACCACGACGTTGTTCTCGGGCATATTCGCACACAAAAGCAACTCGCCGCAGGGTGAAATCGCTAGGTTCTGCGGCCCTTTGCCAAGGCTCGGTTCAATTCCGATCATCGTCAGGCGGCCGTCAGCGCCGATTGAGTACGCTGCAAGGCTGTCGTGCCCTCGATTCGTGCCGTAAAGGTATTTGCCGTTCGGCGTGATCTTCACATCGGCGCAGTAGCTTGTGTCGTCAAAGCCATCGGGCAGTGTCGAGGTCGTCTGCCGGCGGATCAGCATTCCTGATTCGGCAGCGTAGTCGAACAACGTAACCGAGTTCTTGAGTTCGTTGATGACGTACAGGTGTTTGCCGTTGGGGTGGAACGTCAAATGCCGAGGTCCGGCACCGGGAGGCGTTTTCACGAAAGGCTGCTGGTTCGGTGAGAGCTTCGCTGTGGCTGCATCCAGCTGATAGCACAGCACCTGGTCGATACCCAAATCGGCCGCGCAGGCAAAACGGTTGTCGGGACTGACGACGATGCAGTGGGAGTATGGTCCGTCCTGCCGTTTCGGATCGACGCTTGATCCGGCATGCTGGATGAACGACGATGCTTCGCCCAACGAACCATCTTCCTGTACCGGCAGTGACGCCACGCTGCCGGTGAAGTAGTTCGCAACGAGCACCGTCTTGCCGGTTGCGTCAACGTCCAGATAGCAACTCCCGGCACCACGAGCGGACTGCCGGTTCAGCAACTTCAGCCGACCGGTGCGGCCTTCGATTTCGTACGCAGCAACCTGTCCGTGATCCTCTTCGCCGAACTTCTCTGCGTGAATCGAATAAAGGAATTTCCCATCCGGCGACACGGCCATGAAGAAAGGATTCTCAGCGTCGGTCGTCCGATGGATCAGTTTCAACCGGCCGGTCTTCGTCTCCAACTGGTAAGCGTGAATGGCGCCGTCATCTCCGGCAGTGAAGGCCGAGATGAAAACCAGCGGTTCGTCAGCGTTCGTGCTTTGAATTGCGTTACTGAACATCGCACCAACCACGGTTGGCAACAGACACGGAAGAAGTCTCTTGGTCATGAGTTGTTACCCTCAAAGATTGTGAAAGTCTTGATATAGCCATGGGATTCAATCCAGTTTCCGGACAGTGTCCGCAACCTCGATAGAAGGAAGAACGGCGAACTGGCTGGCCGCTCGTTCCAGCGAGTAGACGCGCTGCGTGAATTCGTATTGTTGTTTGAGTGCGGCTTCGTCGAGAGCCTGCCCCGAGCCATTCACACCGCCCACGATCATCAGTTTACGTGGTGCAATCAGCGCCGCAAGATATTGGATGTCGCCAACGTCGCGGACGATGTTCGGGGCCATGATGCCGAGGCGTTGGTCTTCATAGGGCGTGTCGCTGATGTAGCTGGCTAACGATCCTACGGTAACGACTTGTTGGATTCGTGAATCTAGTGCGGCGGCGCATAACGCGACGACACCGGCGGGGCCAACACCAATCACGGTCAACTCTTCGGGCAAACCGGCTTTCTTTTCTAGTGCGTTCAATGCGGCGCACAGGTCCATTACCCATTGGCCCAGTAGTGGTCTTCCCAGCCACAGCGACCATTCGGCCGTGTTGTGATCCGGTGCGCGTCTGATCTTGTCGCGGGCATATGCGTGCTTGCCGGTGGCGCGAAGGCCGAGAGTCACAACCGTTCGCCCCGACTGATGCAAGGCCATTGCCAACTCGTTGTCGGCGATCGCTACAGCGCCTTCCAGGCTCAGGACAATCACCGCGCCAGCCCGTTGCGGCGATTTGCCAACACGCTTAGTCATAGTCAAACAGATGCCAGGCTCTGCTTCGAATTCGATCGTCTGTGTTGGAGACGTGCTGCGGCTGACGGGTGGTTTCGCTTCTAGCTTCGGCTCTGTTCCGCCGAGGATATCCTGGTCGAGCCGGCGTTTGAGGCGTTCGGCCATCTCCCGCCATTCACCTGCATTGGCTGGCGTGCGAAAGGTCAGGAGCAACTTGCGTCCTTCCCTGGCAGCGAACTTCGGAATGGTTATCCAGTCATCCGCTCGTGTTTCGCCAGGAAAACAACGCAGCGTTTCCGGATCTTCTGTCGGGATTTCCGGCTCGGGTATCGGCGATCCGTCGCCTTCGCCCTTCAGGTGCCATGTCATCCAACCGTACATCGCCTCACGCATCGGCTGGTTGTAGGCGTGAGGCGATTCAAAGATGGTGTGGCGGACTTTCTCGGGCATACCGTGAAGTCGATAAACGGGTTCGACGAAGGCAAGCGACTTCTTTGCTTCGCCCACGGAAAACTGAAACGCGTCGCGTGTGGCATTGATCACCATGAGTGCTCGCGGCGCGGTCAGGCTGAGCACGCCCCATTCTTCCGTGAATTGAAGCGCGCCGGGAACGACTTCGCACATGCAGCAGGCGGCACCCAGATATGCCTGATAGTTTCCCACGGAACACACGGGAACGACTGCATTGAATCGCTCGTCCCAAGCGCCCGCATACATCGTCTGATTGCCGCCGCCGCTTGCTCCAGTGACGCCCAGTCGCTCGCCGTCCACCTCCGGCCGCGTGAGCAGATAGTCCACCGCACGCTGGTTCTCGTAGACCTGCAAACCGCTGAGTGGCCGGCCGATCGGCCAGAGGGTGGCGGCCACCATCTCGCCATGGTATTCCCCCAGTGCTTTGCCGAGTCCTCGTTCGCCCGCGCCAAAAGCGTCCACCGCCAACACGAAAAACCCGAGCTTGGCCAGCCCGTGGCAACGAGCCGCCACGTTGGGATCTTGCTTCGCTCCGCGCCAGTGGCCATGTACACACAACACCGCCGGTAGTTTCCCAGCTTTCTCAGGCACGTATGCGTTGGCCGTCATCCAAACGTCAGGCATGGTCTGGAAGATGATCATCTCGATGCGATAGCCGTCGCGCTCGAGTTCCCCCAGTACTTGCGGATTCAGCGGGCAAGGCTCTTCCGGGAATCCGCCCCAGGCCTTTAACATTCGCGCTCGAATCGCGCTGCGCTGCTTTTGCCAATCGTCGAGCGATGCGGGCGCCTCGTCGCCAGCACGCAATTCGACTGCGCGGGATTGGACGAAGGCTAGGAAGGAGTTCTCAGTCTCGGCTGCCGTGGCAGTCTGGATTACCGTCGCGACAATCAGACATGCGATGGATAGGGGAGAAAGGAAGTGACGCAGGTTCATCATTCTGGTTACTCCTTAACTGCGTGGTTTCATTGTGGTATTTCAACACGTTACAAGAGGGCACGCAACAACATGCGCGAAGATTCGGCAAGAAGACGGCGGACACGACCCGCGGATTTGATGTGTGCTGCCCACATCTGTGTCGCCTGGAAGAGTCCAAGGCAACTGCGTAGGCAGCAAGAATGCAGTTTACTCGTTCGGAGTGGCCCAGAGGCGGATTTGGGCGGCGGTCGTGCCTTTGTCGCCTTGGTCGATGGGGATTGCCCAGAGCTTGACGGTTTGACCGACACCGCCAGAGGCGAGTATGGTGCCGTCGGGCGAACTGGCCAGCGTGTAGGTGGCTTTGTCATGCCCCTGGTACATTGCCACGCGTTTGCCGGAGGCGGCTTCCCAGATTGAAATCTGACCGTCCCCCGACGACGTGGCGAATAGATTACCGGTTGGGAGAATCGCAAGAGCGCGAACCCGCGAACCGCAACGGCAGTCTCCTTTCACAGTGCCCTTCTCGATGTCCAGCAAACGGACTCTGCCGCGGGCATTGGGCACGATGAGCGTCTCGCTGTCCGGTGTGAATGCGATATCGTAGAACCAAGTCGAATCGTCGGTTACTGAGTGCAGGAGTTTGCCGCTTTCCAGGTCCCACAGCTTGACTTCGCCTGCTTCGGTTGGCTGTCGATAGTCGCCGGTTGCTGCGGCAAACATCTTTCCGTCAGGCGACACGGCCAAGTCGTAGACGTTCAGACGCTCGGGCGGGAGCGATAGCGACTCGGTTGTGGTGGCGACGTCCCAGACTCTGATCTGATTGTCGTGGCCGGATAGCAGAGTCTTTCCGTCCGGCGAAAGAGCCAGTGCACGGATTGTGCCGCCCAGTCGCCCGAACGCCGCAAAGCGTTCGCCCGTCTTGATGTCCCAGAGGCGGACATCGTGGCCTCCAGTGGCCAGCGTTTCTCCGTCGGAGGAAATAGCACCAGAGAAGATGTTGCTTTCCTGCGCCAAACGGTGAAGCAGTTTTCCGGTCTTCACGTCGAATACGTCCGTGTGTTTGCCGTAACCAGCGACCACAAGCTTGCTGCCATCGGGCGTAAAGTCCACATACCGCATGCCGCTACCTGGACCGGTCAGCGTAGCCAGAGGCGGTTCGGCGACGTCGACCGTTTGGGCCTCGCTCGATCCTGCGTCTTCGGGCCACTGGTGGATTCGAGCGGCAGTGGACTGATCGTTGCCTCGATACACCGGAGTCGCCCATAGCTTGACGAGACCTTCCTGGCCGCCGGTCGCGACTGCCGTGCCGTCAGGCGAGCATGCCAATGAGTACGTCGATTCTTCGTGTCCCTCGCATAGCGCGATACGCTTGCCCGACGCGACATCCCATATCGAAACGTTGCCGGGAGCGCCTGTGGTGACCAGCCAATTCTTCGATGGTATGAATTCAAAGCAACGGACACGATGGTCGCAATAGATCTCTAACTTCATCTCGCGCCCATTGATGTCCCAAAAGCAGACCTTGTTTTGGGCATCGGAGAAGACCAGGACGCCACCATCCGGCGTGAATTTGACGTCATAGTATCGAGTCACGTAATCCGGCAGAGTCTGCAGAAGCTCGCAGCTATCGAGGTCCCACAGTTTCACTTGGCCCGATATTTCTGGCTGCCTGTAGTCGCCGGTCGTACTCGCAAGGGTTTTGCCGTCGGGCGAGATAGCCAGGTCGGCGATATCCAGTTGCTGCCGAGGCAGCGATTTCAACAGTTGTCTGCTGGCTGCGTCCCAGATCTTGACGGTATTGTCGCCGCCAGATACGAGGATGCTTCCGTTCTGGGTGAAAGCGAGTGCGCGGATGGGCAGATTGCTGGTGCCGAATACCGCAAGGCTCTCACCCGCCGCCATGTCCCACAGCCGGATCTCTCGACTTCCGATAGCCAACGTCTTGCCGTCGGAGCTGACGGCGGCCGAATGGGCACCGCCGAACTGCCGAAGCGTGTACAGCAGCTTGCCGTTTGTCGTGTCATACACGCGAGCACGACCGTCCAGACCCGCCGATATCAGCTTGCGGCCCTTGGGTGTGAAGATGACCGCCCGTACTTGGCGCGCGGCGCCGGCCAATGTGGCCACCGCCGGATGTGCTCCGTCCCAGCGTCTGATTGTCGTGTCGGCGCTGCCGCTGATCAGTGCATCGGCGTTCGGAGTGAAGGTCAACGACGTCACCACCTCGGTGTGACCGCGGAGGATGTCGCGTCTCTCTCCGTTTTCGGGATCCCAGAGGATGATTCTGTTGTCGAACCCGCCGCTGGCAAGCGTCCTGCCGCTTGGCGAGAAGGCCAAACACCAGACGGTGCGCGCGTGGCCGACCAGCGACGATCGCGCCTTGCCGGTAGCGACGTCCCATAGTGTTATCGTACCGGTTTGACCTGCATCGGCCAGGGTCTTGCCGTCCGGGGAAAAGGCAATGGCGGCGGAAGTTCCTTCGGGTGTCTCGAGCGAGAGCTTCTCTTTCCGCGATTCAACATCCCACAGCTTCACACTGCGATCAGCGCTGGCCGAGGCCAACAACTTGCCGTCGGGGGAGAAAGCGACCGTGCGTATCAATTCGGTGTGTCCCTCGATGGTCGCAATGCACTCGGTCGTCTCCACGTTCCATAGTCGTACGGTCTTGTCACGGCTAGACGACGCCAGCATCTTGCCGTCAGGCAAGAACGCCACCGAGAGTACCCAGTCCGTATGCCCCGCCAACGTCTTTTGTTCCTTGCCGGTCGCCACGTCCCAGAGCTTCACCGTATCATCGCAACTGGCGGTAGCCAGCGAACGACAGTCGGGCGAGAAGGCGACGGACGAGACATCGCCTTCGTGGCCGCTCAGCACACGCAAGACTGCGCCCGTCTCCGCGTTGCGGAGTCTGACCGCTGTGGTGCCCTGGTGCGCGGACGCGATTGTGCGTCCGTCTGGGGAGCATGCGACCGCCAGGACCAGTCCGAACGGATCGGCTTGAGCCTCTTTCGGGCTGAGCACGCCCGCCTGCTTGCGTTCGGCCACGTCCCACAGACGCACAACTCGATCCACACCACCGGAGGCAATAGTCTTGCCATCCGGCGAGAATTCGGCCGCAAGTGCCCCAGATTCGTGACCCTTCATCTCGGCTAACGGATCACCCGAGTTCGCGTCCCACAGTTTTACTCCGCCATCGTATCCGGTGGTCGCCAGGACTTTGCCATCCGGTGCAAAAGCGACGCCTTGCAGCCCAGCCTCGTGACCCGCCAACGTCATCTTCAACTCGCCAGACTCAATGTCCCATAGTCGAGCGGTCGAGTCAGCACTGGCGGTGGCAAGCGTCTTTCCGTCCGGAGAAAAGGCTATTCGGATCACCGCCTCGTCGTGCGCGTCGATAGTCCTCAGTTGTTCGCCAGTCTTAACGTCCCAGATGCTGATTCGACCAAAACGATCCCCTGAGAATTCTCCGCCACCAGCGGCCACGACGCTGCCGTCTGGAGAGAAACTGGCGTCGTGGAAACGAAACCGCTCGCCTTCGAACGAGCGGAGTTCTTTTCCATTGGTTGGGTCCCACAGTTTGACTTCATTTGGTTGTTCCGTCGCAGTGATCAGTGTCTTTCCCTCAGGCGAAAACGACAGCCTGGCCACGCCGGGGGTGGTGATTTTGACCGTGTCTTGCGATTCGATTTCGATGACCTTCACCACGCGGCCCCATCCCGAATACGCGAGTCGCTTGTTATCGGGCGATAAGGCCACAGAACTGATTCCGCGCCGTTCGGGGAACTCGGCCAATCGTTTCTTCGTTGCCAAGTCCCACAAACGCACACAGCCTGCGGTTGTCCAGCGACCGTGGCCTGTCAATAGCAGTTTGCCGTCAGGGGAGAAGGCCAATCGGCGGACCTCCAATGCGTCGTACTGCAACAGTTGCGGCCGGGCTAAGAACTTCGTTGGTTCGTTGTGTGAATAGGTCCGTCCTGCGTCTTGTCCCAACAATGGTGACGACGTCAGACACACAGCCGCAATCGCCAAGTGGACGAATCGCCTAAAGTGGAATTGACCTGCGTCTGGTCCTGCGAGCATGCTCATCGTCACTCTCCTTATTGCTGACGCGAAGATTCAGCCGATCTGCGCCGATGTGTTCTGGAGCACAGTTCTCTCAGACCGGGATCGGCCAAAACAATCCGGAGAGAGTACCGCCATCGACATAGAGAACTTGGCCAGTGACGAACGAAGCCGCTTCGGACGCCAAGAAAATCGTGCCGCCGACCATGTCTTCGGGTACTCCCATCCGGCGAAGCGGCGTATTCTGTTGCCGCCACTCGTTCATTTCCTCAGTCCCTGGCCCTTCCCACAGCGGCTTGGCTAGTTCGGTCATGGTGAATCCGGGCCCGATGGCGTTGACTCGCACCCCGTGCGGCCCCCATTCCATGGCCAAGCATTTGGTCATCTGGCTCATGGCGGCTTTTGCCATGGCGTATACGGTCACACGGTTCAGCGGCGAACAGCTGTTGATCGAGTCGATGTTGATCTGGGAGCCGCGGCCGGCGCGAATCATATGTCGGCCGGCGGCCAGCGAAAGAAAAAATGCCCCACGGATGTTGATGTTGGTGATGTGGTCGTACACATCTTCCGTATACTCTTCGACTTTCATCCGCTTGTTCACACCGGCGCAGTTGACCAGCGTGTCAATCTTGCCGAACTCGTCGACCACCTCGTCCACCATTTGTTGGCCAGCTTGGGTATCGGCCACGTCGCAGACCTTTGCCCGAACAGTCCCGCCCGGTGGGCAGATCTCTTTAGCACATTGTTCGACCGTCTCGGCCACTCGGCCGGATATGACGACTTTGGCACCACGTTCGGCGAACGCTTTGGCAATCGCTTCGCCAATTCCGCGGCTTGCGCCGGAGATCAAGACCACTTGGTCCTGGACTGAAAAAAGATCATCTGTCATGGTGTCCCTCTCTCGCTTGGGCTTGTAATCGTAAGATTATGGTTGGTACGATGTGCCTGTCATCCGAGCCGCTTGGATGACTCCGGCCTTCTCGGGGGCCGGCCTATTTGCCAATGTCCTATTTGTAGCTGATTCCATACCATCCCGTGAAGCAAGTCATTGCGATTGTTAAGCCGTTTCTCGCAGAAAAAGTGCTCGAAGGCCTGAAGCGAGCCCCGCTCGAGGCGTTGAACGTGCGCGAAGTCAAGGGATGGGGACGTCAGAAGAGCTATCTGGACGAATACGGCGAAACTGAATTCTCAGTGGCCTTTCTGCCCAAGGTAGAGATCACCATGTGGGTGGACGATGCTCGCGTGGACGAGATCATTCGCAAGATTGTCGACGTTGCTCGCACCGGGAGAATGGGTGACGGAAAGATCTTCGTCGTGCCCGGCGATTCGTACGAGAAGGCCATTGATATCGCGTCGGCGGAAGAGAGTACGGTAGGACCTAAGAAGGCATCGCGGAAGAAGAAATCCCGTAGATAGCCGTTCGGTCCGGATGAACGCACAGCCTTTTACCGCAACCGTGTCGCTTCGCCGCCTCGGCTAATGAGAACGGGCTCGTCGAGTCCGAAATCAGCGCGCAGTTGGCTGATCTGGTGTCGGCGTTCGATCTCGCCAGCCAACGGATCGAATGCGAGGTTCTTTCCGGAAAGCGCTGCCAGATGTGCGGCGGCAACAATTCGCTCTCGTTCCTTCTTGTGATTCACAAGCACGAGCCAAGCGCCAATGTCTCCGGCCAGCCACGTGGCTACGCGTGCAGGCGTGTCCCTTTGATTGATTTTCAACGACTTCCTGATGCGCCGAATCCGTGTTCGCTGTTCGACATTCAAGGTGCGTTCGTTTAGACCATCCAAATAGGCGAATGCTGATTGGCCCATCTCACACAATTGTCGATCAGCGGCTTGGCGGCGCCGGAATTCGGGGTGGCTCAGTTGGGTCACCAACTGTTCCATCCGTTCGGTATCCGGTAGCTGCCTGTCTTTCGCCACATCAAGCAACGCGGCTTCAACTCGCCGCGCCGTCCACACCAATCGCCAATCTGGTCGAAGCGATTCGAGAACTGGGGCCAAGAATTCTCCAAACGCCTCCGAATCTGCAAGGGTCAAGTGCCAGAAGCTGTCGCCGACAATTTGATACGAACGCTCTTGGCAGTCGATCGCAAGCGTAATACTGCCAGACTCCGGTTGTCGGTAGCGTATCGTCGCGAGCCGCGATCCAGGGCGCGGGATGCGTTCAATCGTCACCTTTCTGGATCGTTCGACATCGACAAAGATGCGCTGCTGGTCGTCTTCGTATTCATAGTGTAGCCAGGCGACATCCGGGCTCTTTGCCGAGAAGGAAAGCGTCTCTCTGACACCAGTGCTCGGATCACCAGAGGTCATCGTGGATCTGCGACCAAGACGCGTGTCGGTGAGAGTCACGCGACCTGAGATGATCTCCAAGCGGCCCCAATGGCAACGAGCGACCAGATTGCCCGGATTGGGTTGGCCCTGCCCAAGTGAATTGGACGGTGCACCTGCACAAACCGCAATCGCGATACTCCAAGCGGTCCTTCGCCACATTGGACCACGTCCTTTCAGCCCATCGAGAACGCCGACTGGGCGGCTGGTTCGACGACTTTCGGCTTCTTTTGCCTCTGTAGGAAACGGCCTCTGTGCCGTTCCGTGAAGTCGTATCGTGGCTGGTGTGGAATCGTGCTGGAACGCCCCAGAGGGCGTCACCTACAGACGTGCATGTGATTGCTTCGGCAATACAAGATTCGATCTGAAGGGAAACCAGCGGTGAATACGCAAGATGGCGTCCCGTGTCAATGCGAGTTGTTCGCGTGCTCGATCAAGCATTCGGACGCTAGCACGGCCTGTGGAATCCCCCAATTTCACCCCACACCTTTTCATTTCGCGGCTGGTTTCGGATATTGAGTGCATCCTCGACATTGCGACTGGAAAAAACTGGGTGTTTACGCGGTTGGGCAATTTCGTATCTGGTCACTGGCTGACGGTCATCGTCGGCTGGGTGTTGGTGGTTGCGCTTCTGCGCTGGGTGTCCCCGGCTTGGGACGATGTTACACGTGATGGCGATCTGGCCTATCTGCCCGATGGGATGCCCAGCGTTGTCGGCGAACAGTTGTTGACGGATGCTTTTCCGCACACACGCGCCAAAAGCCAAATCGCCTTCTTCGTCGCCCGGGATGACCGGAATTTCGACCAGGACGACCAAGCTGTAGCTGACGACTTGGCACGGCGTCTCAAGAACCTGCATGGCGTTGCCGCGTTGTCGAAAGGAGACCGACTGGCGGAGGAAGCAGAAGGGCTTCGCATCCAAGGCGACACGGACGAGTCCGAATCGACGCGCAAGCGTTCGGAAGCGGCTTTCGTGAAAGCGAAAGACGCATTGGACGAGGCCGTTTGGCTCGACGAGAAACTTGCAGAACACTGGGAAGAGAAGCAAGGGGCGGCGGACGAGAAGACTCATGATCTCCAACCGCCCGCACGACTGGCCGCGGCCTATCACAATCGGTCCTTGGCAAACCAGCGTCTTGGTGAGGAGGAGGATGCGGCCACAGATCGCCAGATCGCGATCGATTGGGATCCGTCGCTGGCAGGCCACGAGGGTGAACTGGTGCCGGAACACGGCGCCGAGTTGCCTATTCTGGATGTGTGGACTTGGCGTGACGAGCTTTTCGGCAAGAAGCTGATTACAAAACGAGCTCGGCTAGTCGTCGTCCAATTGTCAAACGAGTTCATGGCGACGGACAACATCCGCGTCTTGGACTACTTGGAAGCGGAGTTGGAAACACTGCGTCAGAGCATCCCAGAACGGCTACGCGAAGAACTGGAATTGGGCTTTTCGGGATCGGCTGCTGTTGGCGGCGATATGCTCCGGGCGGCCAAAGAGAGCATCAAGAACACAGAGTTGTTCACCGTCGTGCTCGTTGTTCTGATACTCGGGCTGGTCTACCGTTCGCCGCTGTTGGTCGCGATGCCACTGGTAACGATCACCGCTTCGCTGGTCGTAGCCACGTGCGTTGTCGCATTGCTGACTCAAGTCGGCCAGTTGCCCGGTTTCGAGTGGTGGAATTTCAAAGTCTTCACGACCACAAGGATCTTCATCGTAGTTATCCTCTTCGGCGCTGGGACAGATTATTTCCTGTTCCTCGCATCGCGATACAAGGAGGAGTTGGAACGCGGATACGAATGTGCCGAGGCTGTGGCTAGGGCGTTGGCAGGTGTTGGCGACGCTCTTGCCGCCAGCGCGCTGACGACGATCGTGGGACTTGGCACCATGTTCTTTGCCGATTTCGGCAAGTTCACGAACAGCGGTCCAGCGATTGGGCTGTGCCTTATGGTCACGCTGGCTGCCTGTATCACACTTGCACCGGCACTGCTACGGGCCTTCGGTAGGGCCGTTTTCTGGCCATTCGGTATGCCGCAACGGCGTGCTGAGAGCAACGAATCCTCGAATAAAACGTTGGACGCCGGGGCACCTCGGTTCCGTTGGTTGTGGGAGAAGGTAGCGGGCCTGATTGTCGCGCGTCCGGGGTTGATACTCGTTTGCAGTGTCGTGGTACTCCTTCCGCTGGCCGGTCACGGCTTTTGGAGCGGTGACAACGTAACCTACGACTTCTTTCGGCAGCTACCGCGAGAGCGACCCAGCCGCTGGGGCGGCGAGGTGATGAGCCAGCATTTTCAGGTGGGCGAAAGTGGTCCGCTGACGGTGGTGGCATATTTGCCCGATGCAGCACTGGATGCGAAGGAGAACCACGAACAGATTGGAGTCTTGGCCGAGAAATTGTACGTCGACGGCGTGAAGGCGGTGCGCAGTATCACGGATCCGTTGGGCGAATTTCCGCCGGACAAGGAAGACGGGCCGTCCAGCAAGCGAGAGTGGCCGGGGCTTTTCAAAAGGTCCGCGTGGCGGAAACGGGTGGCAAGTTCCCATCCTCGTGTGCAAGAACTCTTTGTGGCCACATATGGACCGTATGCCGGGGAAGTAACGCGTTTTGACTTGATTCTGGAGCATGATCCTTTCTCGGTAGAAGCCGCCCGCGTTATGAATGACGTCGAGGAGAAGTTGCGAACCATCAGCCAAACCTCCGAATCGGATTGGCATGGCGCTACTTTCGCTTTCACAGGAACCACTGCCGGGATTCGCGATCTGAAGCTGGTCACTCAATCTGACAACAAGCGAATTCAGATTCTGGTCGTGTTGGCTGTGTTCGGCGTCCTTCTCGCGATCTTGCGCCGCCCGCTTGTGTGCCTGTACATGATCGCGACCGTATTGTTCAGCTACTATGTGACCATTGGTGCGACTGAGTGGTTTTTCTCGTGGGCCTACGGTCCCGATTTTCAGGGATTGGATTGGAAAGTGCCGCTGTTTTTGTTCGTAATCCTTGTCGCCATCGGGCAGGACTACAACGTCTATTTGGCAACGCGAGTCTTTGAGGAACAGGAACGCCGAGGACCGTTGGAAGGTCTGCGTTTTGCGGTAATTCGCACGGGCGGAATCATCACCAGTTGCGGCGTGATCATGGCCGGTACGTTCAGTTCTATGACAAGCGGAACGTGGGGACGGGCGATACCAGAGTGGGTTCCGCTGGCATCGACGATCTTCGCGACTAATGGTGGCGCGCTGCCGGCCATCGTGCAACTGGGCTTCGCGCTTTCGCTGGGCGTGATGCTCGATACGTTTATCGTGCGTTCCGTCCTGGTGCCCGCCTTCCTTGCGCTCGTCAGCCGACGGCAGCCCAACGACAACGATCCCACGCCGACGACGCCCGGATCGACGCCACACACGGATCGCTCGCGAGAGTCCGCGGCGAAGGTTACGTCGTAAGAAGAAGCTCTCAGCGGTCAACTTTCAGCGTTTGGAGGAGTCGCGCGTGCGTTTGCCATGCATCCGGCACAGGGGCTGCACCGCCGTCGTTCACATGCCTTGTCTTACTGACCGCTGATGGCTGACTGCTGTTAGCTTTCTCTTTACTGCAACGCCTTGTCCGAAATGTCCTTTCGGCACCAGCCTCCCTGCCAGCGGATGCATTTGACGGCCGTGTACGCTTGCAGTTTCGCTGCGGCGATCGATTCTCCCAGTGCGGTAACGCCCAACACGCGGCCGCCGTTGGTCACGACCTCGTCGCCGGACATCGTGGTACCGGCGTGGAAGACTTTCACATCCGGCAATGCGTCGGCCTCGGCCAAGCCGCGAATTGGTTTGCCTTTCTCGTAGCTTCCAGGATAGCCTTCACTGGCCATCACAACGCACACGGCCGGACGCGGATCCCAGTCGATTCCATCGAGTTCTTCCAGGCGGTCATCCACAGCCGCGTCCAAGATGTCAACCAAGTCCGTCTTCAGTCGCATCAACAACGGCTGGCACTCGGGATCGCCGAAGCGGACGTTGTATTCCAGAACTTTTGGGCCTTGATTCGTGATCATCAGCCCGGCGTACAAGACACCCTTGAACGGCGTGCGTCCGCGCTTGAGCGCGTGTACCGTCGGTACCAGTACGTGCTCTTCGATCCACTGCAACATCTCGCCGTCCACCAATGGCGCCGGGCAGTAAGCGCCCATTCCGCCAGTGTTGGGCCCCGTATCGCCGTCGTGTGCGGGCTTATGATCTTGAGCTGGAGGCAGCGTGAGGATCGTTCGGCCGTCGGTGATGGCCAGCACGCTCGCCTCTTGCCCGTCCAGTCGCTCTTCGATGACCATCGAGTCGCCCGCGTCGCCAAATTCGCGTTGCCGAGCGACTCGGTCGATAGCATCCAGAACTTCTTGTCGTTTCTGGCAAACGATGACGCCCTTACCCGCCGCAAGCCCGTCCGCTTTCACGACCAGCGGAACGTCCTCATCATCGTCGGTATAGCGGTCCATGACGAATCGCGTCGCGCTTTCGGCATCCTGAAAGACGTGATAGTCGGCTGTGGGCACATCCGCATTCCGCAAGAGATTCTTGCAAAATACCTTACTGCCCTCCAGTTGAGCGGCAGGCCCTGCTGGTCCGAATACTCGCAGTTTGGCTTCGTTGAAGGCATCTACAATCCCGGCGGCCAACGGGGCCTCGGGGCCGACCACCGTCAACTCCACGCTGTTGGAACGGGCGAAGTCAATCAGTTTGCCGAAATCCGTAGTCGCGATGTCCACATTCTCGGCGTCCAACGCAGTTCCCGCATTGCCAGGAGCAACAAACAGTCGCTCAACACGCGAACTCTGAGCGATTTTCCAGGCCAAAGCATGCTCACGACCACCGTTTCCGACGACTAGTACGTTCATCTGGGGGATATCCTCCTTGGAAATCCTTGGGTTCTTGGAGTCCGCCGAAAAAGCGCAGTTAGACCAACGCCTGTTTCAACGGTCTGATGATGGAAGTCCGAACGCGATCCGGCTGATTCTAAGAAGCCGTGGGCCTTCCGTGAAGCCGCCGGATGCTGGGCAGTCGCACAATTGCACGCGAAAGCTGACAGCGGTAAACTCGCATGCATCAAAAGACACTTATATGTCTTGCGTGGACAGGAAATGCGGCTCCTAAGTGGGCCACGTATCCAACGTGCCTTTTGGACGCAAGTCGGGGCATGACCGGAAACTGCCCCACGAATACACCTCTGTTCGCTTAACAGGGAGACACTTGATGGTGAAGCGGCAGACCTTTCTTGTAGTGAGCCTCCTGCTTACAGCCACTGCGGCTCGCGCCGAGCCTGAAACGCGTGTCAGCTACTACAACCAGATCCGGCCCATTTTCCAGGCCCACTGCCAAGGCTGCCACCAACCTGCAAAGGCCAACGGCGAGTACGTCATGACGACGTATGCCCGGTTGGTGGCGGGGGGCGAAAGCGAATTGGCGGCGATCCAGCCTGGCGAACCAAATGACAGTTATCTGGCCGAGTTGATCACTCCCTCGGATGGCGAGGCGGAGATGCCTCAGGGCAAGAAGCCGCTATCCGAGTCCGAGATTCAGTTGATCCGTCAGTGGATTGCTCAAGGCGCTGCGGACGATACCCCAGACAACGCACGTCAGCGTTACGACATGGACCATCCGCCGGTATACACGCGTCCGCCGGTGGTCACATCATTAGACTACTCGCCCGATGGCAAATTGCTCGCCGTGGCCGGCTTTCACGAGGTGCTCCTGCACGAGGCGGACGGATCGGAGTTGGTTGCCCGACTGGTCGGCATGTCCGAACGGATCGAATCGGTACGGTTCTCGCGGGACGGACGGCGATTGGCCGTCACCGGGGGATTGCCCGGACGCATGGGCGAGATCCAGGTTTGGGACGTCGCGGAACGAGAGTTACTGCTATCTGTGCCCGTCACCTTCGATACCGTTTATGGCGGAAGTTGGTCGCCCGATGGAAAACTGATCGCCTTTGGCTGCGTGGATAACACTCTCCGCGCTATCGACTCCGAAACGGGCGAGCAGGTATTGTACCAAGGCGCTCACGACGACTGGGTTCGCGACACCGTTTTCTCGAAAGACGGAAAGCACCTGATGTCCGTCGGGCGTGACATGACGACCAAACTGACCGAAGTGTCGACCGAGCGGTTCGTTGATAACATCACATCCATCACGCCCGGTGCGTTGAAAGGCGGAATCGCATCAGTGGCTCGTCACCCCGAGCGGGACGAGATCGTTCTGGGCAGCTCGGACGGCGTGCCGAAAGTCTATCGCGTGTTTCGCCAGACGAACCGCGTGATTGGTGACGACGCAAATTTGATCCGTCGCCTGCCCGCTATGAAAGGCCGCGTGTTCGGCGTTGCGATCAGCCGGGACGGAAAGCGTATTGCCGCCGTGAGCAGCTTGGACGGATCTGGCGAAGTCAATGTTTACGGCTACGAATTCGAAACGTCCCTGCCCGACAATATCAAAAAGATCCTTGCAAAACGTGTTGCCCAGTGGAATCCCGCCGAGCGAACCGCGGTCGAGAAGTACTGGGGCGACGGCGTCGAGTTGGTCGCCAAGACAACCATTCCAGAATCGGGCGTCTTCGCCGTCGCCTTTCATCCAGACGGAAAGACGCTTGCCACCGCTGGAGCGGATGGCGTAGTGCGACTCGTGAACGCGGAAACGGGTTCGGTTGTCAAGCGGTTTGAGCCCGCTCCGATTTCGGGCGAATCCGCGGACGTGAGCGAACTGACGGTTGCAGGCGCTGACGATGGTTTCGAAACGTCGAGTACACCCGAGTCGCTCCCAGGTGGGACGAAAATCGTCGCGATTGAAGCCCAGCCAGAATCCATCCGGCTCACAAACCGCTTCGACTACGTTCAACTGTTGGCGATGGGGCGAACCGAATCGGGCAGCCTGGTCGACATCACCCGGGTGGTAGAGATCGAGTCGACACAGGCCGTCGTCGACGTCTCACGCACTGGCCACATTCGTGCGCTGGCTGACGGCAAAGCCGAGTTGACACTGCGTATCGGAACCCTTGCCGCGAGAATACCCCTGGACGTGAGCGGTATGAATGCCGATTACCAAGCGCACTACATATGCGATGTGAACCCCGTGCTAACTCGGCTGGGCTGCAACCAAGGGGCCTGCCACGGCGCGGCGAAGGGCAAGAACGGATTCAAGCTCTCTTTGCGTGGCTATGACGCATTGTTCGATGTTCGAGCCTTAACCGACGATTTGGCATCGCGTCGTGTGAACGTGGCCTCGCCGGACGATAGTCTGATGCTTCTTAAGGCCACCGGTAGCGTCCCGCACGTCGGCGGGCAGCTAATCCGCCCCGGCACGCCGTACTACGAGACTGTCCGAAACTGGATTGCCGGTGGCGCGAAACTTGATCTCACTACGCCGCGCGTGACGGGAATCGAGATTCAACCAGAGAATCCGGTTGTCCAGCAGATTGGTTCGCGCCAACAGGCCCGCGTGCTCGCCACTTACTCTGATGGGCGCAATCGTGACGTCACGCGAGAAGCGTTCCTAGAAAGCGGCAATACGGAGGTTGCCAAAGCGGACGAATCGGGACTGATGAGGGCGATCCGACGCGGCGAAGCACCCATCCTCGCCCGCTATGAAGGCGCGTATGCTGCGGCGACACTGACCGTGATGGGGGGCCGTACTGGCTTTGTGTGGAGTCAACCACCAGCGAACAATCGTATCGACGAACTCGCGGCTGCCAAATGGAAACGACTGAAGATCCTACCTTCCGACCTGTGCAGCGACGCTGAGTTTGTCCGCCGAGTCTACCTGGATCTTACCGGCCTGCCACCGACGGCACCCGAAGTACGCACCTTCCTGCAAGACGGGCGCGATACACGAGTCAAGCGTGACGAGTTAGTGGATCGGCTGGTCGGCAGCGACGAGTATATAGTGCACTGGAGCAATCGTTGGGCGGATCTCCTGCAGGTGAATCGAAAGTTCCTTGGGGCGGAAGGGGCCGCCACTTTCAAGAAATGGATACGGGAGCAAGTTGCGTCGAATACCCCTTACGACGAATTCGTGCGGGAGATCCTCACCGCCAACGGTTCGAATCGCGAGAATCCTGCTGCGTCCTATTTCAAAGTCCTGCGCACACCAGAAGCCACCATGGAAAACACAACGCATCTGTTTCTGGGGGTGCGATTCAACTGTAACAAGTGTCACGACCATCCGTTCGAACGTTGGACGCAGGATCAGTACTACCAGACCGCTGCTTACTTCGCACGGGTCGGATTGAAACGCGATCCGGCCAGCGAAAAACGCAACATCGGCGGTACGGCGGTCGAGGGCGCAAAGCCGCTGTACGAAATCGTCTTCGAAAAGAACGAAGGCGAAGTGATTCACGACCGCACCAAAGAGGTGGCCGCTCCCGAGTTTCCCTATTCGTGCGACTACCAGAGCCCGGAAGATGCGCCACGGCGTGAGCGACTGGCCGCCTGGCTCACATCCGCCGACAATCAGTACTTTGCCCGAAGCTACGTGAACCGGCTTTGGGGATACTTGTTCGGAGTGGGCATCATCGAACCGATCGACGACATTCGCGCCGGAAATCCGCCGAGCAATCCAGAGTTGCTTGAGTATCTAACCGAGGAGTTCATCGGAAGTGGCTTCGACGTGCAACACGTACTCCGCCTTATCTGCAGTTCGCGGACGTATCAGTTATCGGTCAAGACTGTTCCATGGAACGAAGACGATACAACCAACTACTCTCACGCTATGGCACGGCGACTGCCCGCCGAGGTACTATTCGACGCGTTGCATCGCGCCGTTGGCTCAAAGTCAAAGTTCCCCGGCGTTCCACAGGGCACTCGCGCGGCGGCACTGCCCGATTCGGGCGTGAAATTGGCGAGCGGCTTCTTGGCGACATTGGGACGGCCGCCGCGGGAAAGCGCTTGCGAGTGCGATCGTTCGAACGATCTGCAGTTAGGCCCGGTGATGGCCTTGGTCAGCGGCCCGACACTCAGTGGCGCCATCGCCGATCCGAACAACGAATTGGCGAAACTGGTGGCTCACGAACAGGACGACGGCAGACTGATCGACGAGCTTTTCATGCGCATCCTGAATCGACATGCAACCGACTCTGAAACGCAAGCAGTGCTG
The DNA here is from genome assembly GCA_964617665.1 of uncultured Pirellulaceae bacterium. GTDB lineage: Bacteria > Planctomycetota > Planctomycetia > Pirellulales > Pirellulaceae > JADHUC01. Next base: position 64,779 of record CAZUAH010000005.1, read on the forward strand.
AATGCCGTCCAACAGATCGAAAGCGACCATGAGCAGCTTCGTTCGGCAGTCAGCGAACGAGAAGCTCGCGTGGCGTCGTTGCGTCCGCAACTGGAGAAGGAGCGGGAAACGGGGATCGCCGGGGCCGAAGAGGCGTTGGCCGAGTACGAGAAAGAGCTCGCCCCAAAACGAGCAGAGCAAGAACGCCAGAAGGCCGAACGCACGGACAAGCTGAAGCAAGATGTCCGCGACTATGAAGCCACACTCACGGCCAAATTGGCCGAGTGGGAAGAGGAACAACGCAAGAATGCGGTTCACTGGAACGCGTTGGACCCGCGTGAGTTGACCGCTACGGGCGGAACGAAGCTGGCCAAAGAAGAAGACCTGTCCGTCATTGCCACAGGCGACAATGGCCAAGTCGACTACACATTCGTTGCCGAGACGGGGCATTCAGCGCTCACGGCCGTTCGACTTGAATTATTGGCGGACGATCGCTTGCCGGGCAAAGGTCCCGGTCGGGCCAGCAATGGTAACATCGTGCTGACCGAATTCGAGTTGACGGCGGCTCCAAAGGACAATCCGCAAGGTGCCAAGAAGATCAAATTGGAGAGACCACTGGCCGACTTCAGTCAGGATAACTACGGCGCAAACACGGCAATTGACGAAAAGACGCCGGACTTGAACAACGGCTGGGCGATATCACCCAAGACGGGCGTTACCCATTGGGCAACGTTCCAGATCGCCGAAGAATCTCGACTGAATGAACCGTCGGTGCTCACCTTCAAGCTGGTCCAGCGATACCGCGACAAGATGCACTCGATCGGTCGCTTCCGCATTTCGGTAACGACAGCCGAGCAATCGGTGGGCCTCAGCCTGCCACAGAAGCTCACGGACATTCTAGCGACCACAGCGGACAAGAGGACCGTAGAGCAGCAAGACGAACTGATGAAATTCTACCGCGATCGGGACGACGAGTTGAGCAAGAGAGTCGCCGCTGTGCAGGAAAGCGAAAAGCCACTGCCGGCCGATCCGAGATTTGAGCAATTGAAGAAAGAACTAGAATACGGGAAACGTCCCATACCCGAGGACGCGCAGTTGGTTGCGTTGCGACGCGATCTTGAGCAGAGTAGAAAACAACTCGAAAATCGCCGACTGACGGCAGTTCAGGACCTCGCCTGGGCGCTGATCAACAGCCCGGCGTTTCTATTCAATCACTAGAAGGCTGACGGCTGAAAGCTCAAATAGGGAGACTCGATATGCTCGTCATTCCCGGACAACCCGGCAAGGACTTGTGTGACCGCCAACTTGGAATCACTCGTCGCGATTTATTGAGGATCGGCGGGTCGGGGATGCTTGGTTTGACGCTCGGCTCGATGCTTCGCCATGAGGCGGCCGCAAAGGAAAGTGGTAGTGGTGGTGGCCCCGGGTGGGGCTCGGCCAAGAGTATCATTATGTGCTATTTGCAGGGCGGCCCGAGTCATCTCGATCTCTGGGACCCGAAAGAAGACGTACCGGACAACGTGCGAAGCGCATTTGCGGCGATCCCAACCAAACTGCCGGGAGTCAAGTTTACGGAAGTCCTGCCACGACTGGCTCAAGTGAACGACAAGATCACCATAATCCGTTCGATGAGCTACACGCCTAACGGGCTGTTCAACCACACAGCGGCCATCTACCAGATGATGACTGGATACACGACGGACAAGGTCAGTCCCTCCGGTCAGTTGGAGCCGCCCAGCCCCAAGGACTTTCCAAACTTCGGATCGCAGATCGCTCGGCTCCATCCGCCGACCGAACCGATGCTGCCGTTCGTGATGCTTCCACGACCGTTGCAGGAAAGCAACGTCGTCGGCAAGGGCGGTACCGCCGGTTTTCTGGGGAAGGCGTTCGACCCCTACACGCTGTACCCCGGCGGCGACGACATGGACATGAACAAGATGGATCGCATCCGTGTCGAGGATTTGAAGCTGCGTCCCGAGGTGTTTGCCACTCGACTGAAACGACGCGCCAGGTTACGCGAGGCGATCAATGCAGGGATGCCTGCCATCGAGAAGGCAGTCGCCGAACACAATCTGGATGAATACTACGACCGAGCGCTCAGCCTCGTGATATCGGGCCGTGCACGCGACGCATTTGATCTGTCGCAGGAGCCCAGCAACATACGCGAGATGTACGGCAGAAATACGTACGGACAAAGCTGTCTGTTGGCGCGACGGTTGGTCGAGGCCGGTACGCGCGTGGTTGAGGTCGTTTGGCCCAAGGTTGCCAACTCCGACAACCACTCGTGGGATCACCACACGGGGCTCACCAAACGGATGAAAGATCAATCCGGCCCGATGCTGGACACGGGCTTATCGGCCTTGATCCGGGATCTTGACCAGCGTGGCCTCTTGGACGAAACGCTTGTGGTGGCCGTCGGCGAATTCGGTCGCAGCCCGCAGAAAGGCGTCAGCACGTCGGGGAACGGCAACAGCGCGGACGGTCGCGACCACTGGCCGTACTGCTACACGGCGGTTATGGCCGGCGCTGGAGCGAAACGCGGCTATGTACACGGCCGATCGGACAAAACGGGATCTGCCCCGTTGGAGGATCCGGTTCATCCGGGGCAACTGCTGGCGTCCATCTATCACTCCTTCGGCATTGATCCAGAGACGATCGTCTACAACCACCTGAACCAGCCACGCGAGTTGGTCAAAGCCGAAGCCGTGACTGGGCTGTTCGCATGAAACGGCGAAACGACGACTGAAACGCTCATCTCAAGGCTCGTTTTGTGGTCCGCGATCACGGATCCTGGCGGTTCTTGTCTGTAAGCAGACACAGCCGAACCTGTTTCTCAGCTTGGGTTTACGAAAACCGGGGCATTCTGTTCGCAAAACCGGCGGTCGGTAACGTTATACTCTTAGCCGATGTCAGACAACCGTACCGATAACGTGGGCCGCATCTTCGATGCCCATGCCCGGGCGCTGGTGCTCTACGCCCGGCAGTGGCTGGATGATGGCGGTGCGCGCGATGCGGTGCAGGAGGCGTTTGTGCGTTTGTTGCGACGCGAGGATTCACCGCCGAACATGCTCGCTTGGCTGTACCGGACGGTGCGGTCGGCGGCTATCGACAGCCTGCGGAGTGAACAACGCCGTCAACGACGAGAGCGGGAGGTCGCTGCCCAACGTTCGATGTGGTTCGAGCCGCGGCCGGAGAATGCGATTGATGCGGCGGCGGCCCAAACGGCTCTGGCCACCGTGCCAGAGAAGCAACGAGAGGTAGTCGTGCTGCGTCTGTGGTCGGGTTTGACGCTGGCGGAAATCGCCGAAGTGTGTCAAGCGTCCGTCTCTACCGTGTTCAGCCGATACCGCGCCGGCCTAGCGGCGGTCCGCAAGCGGTTGGAGCAAACAAAGACGGCCTGTGACAACGTCCATCCAGGTGTGGGTCCAAAGGCATGAAACCGGACTGGGAAGATCTCGAACTGACTCCCGAAGAACGGGAACTGGAGCAGGCCCTCGCCTCGCTCGACCCGGCTGAATCGGGATTGGACCGCGCGGCGGTGTTCGGGGACGGACATGCAGTGCCGCCAGTATCGCCGGCAAAGCGAATCGCAGGCGGGCGTCGCTTGATCGCCGCGGGTGTAGCGATCAGCCTGGTAGCAGCGTGCGCGCTGCTGGTCGTCATTCTCGCGCGGTCATGGCAACCATCGCCGCCCGATGGACCTCGTCCAGAGCCGCGGGAAATCGTAGTTGATCCTGGTTTACCGAAGGAGAAGCCCGACGAGGTTCCAGCTACTGACGAACCCGCGGTTGGCCCCACCTACATTCAGATGGCCTCTGCCCAAATTCGTCCGATCGGTGCAGCCCGATACGAAGTGCTCGGCCCTCGCCGTGTCCGGTTGGACGAAGGTGAGTTGTTCGTAAGCGTCGAGCAAACAGACGAGCCGCTGGTAATCGAGACGCCATACGGCAACGCATCCACGCAAGCGTCCCAGTCCTATGTAGAAACACAATCGCCACAGTCCCCCAATACTCTCGGAGCAGGTCCCATGTCCACACTTCGCGCAATGACTGCCTTGATGATTCTCAGCGGCACGGTCGAGTTAACCAATCCGCTCGGGCAGGTGAGCGGCGGCCCCGGCGAACTGATCGCCGCCGAAGAAGGTGCTGTCCCAGACAAGGCGTTGCCGAAAACAGCGATCGAACGCTTGAAACCGATCATCGCCCAGTCGCTCAAGGACAAGGCATATCCTGAAGCGATCAAGGCGATTGGCCAGAAGATCGCCCTGGAAGGCCAGATCCAAGGGGAGAAGCCGGAAGAGAAGATCGTGCGGATGGAGGCCGAAATCGCGGCGGCGCCAAAGGAAATGCAGCCAGTCATGGAGGCCATCCTGGCTCACTGGTATTGGCAGTTCTTTCAAGCCAACCGTTGGCGATTCATGCAACGGACGGCGACTGCCGAGCCCCCGGGCGACGACATCCTGACCTGGGACCTGAAACGCATCTTTGCGGAGATCGACAAGCACTTTGCGGCAGCTTTGGCCGCCGAAGCGGACCTGAAGCAGATCCCCATCGCCCAGTACGACGCACTGCTGGCCAAAGGTAACGTACCGGAGGGCTACCGCCCCACGCTGTACGACTTCGTGGCTTTCGAGGCCATCAAGTTCTATGCGTCCGCCGAGCAGGCCGGAGCCCGCGCCGAAGACGCCTTTGACCTATCCGCTGACAGCCCGATCTTCGCCCAGACGGCTGACTTCATGAACTGGGAGATCACGACGACCGATACGAACTCGCCCACGGCCAAGGCAATCCGCATGTACCAGGATTTGCTGCGTTTTCATCAGAACGACGAAGATCCGGACGCTCGACTGGACGCCGATTTGGGCCGGCTGGGTTTTGGCTATAACAAGGCATTCGGGGAAGAGAAGGACTCACGCTACAAAGCGGCGTTGAAGCGATATGTCGATCGGAACGGCGGTCACGCGATCTCGGCTCGCGCCCGCTCTTATTGGGCCGGCGTGCTGCAGAAGGAAAAGAAATTGGTCGAAGCTCATCGGTTGGCAACGCAGGGCAAACAGGCGTTTCCCGACAGCTTCGGCGGCAAGATGTGCCATAACCTGATCCAGCAGATCGAAGCCAAGAGCGCCAATGTTGGGATTGAGCGAGTCTGGAACGCCCCATGGCCCACGATCCAAGTCCACTACCGCAATGTGGATCAGGTCTTCTTCCGGTTGATCCCCGCGGATTGGACAGCCAAGGCGAAGGCCGGACTGCACCGTGCCGACCGGATGAATGACGACCAGCGCAAGGCGCTTATCGCTCAGAAACCGGTTCGGGAATGGTCGTCCAAGTTGCCTGCCACCGACGATTACCAACTCCGCACCGAAGAGTTGCCGGCTCCCGAAGATCTGAAGCCGGGCTTCTACTTTCTGCTGACCAGTTACGATCCGGCGTTCGGTGAGAAGGACAACATTGTCCAATGCAGCGAATTCTGGGCAAGTGATCTGGCTGTGGTCATGCGCAATCGTCGGGGCCAAACGAAACTCGAAGGCTTCGTACTGGATGCGAATTCGGGCGAGCCGGTTGTCGGTGCGGACGTGCAAGTGTTTCTGCGAAAGAACTACCGCGGCGGATTCAATCCCGGAGCGACGGCCAAGACCGATAAAAATGGACTGTTCTCGTTGAACGGAACCAACCGCAACCAGTACCTGATCCTAGCCAACCACAAAGGCAGGCAGTTGGCCACGGGTGACGAGTACTCGGTCTATCAGCATAAGCTACACCAAGACCCGTATCGCCGCACGGTCTTCTTCACCGATCGTTCGCTTTACCGGCCGGGCCAGACGATCAACTACAAGGGCATCTGTATCCGCGTCGACCAGAATTCCGATGACTACACGACGCTGGCAGGTCAAACCCCGACGGTCGTCTTCCAGGATCGCAATGGCAAAGAGGTCGCTCGCCAACAACAACGGGCCAACGACTACGGATCGTTCAGTGGCAGTTTCACGGCCCCGCGCGATCGACTGACCGGCCGCATGTCGATTCGCATCGATGGCGAACCGCGCGGGCAGACTGGGTTCAACGTCGAAGAATACAAACGGCCGAAATTCGAGGTGACGATAGATGCCCCGAAGAGCGCGCCCAAACTGAACGGGCAAGTCGCCATGCAAGGCAAGGCTACGGCCTACACGGGCGCGGCGATTGACGGCGCGAAAGTCCGCTGGCGAGTTGTCCGCGAGGTTCGCTATCCCATCTGGTGGTACTGGCGCTGTTGGTGGGCTCCGCGGCAATCGACCAGTCAGGAGATCGCTCGCGGAACGGCAACGACCGAGGTGGACGGTACCTTCGACGTCGCCTTTGCGGCCAAGCCGGATATGTCCGTACCGGAAAAGGATGAACCGGTTTTCCTATTCAATGTCTACGCCGACGTGACGGATACAACGGGCGAAACCCGATCGGGTCAGAAAACGACTAAGGTGGGATACACGGCACTGGCCGCCACGATGAGCGCGCCCGAGTGGCTGACCGACGATGCGCCGGTCGAGATCACCGTGAGTACGGCCTCGCTGGACGGCGACGGTCTGGCGGCGGACTGCAAATTGAAAGTCCACCGCCTGAAGCAGCCGGACAAGACCAAGCGGGCCGATCTGAGCGGCTACCAACCGCGCCCTGCGTACGCCGTCAAGAGAGCAGGCGGGCAGGAACCGGAGCCCGATCCCGCCAACCCGAACTCCTGGGAATTGGGGGAAGTGGTGGCCGAGGAGAGTTTCACCACGGACGCTGAGGGGAAAGCTACGCCCAAGATCGAACTTCCGCCCGGACCCTATCGCGCACAACTGACCACCCAAGACCGCTTTGGCAAACAAGTCACGGCCGTCCTACCACTGACTGTGTTGGATCCCGACGGCAAACGATTCCCGGTGAGAATTCCGAACCACGTGGCCGCACCCAAGTGGAAGCTGGAGCCGGGCGAGGAATTCATGGCATTGTGGGGCACGGGATACGACAAGGCTCGAGCGTACGTCGAAATCGAACGCCGCCGTAAGATTGTTCACGCGTCGTGGACGGAACCCGGCGCAACGCAGCAAGCTGTGAAGCAGGCAGTCACCGAGGCTATGCGCGGCGGTTTTACGGTCCGCACGACCATGGTTCGCGAGAACCGCGCTTACACGACCGCGCGCCGCGTAGACGTACCGTGGTCGAACAAGGAACTGAAAGTTGCATGGGAACACTTCGTATCCAAGTTGGAACCGGGGCAGAAAGAGACCTGGACGGCGGTGGTTACCGGACCGGATGCCGAAAAGGCGGTGGCCGAGATGGTCGTCGCCCTATACGACCAATCTCTTGACGCCTACCAGCCTCACAACTGGATGGAAGGGTTCAATGTATTCCGCAACGACTCGTCCAATCTATATTCGAGCTTTGCGAACACGCAGAAACAGCTCCGACAAATCTACGGCAGTTGGCCTCGCGATCAGCGTAACGCGTCGATGGACTACCGACAGTTTCCCGAGGAGATCGTGGCTGCCTTGTTGGGGCCTACGGTAAATATGCGAGGCAGGATGCTGCAGTTTTGCGGCGTTGAGGCAGCAAGGAGTTACGGACTGGCTCGTGATGCAGAAGCCAAGAACGCAACGTGGGACGTGGCTTCTTCCGCGGACGGAAGGCCTGGTGGTGCAGGCGGCCAAGCGGCCCAGGCACCACCTCCGGATTTGAGCGAGGTGTCTGCACGCAAGAACCTGAACGAGACAGCCTTTTTCTTCCCGCAACTGGTGTCCGACGCCGATGGGCAAGTTCGCATCGAATTTACCATGCCCGAAGCGCTGACCAAATGGAAGTTCCTGGGCTTCGCTCACGACAAGCAACTGCGTGGCGGATTGCTGACCGACAGCGTGGTCACCGCAAAGGACCTGATGGTCCAGCCTAACCCACCGCGGTTCCTACGCGAAGGCGATATGGTCGAGTTCACTGTCAAGGTCACCAACCAATCACCGACGGCGCAGAAAGGCTCTGTGCGGCTGACCTTGGCCGACGCGCGGACGGCAAAGAACATCGACGCAGCCGTGGGCAACAGGGTGACGGACCAAACGTTCGAGATCCCTGCCGGTCAATCGCGATCGTTTTCCTGGAAGCTGAACGTGCCGGATGGACTGGGGCCGATCATCTATAAAGCTGTCGGCTCGACTGGGCGGCTCTCCGATGGCGAGGAAGGTATGCTGGCCGTACTGTCGCGGCGCGTGCTGGTCACCGAATCGCTGCCGCTGCCGATCCGCGGCCCGGAAACGAAGGACTTCAGATTCGACCGGCTGCTGCGATCGGGCGGATCGGATACGCTGCGTCACGAGACACTGACGGTGCAGATGGTCTCGAACCCGTCGTGGTATGCCGTGATGGCGTTGCCCTATCTGATGGAGTATCCGCACGAATGCAGCGAACAGGTCTTCAATCGCTTGTACGCCAACGCCCTGGCGCGCCACATCGCCGCCAGTGATCCGAAAATCCGCCGTATCTTCGATACGTGGAAGGCTGTCGGCGGCGATACGCTGGATAGTCCGCTGGAAAAGAACCAGGATCTGAAGGCTGTGATGCTGGAGGAGACGCCGTGGCTGCGGCAAGGTCAAGCGGAGAGCCAGGCTCGCAAAAACGTGGGAATCCTGTTCGACGACAACCGGCTAAACGACGAAACGAGCCGCCTATTGCACAAGCTATCTGATATGCAACAGGACAACGGCGCCTGGCCGTGGTTCCCCGGCGGACGGACAAACGACTACATCACGCTGTACATCACCACCGGCTTCGGACGCCTGCGGCACCTGGGCGTCGAGATCGACACGGCACCGGCCGTCAAGTCGCTCGCACGGCTGGACACGTGGATCGACGAGACGTACCGCAGGATCCTCAAAGGTGGCAAGAAAGACGAGATTCACCTGACGTCGACTATCGCGCTGTACCTGTATGGCCGCAGCTTCTTCCTGGAAGACAAAGGGATCGACGCCAAGCACAAAGAGGCGGTCGATTACTTCCTGGGGCAAGCACGCAAGTACTGGTTCGAAATGAGCAGCCGTCAGTCGCAAGCTCATCTGTCTGTTGCGTTGAAGCGTTTCGGCGACCGGGAGACGGCCACGCTGATCATGCGGTCGATCAAAGAGCGGTCGGTCACTGATGAAGAAATGGGCATGTTCTGGCGCGACACGGAATTGTCCTGGTGGTGGTACCGCGCTCCGATCGAGACGCAGGCAATGATGATCGAGGCGTTTGACGAAGTGGCCAACGATCAGGAGGCGGTCGAGGAGTGCAAGGTCTGGCTGCTGAAACAGAAGCAGACGCAGGACTGGAAAACTACCAAAGCCACGGCCGACGCCATCTACGGCCTGTTACTGCGTGGCGACAACGTGCTGGCCTCCGACGCGTTGGTCGAAGTTGCCTTGGCTGGCCAGACGATCGAGCCGGAACAGGTCGAAGCCGGCACGGGCTATTACGAGCAACGTTTCGTGCGCGGCGAAATCAAGCCGAAACTGGGCGAGATCACCGTCAAGAAGACGGACGAAGGCGTCGCCTGGGGCAGCGTCCACTGGCAGTACTTGGAGGACATGGCCAAAGTCACAGCGCACGAAGGCACGCCGCTGAAGCTCGAAAAGGCATTGTACGTCAAACGCCATACGGGCAGCGGCCCCGTGCTGGAGAAAGTCGACGATCCGGTTCAAGTTGGCGACGAACTAATAGTGCGAGTCGTCTTGCGTACCGACCGCGACATGGAGTACGTCCATCTGAAAGACTATCGCGGCAGCGGCACCGAACCGGTGAACGTGTTGTCACGGTACAAGTTCCAGGATGGGCTGTATTACTACGAATCGACCAAGGATACGGCCAGCCACTTCTTCATCGACTACCTGCCCAAGGGCACGTACGTCTTCGAGTACTCGGTGCGCGTGCAGTTGAAAGGCAGGTACCAAACCGGCTTCGCCCAAATCCAGTGCATGTACGCCCCCGAGTTCAACAGCCACTCGGAGAGCATCGTACTGGAGGTGAAGTGACCGGTCACAATTGACAGTTGACTCTTTTGAAATGGAGCCCCCAGACGGCGAATTGCCGACCCTACTAGATACAAGGAGACTCCCATGAAACAGTTGCTTTGCTTGACTCTCGTGACTTCTCTGATCTGCCTGACCGCTGCCGGTTCGGTGGCGGCTGCCGATGCCGATTCTGCCATCGGTGGGATTCGGCTCCTGCCCGGCTACACACACAAGCCGCTGCAGGGTTTCGACAGCATCGTCGGAGAGATCAGCGAGAAGGATGGATTGCAGATTCGCTATGAGATTGGCGCAATTCCGAAACCCGGCGGACTCATGTTGGGCGGCATGTTCTCCGACCGTCCCAAATCGACCCCGAAGGACAAGCTTCACTGGTATCGCGAGCAAGTCGTCAATGGTCAGCCGGTCCACTTGGCCTACCGCAAGGACAAGGTCCTGTTAGTCTCGTATCCGCTGAAGGGAGTCAACTTCCACGCGACCATTCAATCGACCGATGGCTTCGCCGATGCGATGTTGATGCTTCTCACTTACCCCGATCCGCCAGATGGCGGCGACCAGTAATTGGCTTTTCCTGGGCGTGCTTCAAAGCTCTGGCCCCGTTGGTTTGGCGGGGCCTTTTTGCGCCTCGCCAGCAACACACCCTTAGGACACTACCCCGAAAGCCCTCCCGGCCGCCGGGGGAGCATAGCCGTTGCGTTTGCAGCAACGCGGGCTATTCACCCAACGCGACTCTTGGCAGCAACCAAAGTGTGATGGGAATCCCCGTTCGGGAGCTTGCCGCGCAAGGACGATAGCTCTATCCTCATCTTTCTGTCGCGAATATTCCTGCCACACCTCTTCTGCGAGTCGGCAAATGAACGCATTTGACTTCTTCAGCGTAACTCGGATCTCTTTCGGCCGAGGAGGTTTCGATCGTATTGGCGAGTTAGCTGGTTCCTTTGGGCAATCTGCAATGGTGGTCACCAACGCTGGCCAGCCGGGCGATGGCGGTTTGGTGGATCGTTTGGCCGAATTGCTGGGCGGTTCGAGCATCCAAATGCACTGCTATCGCCAGCGAGGTGAACCAAGCGTCGATCATGTAGAAGAGGCATTGGAAGTAGCACGTCGGGGATCGTGCGATGTCGTGATCGGACTCGGCGGCGGCAGTGCCGTCGACGCGGCCAAGGCAGTCGCCGGCCTTTTGACGAACGGTGGATCGCCTTTGGACTACATGGAGGTGATCGGGAAGGGTCAAAAGATCACAAAGCCGTCCGCACCGTGGATCGCCGTACCGACGACGGCAGGCACCGGAGCGGAAGTCACGCGCAACGCGGTGATTGGATGCCCGGAGAAGCACTTCAAGGCGAGTCTGCGCAGCGAACATCTGCTGCCGCGAATTGCCCTGGTCGATCCGGAACTGGGCGTGAACGTTCGGCCGGAGATCACCGCACGAAGCGGCATGGACGCGTTGTGCCAACTGATTGAATCCTACACTTCAAACAAGGCCCAGCCGATCACCGACGCATTGGCGTTGAAGGGCGTCGCTTTGGCGGCTCCTGCCTTGCCGCGAGCCTTTGACGACGGCAGCGATGTAGATGCCCGTGAAAACATGGCGATGGCGGCACTGTTGAGCGGCATTACGCTGGCAAACGTGGGACTTGGTGCCGTCCACGGGTTTGCAGCACCGGCCTGCGCCAACTACCCGATCCCGCACGGGAGTCTCTGCGCGGTTCTCTTGCCGCACGTTGTGTCAGCCAATGCAGCGGCCCTGAAAGCGGAATCAACGGGACATCCCTATCTGCAGAAATACGAAGCAGTCGGCCGGGCGTTGACGGATGACGAGGATCTTCAAGGTCAATCGGCAATCGATGCAGGCGTCAGCTTTCTGGCTAACTTGGTGGACCGCCTGAACATCCCTGGGTTGCGAGAGTTTGAATTCAAGGCGGAAGGGTTCGCCGAGTTGGTCGATCTGGCCCGAAAGTCCAGCAGCATGCGTTACAACCCCATCGTTCTTTCCGATGAGGTCCTGTCAGAGATCCTTCAGAAAGGTTGGTAGGGCACGTGCCAAGAAAAAGAGAGAGCGAATCGCTTGGAGACGATTCTCTCATTATTCTATGGCCAATGCCCGCTATTTCTTGAACTTCCGCCAAATCCGCTTCCACGTACTTGCTACCGCGTATACGGCCGACTGAAGGACGATACGATCGTACTTGGCCAATTCCGCTGGATTCGTGAAATAGTCCTTGAACAGTGGCTGCTTCTGGCTGCCGTACGGGTACGTCGCAGGCGGGAACATAATACATGAGAACGCGAACGAGGCACGGCACCAGAAGATCGCGGTCTCCCAGATGTCATGATCTGTGTCCGGCCAGGTCAGCGGATTCTTGAATGTCAGGCCGAGTGTCGCGTCTAACTTCTTCGCTTTGGCGATGATCTCTTTGGAGCTGTCCGTCGTCGACTTAAGCTTCTTCTTCGTGAAATAGGTGCCAACCCGCTTGATGTCCCAATGCTTCTCCCAACCCTCGTGGACGCCTTTTCTCTTGAAGGCGGCAAGCTTCCGCTTGTCAGCGTGGCATGGCATGAAGCAGTCGGCGATGTAGTGCGACATCATGAAGAAGAATGTGGATACCTGCGCCTTGGTTAGAGCACAAGCAGGGTCGAGGTAATCACCGTAGCCTGTTTCGCCGGGAACGAGTTCGAAGGTGGACCCCAATCGCTGGACAGTTGTTGGGGGTGAATACGAGTCGGGTT
>CAZUAH010000006.1:0-76108 GCA_964617665.1 uncultured Pirellulaceae bacterium
CCCCTATTCTAGTACCTGCCCCCGCCGCCGCCTTATTTATGCGTGAGCTGTTCAAGCAGACGCTCCATCCCAAAGTATTTGCCTTCAGATGACCACGCCTCGAACGCGCCGTCGGTGAACAGAATCATGGTGTCGCCTTGCTCGAGCTTGATGGACGGTCCGATTGGGAATTCCGCATCCGGCAAAATGCCGAGCGGAATTCCCGTACTTTCCATGAGAGTTCTGACGTCACCGGCACGGTCAAGGACATATCCCGGCGGGTGACCTGCATTGACGTAGGTCAATGTTCTGGTGGTTGTATCCAAGCGAGCCAGGATTCCCGTAATGAAGAGGGACTCTTCAACCTCGTTTGCGAGTGCAAAATTCGTTCTTGCCAAGATTTCGTCGATTTCAAAGTCGGTCATCGCGAATGAGCGTAAACGTGCACGCAGAGAAGCCATCAAGATTGCCGGCCCAATTCCCTTTCCACTTACGTCACCGATGACTAGACCCAGCGGTCCATCGGACATGTCGAGATAATCGTAGTGGTCACCGGCAGCGAACTCTGCGGGATACAATGCGCCGGCGATGTCGAATCCCGGAACCGCTGGCGGCTTGTCTGGGAGCAAATGTTCCTGAATGCTTTGGGCCAAGCGGAGTTGTCCCTCCCGCTTGCTCAACGCCTCCTCTGCGTCCTTGCGCTGTGTGATGTCGATGTGCGATCCCACCATGCGGTAAGGCTTGCCTTGCTGGTCGCGGACCACAGCACCTCGTGCCAGAATCCAACGGTAGGAACCGTCCTTGTGTTGCAGCCTGTGCTCCAACTCGTAAACGGCGCTCTTCCCTTCCAAGTAGTCGTTGATGGTCTGCTGGGCATGAGCACGATCTTCTGGATGCACTCTATCTTGCCACTCCGAGAAGTCGTCGCTGATTTCATCATCTTCGTGGCCAAGCATACTCTTCCACCGCGGCGAAAAGTAGACGCTATTCTTTTCGAGATCCCAGTCCCAGATTCCAGCATCCGTGCCCCGGACAGCCAGATCAAAACGCTCTTCGCTTTTGTGCAGCGCCTCCTCCGCCTGCTTCCTTTCGATTGTCGTGGCAAGGATGCTGGCAATAGAGGACAAAAACAGCTCTTCTTCCGGTTTGCGCTCATGCCCCTCCGCTACGTAGAGATTCAACACTCCATACAGTCGCTCGTCCGAGGTAATGGGGACGCAGTAGTGTCCGTGTGGAACCATATCGGGATACTGCACTTCGTGCCGCTCATCGATTCCATCCGCGAACACAATCTCGCGGGTACTTGCCGCCCGACCACATAGACACTTGCCGGATGGGACTCTTGCGCACGAGACCAACTGCTCTTGACGGAGTCCGTGCTGCGCCTTCATCACGAGAGTGTCCGAGTCTTCCTCTGCGAGCAAAACGGCACCTTTCGACTGGATCGCGATCCAGCGTATCGACACGAGAAAGTCGAGCACTTGCACCAGAAACTCGTCGACCGAAAGAGGCTCCAAGGAGATTCTGAGGATTTCGCTGGTCGCCTTTTGGACCTCGAGATTCGTCCGAATCTGCTCTTCGTTTCGCTTCCTTTGCGTGATGTCCTCGACGCACACCAACACTTCTCGCCTATTCGGCAGTTCGGGCAACGCCGTGGACACCAGAAAATGCCCGTCGTGCTGGTCTCCCGCCTCGCCCAGCGTCAACTTGACTTCTTGGGCGGGCTGGTCCTGACCTGTTTCGAAGGTCTTGACCACAACGCGTCCAACGGGGCAATCGCCACAATTAGGGCTGTGGCCGCAACCACCCGGACTCGACGCGTTTATGCAACTGACCGCGTCCCCAAACGGTTGGCCGAGCACATCGCGTTCCCAGCGGATGAGCGAGTCTTCCGCCGCCGAGTTCATCAGGCGTACACGCCGACTATCGTCCAGCAATAGCATCATCACGGGCGCGCTATTGAAGACGGCTCGAAATGTTGCCTCGCTTGTTTGGAGCGACTGTTCCGTGCGTATTCGATCTTCAACTTCTCGTCGCAGTCTTTCGTTTGCCCCAACCAGTTCGGCGGTTCGTTCCTGGACGCGCTGTTCAAGCTGCTCATTCGCTTCACGCAAACGCTGAAGGATTGGATTGGAGACGCGGAGGAACAGGGCAGAACCGAGAAGAATAGCCAACAATGCTGGGCCCAAACCGAACAGACTGGCCTTAATGAACGGTCCTCGAACTTCGGCGATGTCAATCTTCGCCACAATACCCAAGTCCACTTCGGCCACTGGCTCGTGCGCCGCAATTACTTTGACTCCCCGATAGTCGAGTCCGGTTACCGTATCCGACTGTCCCAACAGCGCGCGACGCATCGGTTCGGCCAGCTCTGATTCGAAAGGGACGGGCTTTGGGCTTCCGAGGTCGCCATGACGATGGCTGAGCAAGAATACGATGGAGTCCACACCGTCAACCTCAGCACGTCGCGCGAGCGTGAACTCGCCGGTCTGCCCAAACTCCCTGTAGCGCTCGTGCGCATCGGTGATTTGCTCCAGAGTGGCGGCCACCGGACCTTCTGGGAAATCCGTGCTCCACTGGCTATCGAACCGAGCGACGGATTCGATTAGACGCGCCTGACTTTGGGCAGTCTCGACCAGCCGTTGCCGTGTTTCGTCAAGGGCTGCGCGATACAGGAAAACGATCGCGATCCCGCCCACGACCAGCGAGACGCCGGTCATGATCAGAATCAGCAGAAAGAACCTCTTGCGCTCATTCACGGCTCGTCCCCCAGACAGGTACTCAAATGCTTTGAGTCTTGCCTCACTCGCCGCATTCGGACGCTCTTGGTCAGGCATTCTGTGTTTCTCTTGGCATGACTCCTCAATGGACCGTTATTCACGAAGTTTGTTAACTCAAAAGGACTTATCACAGATTAGAGATTTGGAGGAATCGTGTCTAAAGACTGTCATCCTGAGGGGCGAGAAAAATACCCTCCGCCGACGTGAACTGCGCGCCCACTTCACCCGTGAAACGTGCCTTACGAGGAGGGCGGCCATGTCGTCTGGTGAGACGTTGGAAATGATCGCGCGGGTGCGCGATGGTGATCAAGTCGCTCTTGGAGAGCTGGTTGCTCGTTACCGAGGCTACCTGTGCAATCTGGCTCGAAGTCAGCTCGATTCCGATGTCCAGCCGCGCGTAGATCCATCGGACGTTGTGCAGCAAAGTTGCCTGGAGTTTCATCGCGACTTCCATGCGTTTCGAGGCACGGAAGAAGCAGAGCTGGTCGCGTGGCTCAAGCAGATCCTGCGCAACAACGTCGCCAACACGACCCGAAAACATGTCCATGCCGAGAGACGTTCTGTTGACAAGGAACGCTCGCTCGCCGATTCAGCCGGATCGGGTTGCTCGCTTGGACAACGACTGGAAGCAGAGCAGGCGTCGCCCAGCGAACGGGCGCGACGTGTCGAAGCGTGGGAGCAACTGGAACAAGCGTTGCGAGAATTGCCCGATGATCAAGGCGAGGCAATTCGGTTGCGTCATGTGAAAGGCTGGAGACTCGCACAGCTTGCGAATCACTTCGGTCGGTCTGAGATGGCCGTTGCAGGCCTCCTGAAACGCGGGTTGCAGACGCTGCGCAATCGTTTGGGAGCAGTGCGACAATGACACCTATGCCCACGATCTCGGCAAGTCAGCAAACGGTCCGCTCGTGCCCACCGCGATCGTCAAGGAAGCCCCTCGCGACAGATCTGAATACCGATGTTAGATTAGGGATCGCTAGAGCCCAGATCGCCTCCAGGCGGAAGCCAACTGATGACGTTGACCAGTTCCGGTCTACTGCATGAATAGGGAGTCAACCTCATGAAGTGCCCAAAGGATGGAACTCTGCTCGAGCGAGTTGATGTCGGCGCGGTTGTCGTCGATAAATGCCATCGGTGTGATGGGATCTGGCTGGACTATGGCGAGTTGAAGCAATTGAGGTCTTCGGGACAGCAAGGGATCGAGGAGGAGTTGGAGCAGCGCTACGGCAATCCGGAAACTGAGCAGGGCGAGGTGGAGGGTTACATGCGCTGTCCCACCTGCGACGATGTTGGGTTGGTTAGCCATTACGTGTCGTACTACAAGCCGGTCAAGATCGACCAGTGCCCCTCGTGTCACGGCATGTGGCTGGAGGACCGTGAATTGGACACTTTGATGGAAGACAAGAAAGAGATGGACGAAGAACTGAATTCGCCGGGATTATTGGCATTCTTGCGCAGACTGGCCCGACGATTTCGTTAGGGAAGAATCATGGTGGGCCAAGGCTTCGCGGTCCGCTGATCGCCGCGAGAGGAGACCTCGACAGATAGGCGTTACGGATCTTTCGCCCCAGTTGGCTAGTCGACAAGCGGGGCCGTCTGCGATACCCTGTGGCCGTGGCTGGATGTCCGGTACCAAGCCATCCTGAGTTTTAGGCCTTCTAATCGCCTGTGACGACTTTTCCGCTACCACTCGCGCCGTTCGAAGACTACCTGCTGGCCGATGACCGCGCGGATCATCCGATGCATTTCTTCCAGCGGATGACGTTTTGTGGCCTCGTCGATCGGACGGTGTTCGAACAGGCGCTCGCCACGGCTCTCGACCGGCATCCGCTGTTGAAAGCGGCGCTGCGGCCCGTGGGCCGCAACCGGTACGAATGGTTCGATCCCGGTGCCTCTCTTCCGCTCCGCTGGTCGTCCGGCACCGAGCCGATCGACTGCAACGCGGTGGAACTGATCGACTTGACGCGCCACGGTGGCGTCCGGGTATACGTCGACCAGCAGGAAGACCGCTCTTCGGTGCTGACCCAGTACCATCACGTCTGCGTCGATGGCCTAGGGGCGCTGGAATTCGCGCGGGACCTCTGGTTGGGCTACCACGAGTTGGCTTCCGGACGGGACCCGGCTGACAAGCTCCGCCCGCTCGACCCAGAGCAACTGAAGGTTCGCGGCAAGTTTGTCGGCGGGCTCGTCAAATCGCTCAAACGGATCCCCAAGGAGGTGCTGGCCTTGCCGGGCGTTTGGGACTATTTCGTCCATCGCCCAACGGCGTTGCCGGCCGTGCCCAGCGGCGCGTCGCTGGACAAAAGTGAAGACAGCTACCCGTCGGACAACGACGACTCGCGCAAGCGACTGTTCGGCACGTGCTCCCATGTATTCAGCGAAGCGGAAACCGCCGCCCTTCGCGCGGCTTGCAAGGCGCAGGGGTGCACGCTCAACGACCTGCTCTTGCGCGATCTGTATTACGTCCTTGCCGACTGGACCGCCGACCACGATCCGGCCCGCGCGGACAAGCTGGTGCGAATCATGATCCCCACCAGCTTACGGGGAATGAGCGATCGAGACATGCCGGCCGCGAACCGGTTGACGATGGCCTTTCTCGATCGCCGGCCGCACCGATTCGCCTCGCCCCGAGCTCTTCTGGATAACCTACGGTGGGAGATGGATCTCATCAAACGGCATCAACTGGGGATTACTCTGTTGCACGGGATTTGCGTGGTGAGGGTCCTGCCCGGCGGGCTGAAGCGAATGCTGCTCGAGGATCGCTGCCTTTCGACGTGCCTGCTGACGAATGTCGGCAACCTGACGCGGTTCTTCCCCCTTCCGCGTCGCGAAGGACGCCTCGTGGCAGGCGACGTTGCCATCGAACAGATTGAAGGCTTCCCCCCCTTCCGGCCGCAGACACACGCGTCGTTCGTGACTTTCATCTATGCCAAGCGGCTCAACCTTGGCCTCTCCTACAACGCCGATCACTTCCGCGCCGCCGACGGCCAGGACCTGATGAACCGCTACACCGAGCGCCTTCGCCAATCCGTCGTCGACGCCTGCGGAACCGATCAGCCGCCCGGCGACGTGTCGTCTTCCCAAGAGAAACGCCGCGTTCGGTCGAAGTAGTCGCTCTGACGCATCGCCAGGAACAGCAGGTCGCCGCAGCTTGATCGTCCTCAAGCCGTGGTCGCACTAAAATAGCACGGCGTCCGCGTCGGGCCCTCCTCGCGAGTAACCGGAACTGCTACGATACCCGCCTCAATCTCGTAGGGCATATGCACACGCGGCGGGCGGCGAAGTCTTGGCCCACGCTACTTGGTTGTCGCTTCAGGAGGCTTTGATGGATAGACGTAGCGACTCGTTCTTTGATGTACCTAAAGAGGCTGTGTTGATTAGCAGCGGGCCGATCGACGTGCCTGCCTGCTACTTCGACGCTTCCAACTACCTGGCTTTGTTCCAAGTCGACGTTGACAAAGCCGCCGAGAAGCTGCGTGGATTTCCCGTGCAGCCCGTACTCGTGTCGCGCAAGGCGATGGCGGTCTTGACCTTCTTCAAGTTTCGCGACACCACGTTGGGGCCATATCACGAAGTGGGTTTGGCGATCCTGGTGACGTTGGAAGGCGAGCAGCAGACGCAGATTTCCTTCAATGACCTGATGGAGCCGTCCTGTCGCGAATCGTTGGCATCCTGGGTGCTCGATTTGCCCGTGACGTCGCCGTTGGGCTGTGCCGCCGGCTGCGAAGTCTGGGGATATCCGAAATTCATCGCCCAACTGCCGATCGAACTGGATGGTGACCGTTTCCACTCGCAGGTAGTGGACACGGATGGCAAGATGATCATGGAAATGTCCGGCCAGCGGGGGTACGTCTTGTCGGATGACATTCCTGGCATGGCTCCGCAGACCTACTCGATGCACAATGGCCAACTGCTGCGAACAAAAGTTGCCACTCGATCGCGCTGTCAAACCGCCGGCGGTGGGATCATCCAGGTTGCGATCGGCGATTCGCAGCACGGCATGGCAGAGAACTTGCGAGATCTTGGGCTGGATGGCGAAACGCCAAAGGTGATGCAGACGACCGACGACTTTCAATCGGTCTTGTTCGCCGGCGAGCCGGTGTAGCCGTACCTTTCGTAATACGGCTTCCACCGCCGAAACACCTCATGCTCCAACTCGGGCGTTGGCGCGTACTGATGCGACCGGTAATCCGCGTTTGCGTTCGCGTAGGTTTCGATCGCAGGTCGTACCGCGTCGAAGTCGCCCAACTCGAGACGTTCGTAGACTAACTGCATCGTGTTAACGATGTCGCTGTCGAGATCCTCGTAGCGGACGTCCAGGAATCGGTCCTGCGAGACGAGCGTGCGGGTTGCCTCCAGTCGCTCGTGCATTTGATTGAAAGTCGCAAACACGTTTTCCTCGAGTCCCTCGAAGCTAGGTCTTTGGTAACCGTGCAGCAGATAGAGCGACTTCCACAAACGCATCGTCGACTGGAATACGGTGAGCGGATGCCGGACCAAGTTCAGAAACCGTGCGGTCGGAAACAACTCGAGCAGGATTGGCAAACGAAAGGTATGCGTTGGCGACTTCAATACGATCCGGCCCGGATTCCTGTAGCAAACCTGCTGGAGAAACCGCCGCAATGCTCTTTTCCAACGCTCGCGTTGTCGCTGGGGAACGGAATCAAGTTCCAGATACTCTTGATTCTGGGGCGGTCGGTTTGGAAAGGCAACCGTCGCGTAGGGACTTGGGATTCCCAGATTGCACAACGCGAATTCATCCTCTTGGGGCCGATCCCAACCCATCTGGACATTGTCGAACTGACGACGGGGTGGTAGCGCAAAGCCGGCCCAACCCTTGAGAAAGCGTTCGGTGAGCAGGAAGTGATTTGGCGTAAAGCACTGGACCGTGGTCGGACAGGTGTGTCCTGGATCGAGTGCCAACAATTCGTGCAGCAGCGTCGTTCCCGTTCGCCAGTGACCAATGATGAAGATCGGATCATGTTCGAACCGGATACGTTTGACTCGAGCGCCGTAGGCAAACGCCTGAATGACACCCAAGCCCGTGTTTGCCACGGAGAAAGCCAGATCCACCATGCATTCGGGCCAGCAGGACGGATGCACACGGAAGCGATTGTCTTTCAAGATCCGCACGAGTGCGAAAAAACTAGCACCGGTCCAGATCGCCGCCTGATTCCAGGGAGGCTTCGAAAAGTGGTCATCGTTGTCCAACGGCATGCTGGGCTCGTCACCGCAGGAGGTCTGGCAGTCAAAAACTGTGTGGCTTGCGTCCCTTATCCACCCCGTACAGTTTCGACTATATTGCCTCTCACGAATTACTTTATCGACGAACGGTGGGTGGTTTGCAATGGAGGCGGCGCGAGCTTAGAGTAGAAAATGTAGATACAGTATCCTCGCCACTCTTATGATTGTCACCAGTGTACAGATCTAGTCGGCAACTCAGCCGCTCGCCTGGCGAGGGAGACGGATAAGAAAGTCACCAATGAGCACAACGCACGACACTGACAATTCGGAGATACTGGCACGACGGACCGGCGACGCCCCGCAGGAACAGGAACGCAAGGCCGGAAGTATCTGGCCAGTCACTCCGGCACCCAACGGAAATTCGGCGATCGAGCAATTGAAAGACCGGCTGAGGGAGGATCGCGTAACGCGACTGGCCCTCATGTTCTTGGACAGATACGAGGGCGCCCATCTGAAGGATACGGTCGTCGATTGGATGGACGACCAGCGGCGCCTACATATGTGCGGCAAGACCGCCATCAATTTCGGCTGCGACAGTCTCCTCGGGCTGGACCGGGACCCGCGAATACAAAAGGCTCTGGTCGATTCGCTTGAGGAGTGGGGCCTCCACAACGGGGCCTCGCGTGCTTTCCACAACGCGGCCCTTTGCGAA
The DNA here is from genome assembly GCA_964617665.1 of uncultured Pirellulaceae bacterium. Lineage (GTDB taxonomy): Bacteria > Planctomycetota > Planctomycetia > Pirellulales > Pirellulaceae > JADHUC01. The sequence continues at coordinate 8,656 of CAZUAH010000006.1, forward strand.
GAAGCCGAACATCGCTTGGCCAAATGGTTGAATGTGGAAGATACGCTGATTTATCCCAGTGTTACGCTGGCCAACGTTGGCTTGCTGCCTGCACTGGCGGGCAAGGGGGACTTGCTGGTCGTCGATCGGCAGTCTCACGACACACTTTGGCAGGGGGCGAAGATAGCAGCACAAGATGGAGCGACCGTCAAGGAACTGAATCCCTGCAACGGCGATGTCCTTCGCAAGATTCTCGAAACCGAAGACTACGAGGCCTGCGTCGTCGCCGTCGACGGCGTCTACAGTATGACCGGCGACATTCCGCCACTGGAAGACTTAGATCGAGTGACCCGCGAATTCGGCGGCATTCTGTACGTGGATGATGCACACGGAACCGCCGTGGTCGGCCCTCACGGACGAGGTGCCACAGCCATGAAACTCGGCTCGCTGAGCAACGTTCTAATGGTCGGCTCCCTGTCCAAGGCGTTCTCCTGCCTGGGGGCGTTCGTCACATGCGACAAGGCCTTGAAGAGGATGCTCAAGATACGCTCCAGCACTTTCATTTTTGGCGGTCCCGTTCCGCCGCCTTACCTGGCCGCGATCATCGCGGTTTGCGATCTGATCGAGTCGCCGGAATTCGATGAGATCCTCGAGCGTTTGCAGAGTCGGGTCCGGCGGTTGGTGGACGGAATTCGAGCGATCGGCTTGAAAATGACCGGAGGCGAAGCAGCGGTCGTTGCCATCACCGTCGGAGACATGGAAGAAACACTGAAGGCAGGCAAATGGCTTTTCGATCGCGGGTTCTACCTACAGTCCGCCACGTACCCGGCAGTTCCTTTGATGGGCGGGATGCTGCGAATCCAAATCAACGCAATTCACTCGGTCGAAGCGATTGACCGCTTGCTTGATGCCTTGGAGGGCTTGAAAACTGCATTCCAGCTACCGACCGTCTGATCTGCCGGGGAATCTCCCCACATGACACACGACTTCCATCGCCGCCACGCTACGGCGCTGTTGCTTACAGCGGTGGTGTGCCTGCCGGTGGTCATATGGGGAATGGTGGGCGCGTACGAACGGTCGGACAACAGCATCGACCAATGGCTGCCCAAAGACTGCGAGGCCACTGACGAATACGATCGTTTTCGCCGGCTGTTTGGATCGGACGAAGCGATCCTCGTCAGTTGGGAAGGATGCACGCTCGATGACGCTCGCCTAGAACGATTCGCGCAGATCATCGGAGGAGAAGGCGATGATGCCGAACCATTCCAATGCTCGCATCTTGTCGAACACGTGACGACAGGCCAACGTGCGTATGAAGAACTACTTTCGCTTGACGTTTCTCGGAAGCTGGCGCTGCGTCGACTGCAATGCGTTCTGATCGGTCCGGATCAGCACAACACCAGCGCCGAGGTCACCGGTCCGGATAAACGGACTACTTGCGCCGTGGTCATCCTGGCCACGGATAGCCCCAGCGAGCGAGCCGAAGTAGTCGACGCGGTCCGACGAGCCGCCATTGAGTTTTGCGACGTTGCTGCCGAAGACTTGCGGCTGACCGGCGACGCTGTGATCACAGTCGGCATTGATACAGAAGGAGATCGAGCGGTTAATCGATTGATATTGCCATCGGCCCTGCTGGCCATGATCGTTGCTCTAATCTGCCTGCGAAGCGTCAAGCTGGCGATTCTCGTGTTTGTGTTGTCCCAGTATTGCCAGGCCCTCATCGAAGCAATCGTCTATTACACCGGCGGGACAATGAACCTGCTGGTGGTGTTGGTACCGGTGTTGGTCTACGTGCTGGCCGTATCGGCAAGCGTCCATCTGTTGAACTACTATCGCGACGCGGTGAAAGAATACGGACCAATAGAGGCACCTCGAGAAGCGATTCGGGTAGGCTGGCAGCCGTGTTTGATAGCGGCGGTCACAACAGCCTTGGGATTGGCCTCGTTGTGCGTCAGTCATGTTGTGCCTGTGAAGACCTTTGGCATCTACGCATCGGTAGGGGTGCTGGCTAGCTTTGGGGTGTTGGTATTGCTGCTGCCCGCGGCAACCGTCAAATTCCCCGTCGTGCCTCGTGTCGCTCGCCGATCCGGGGCGGAAGCCGAAAGGTCAAGACTCGCGCACGTCTTTGCGTCGGTTGCCGACGGCGTGGTTAGTCGGCCTGTGATGGTTATCATCCCATTCACGGCGGCTTTTGTGGTATTGGGCGTGGGGCTGACTAGGATTCAGATGTCTGTGCAGCCGGTCAACTTCCTTCCTCCGGAGCGTCGCTGGGTTACGGACATTGACTGGTACCGCCAGCATGTGGGGCCCCTGGCGTCGGCGGAAATCGTAGTCGGTCTCAGGAGCGACTGCGGACTGTCGTTCGCTGACCGCATGCGAGTTGTCCGCGACGTGCAAATGGCGGTCGCAAGATTGGATCGTGTGGAGGGGGCCATCTCTTGTGCCACCTTCGCTCCAAAACTGGGTTCGCTACACCCCGGACGATTACCGACGAGGCAGATCGTGGATCGGACCGTGAAAAATCGGTTGGTCCTCGAACATCGCGACGAATTCATCAAGGGACGCTATCTGGCTGAAGACGAGAATTGGGAACTGTGGAGAATCGAAGCTCGTGTGTCTAGCTTCGAAGATCTGGATTACGAAGCGTTCGTCGAGCGGTTGGAGGCAGACGCAAAACCTATCCTGACCGCCGCAGGAATCCCATCGGAATCAGTTCGATTGACTAACACGGGCGGCGTACCTCTCGTATTCACCGCTCAACATGAACTGCTAAACACTCTGTTCATCAGCTTCACGCTAGCCGTGTGCCTGGTCGCCGTCGTGATGACGCTGGTCCTGCGGAGTCTGCTGGCGGGACTGTTGTCGATGATCCCCAATGTGTTTCCGGCGTTGGCGACATTCGGCGTCATGGGGTGGATGGATGCAGTGGTGGACGTAGGCGCTATGATGACAGCGAGTATTGGGTTGGGAATTGCTGTCGACGACACCCTGCACTTTCTCGTCTGGTACCGCCGGGCCAGCAGCGACGGGGCCAGCCGGCAGGAGGCAATTGGCACCGCGTACCGTCGTTGCGCGGCAGCCATGCTTCACACGACTCTGATCGCCGGTCTGGCCTTGTTCGTCTTCTTCTTCAGTACGTTTCAACCGGTGTCGCAGTTTGGCCTGTTGCTCTTCATGTTGCTGATCGCAGCATTGGTGGGTGATTTGCTGCTGCTGCCCGCGTTGCTGGCCACGCCGCTCGGGATCCTTTTCCAGCGTGGAACGAAGCCTAGGAACGTGTTTTGAAATTCACTCGCCCCTTGGGGAGAGTCGGCCCGTCAGGGCCGGAGAGGGGGCATCGGCCCTCCCCGGAGACCCTCCCGCTGTGCGGGAGGGTGAATTCGATTTCTCAAACGCTTTCTAAGCGTAAGACTGCAACGTCCCCCGCCGACGAACGTCCAGCGTAGCGCAATGAAACGAGCCCAAGAACGGGTAGTAGTGCTCGAACGGGCATGGAATGGGCTCGAATCCCCAATCTCGAAACGCTTGGATCATTGGTTCCTGCCGCTGTTCCACGATCACGCGTTTCTCGTCCAACATCAGTACATTCATGTTGGCCCACGAACTGATAAGTCGCAGCTCCTTGTATTCGCTGAGTACGGGCTGAGGCGCGATCAAAAGGTCCCAGCCTTTCAGAAACTCGGGCAGCTTCTGCGTATCGACCCAATCCGGGTTGACCAGGATCTTGCCGGGCGCCAGAGGCATAAGTGTCGTATCGATATGCATGGCCTGAGGGCTGCGCGATTGGAAAGCATGAATCCGGTATTCGTCGCCCAGATGCCGCTGTAGCCACAGTATCCCCATCTCGTTGGTCACATGACTCTTCTGGCCGATGATGTCGGTACCGCATCGAACAAAATCGGCCGCGTCAAAGGTCGGCTCGAATTCCGTGACCACGTACCTCATCTCTTCATCGCCATACTTGGACGGCTGGAAGTTGTCGTGGTACTGGTCGTGGGTGAGTTGGGGTTTGGGAGCCGCGACCCATTTGGCTCCCTGCGTAAAATACTCCTTGAACAACGACCGATAGGCCCACGCCTCGAAGTGCCGGCTTCGGTCGGCCATCGGAGCCTCGATGATTTCGTTTCCGACGACCAAGAACGGATCGCGCGGATTCGTGGCACTCGAACCGCAAGGAACCTTCCAGGATGGCGTGCGAAATGGAATCTCGTAGTCGACGACCTCCGGACGTCGAACTCTGATTCCTTCGGACTCCAAAATGTGAATGAATTGGTCTAGGTGCTCTTGAGCGGCCTCGATCATCTCGGGCGGATACGGCACGCCACCCAGCGACAGGATCTCGTCAATGATCGACGAATCGCTCGGCGGGAAAGTGTGTTTGTTGATGATCTGAGCATCGGGCAGCATAGCGTGCTCCAATCGCCCAACGATCACTTCTTCGAGCGGATCCCATTCGTTGTATGAATTGACAGGGCAGGCCAGGGGTTGTTCGGCAGCTTGCATCCAACGGTCCTTCATAAGCTTGTCGGGTCTGAGGTAGCATGCGGGAACTCGTGCAGATGGTACCACGGTTCATGCCGAGACTTCCAGGGAGCCATAAGGCGTTGCCATGGAAAAAACGTGGTTAAGATGCTGTCGTTCTGCTCCTTGTGAGTTCCCAGTGGCTTCCTAAAATACAATGTTCCGCGCGGACCGGTCCTTGTCTACCGATCCTGCGGAACAGCATGCCGTTAGGGCGGATATTCGTATCTGGCAATTTCTGATCGGCGAGAGAATAACCACCTAAGCCGGTACTGGCTGGAGTAATACCACGGAATAATGCCTGCCTCGGACATCCTAAACCGTCTGGTGGCTTGTATTCTCGATACGTGCACTGATCCGATGCTACACCTTATCTGCCATTGCGCCCCAGGGTTCGATTTGGCGGAGTTTCTTTGCCTTGAGCGATTGGTAGCAGTCCGGCAGGTCGAAACGCGACAGGACGGCTGGCAACAGGGTTGACAGCGGCCAGGCGTAATCTTCCGATTCAGCGACGTCGCGGTACGAGGTAAGTGCATTTTTCAATGTTACCTGTTTCACTTGGTTGGACAGTACCGCGGCAAAGGTGGCGGGCAAGGCGCCCCAGCCTTTGGCGACCAGATGAACATCGTTGTGGCCGATGGCGGCCAGCCAGTCGAGTACGCTCAGTACGTCGTGCGTCTTTTGGCCCACGTAAGGCCGGTCCAACATCAGGCTGTGCATGGCGTAGAAGAAGTCCGATCCGTAGGGTTGCAGGAAGGAATTGACCCCGCATGTGTCCGGCTGAGATTCGCCAATGCCCCGGACGTCGCATGTGAACACCGATGAGTCTGGTTCGGTTTCGATGATCTCGCGAACCAGCGGCTCGTCGCGCAACTCGGCATCGCCTGACATGTGCGCCACGTACAGAATGGCTCGCTTGCCGGTGCGAGGCGGGCGCGAGTACCAACGCTCGTTGGACAACCGGTAAACCAACGCTTGAATCGCGGGCTCCGTTTCCACGGCGTACGCGATGGCATGCGGCATTGGATACTTGCGCGAACGTAGGTATCGCAGGATCCGGTAGTCGGGAACACCTTTGCGCGGCGGCAACTTGAGCACATCGGTTATGGCGTGTTGCAGTTCTTCGCCTCTGATCTTGCGGCGCGAAGCGGTCAGTTGTTTAGACTTGGCTTGCGTGAACGTGAATACCGTCTTTGCGTCCAATTCGGCTACTTGTCCCTTTGGCGTGCACCAGAGGTTTTCGTCTTTCTCGATGACGATTTCCGGTTCGGTTGTCGCGTCCGACACTTTCGTCGCGCCATTGAACCAGCGATACATGGCCTCGCGGTTTTCCTGCGAGTAGCCGTGGTAGGTCGGCCCGATGAACAAGGACACGTCCTCGTCCGCTCCGAGCAACCCGTACAGCCGCTTGAGCCGGCGGAGCGTCTCTTCCGAGCCCCGCGCGTCGAAGTAGTCGCGTTCTTTGGCCAGGATGACTACCGGTTTCGGCGCCAATGCGGCCAGGAAGTCATCGTGATCCAGTCCCAATGCCACAGCCTTCGGCGGGCACTGTTCGGTGTCCTGCGGCAGTTCGTTTTCCAGGTTACGGCGGAAGGTGGATACAAAGCAAGAAGGCGCGGCCATCGTCCATCGCTGTTCTACGCCGCACAGCCACGTGGTCATGGTTCCACCGCCCGAGTTTCCAGTCACGCCGATGTGGTTCTTGTCCACTTCCGGTCGTGTGAGCAGGTAGTCCAATGCGCGGATACCATCCCAGGCTCGCCACATCCCCAAGAATTCTCCAACCAGGAACTGTTGGTTTCCAGCGATCAGATGCTCAGTCACTCCTGGCCGAAAGCGTGGCGAGAGATCGTCGTTCACATATTGCAGACGCTCGCCTTGGCCAATCGGATCGTAGATCAAACATGCGTATCCAAGTCGAGCCAAGCCCTGGGCGAATGATTGGTAGGCTTCGGCGGCTTTGCCATTGGTCGAATGCCCGCACGTACCAACAACGCCCGGTACCGGTGACTCTGGATTCTTGGGCAGGTAGAAGTTTGCCGTGACGGGGAATCCGGGACGGGATTCAAAGATGATCTTCTCGATCTTGTATTCATCGCGTTCGACGACTCCCGTGATGCGTGCGGCCAGCGGCGTCCGTTCCGGTTCAGGGCCAAAACATCTGCGGATTTTCGCTTGGACCGATTTGACGTATGCCCCGGCGTCCGTTTTGGTTTTGAGGCGTGCCTTCGCCTCAAGACTTCGCTTTTCCGCGGCTCGGAGTTGTTCGACGAAGAACTCCTGAACCATGCGGGGAAATCGATTCAGCGGCTGTAGATCTTCAGCCGCCATAGAGCTCTGGGCACTCAGCAATTGAACAAGCGGCACGCTCAACGCTTGTACGGCGGCCGCACGTAACAGGTGGCGTCGGTTGAGTTTGTGTTGACGACACTTGGCCGACTTTTTGTCGTGGCAGTTGGACATAATAGCGTTCCTTTCCGCTGCGAGAATCTCGAATTAGCCCCCCAGAAGGTGACGGTCCAGATAGTATATCCGCGGTTTCGTGGACTCGCAGGCCGTCCGGTTCGTTCTTTCGTGCTCGTCTTGCGGGCTGCAGTCGAGTTCCGACGATGCATAATTCCCCACGGACAAATTTTTGCGTTATAGCCGAACGTAGGATTCTAATGACGTAACACTTGCGTTAAATTGAATATGGGTGAAAATAGTCTATATCTCCGGGATTCGACAGACCGACCGAATGTGGTATACTTGATTTCTTGTTTGGGTCCCGTGCTTTCGGACGTGGGCTGAGCTTTTCATGTCGTCCAAGCTTGCTAATGCCTTTCTGGACAGATTAGAGCGCAGCGGACTTGTTACCAAAGACAAGGCGCCGCAGGTGCGTGATGGGCTGAAGGAGCGCGGCGTCGATCTGGATGACCCCAAAGCCATTGCCAAAGCATTGGTCGAATCCGAAACGCTTACGCAGTGGCAGTCGGAGAAACTGCTACAGGGCAAGCACAAGGGATTCTTTCTAGGTTCCTATCGTCTCCTCAAGCCGCTCGGCAAAGGCGGCATGGGAGCCGTCTTCCTGGCGGAACACGAGATGATGCGCCGCCGGTGTGCCATCAAGGTACTGCCACACAGCAGCATCAAGGAAGGTTCGTCGGTTCTCCAACGGTTCTACGTCGAAGCCCAGGCCGTGGCTGCGCTGGATCACCAGAACATCGTTCGGGCCTACGATGTCAGCAAGGAGATGAAGGATAACAAGGAGATCCACTTTCTGGTGATGGAGTACGTCGAGGGCGAGGACGTTCAAATCATGGTGAACGAAAACGGTTCGCTTGACTACGTCAGCGCGGCCGACTTCGTTCGACAGACGGCCAACGGATTGGCACATGCCCACGAGAACGGTCTGGTACATCGAGATATCAAGCCGGCGAACTTGCTGGTTGACAAGAAGGGCGTGGTCAAAATCCTCGACCTCGGTTTGGCCAGGTTCTTCGACGACGGCGAACAGGCTTCTTTGACGAAAGCGCACAATGAAACGGTACTGGGCACGGCGGATTTCCTGTCGCCCGAACAAGCGCTGAACAGCCACGACGTTGACCATCGAACCGACATTTACAGCCTGGGATGCACCGCCTATTTCATGGTGACTGGCCATCCCCCCTTCCCGGACGGTACCGTGGCGCAGCGACTGGTTGCACATCAGGTCAAATCGCCCAAGCCAATACGCGAAGAGCGCGCCGATGCCCCCGCTGATCTGATTGCCATCATCGACAAAATGATGGCGAAGGAGCCCGAGAAGCGTTTCCAAACCGCGCCGGATATTGCCACGACGTTGGCGGCTTGGCTGATCGAACACGGTGGGGAAGCATGGAAGCGACAGCATTCCGAAATTTCCGGCGATAGCGGTCTTTTAAAAATGCTGACCGCGCGTGAACCGACTCGTGCCATGTCGTCGCCAACGGCCGAAACGGCGGAACTGGGATTGGCACCGGATGAGGACGACAAGCCGATACCAGCCGGCAAATCGGGTTCGTCGATTGCCAAAGCAAGTGGCTCTTCGATCCACGACGATATAGCACTGGCACCCGACGACGACGATGTCGAGGTCAATCCGGATGCCTCCGGTGGAGTAGAAGCTCCGCCGTCGGAAGAGTCGGGCGAAGTGGCGTCGCCTGAGGTAGAGGAACCAACTGCCGATAGTGCGCCGGTGGAAGAATTGCCCGCGCTGGATGAGGCCGAGATGCTCGGGTCGCTGGATTCGATGGGGAGCGATGACATGCTGTCGTCGCTGGACCCGGCGGACCTGGGGGCGCTGGACCACGACAGCACGCTGGAACCAGCGGCCGGCGAGGATCCTCTGGGAGCTATTCAGAGCGACCTTCAATTACCGGTAACTGCTTCGCCGCAGTCGTCAACAAGGCTTCGCCAGGGCGAGGCCAGCACGGTGAAACCTGAACCCGGGGGAGTCAAGTCTATTGGGCTGCCCGTCCTAGTCGGCATTGGTGGCGGTCTGGTGGCCGTCGCGATCATTGTCGCCCTCTTCATGTTTGGTTCCTCTGACGAACCAGAGCCCTATAAACCAGTCGTTCCCGGCCCTCAGGCCAAGCAGCCAAAAGACCCGCCGGACGAGCAGCCGAAAGAGCCCGAGGCTAAGAAGCCGGATTCAGAGCCCAAGCAGCCTGACCCAGGCGACGAAAAGGTTGGCACTCAGTCGAAGAAGCCCAATCGTAACAAGAAACAGAACACGGAGCCATCCGAACAGCCCCCGAAGAAAGATGGCGACGATCAAGGCATGCAGGACGACACCAAACCGACGGTCGGGCCGACCGAACCGTCCGCGGATCCGACCAAAGACGCACCGAAGAAGGACAACACGACCAACCCAGACACCGCATTGGCAAAGGCCGACACAAAACCTGAGCCGGTGCCAATCGCGCCGCCGTCTGCCGAGGAACTCAAGAGAATGTTCGCCGCGATCGAGGTGATCTCGGTGGAAGGGAAACTGGATACGGGAGCGGATACAAGTAAGCAAGCGAAATCGAAGAAGCCCAACGCCGCCCTGCAACAGATCCTTACCAAAACGGGTCTGGTAGTCGAGCAGAAACTGGCTGAAACGGCAAAGAGCCTGAAGTGGGATGTGGGGACCGGCGCCAGGAGCGTGTTGACGGTGACCATTGCCGGGAGAACGGACGGAGCAATGGTTGCATTAGGTCTAGCCGGCGACTTGAAGGTCACCGACGACAACTCGCAAACCCACAGCGTCTGGACTCATCAGCACCCGATTGCCAACTTCAGACTTGACGCGAATCAGAATACCGTTTTCGCGATGGCGCGTAAGGAGATTGGCAAGTTCTTCACCCATCTGGAACGTGAACACCGGAAGGCCGTGCAGGAGACTAGCGGTAGTTAGCACAGCCGAGTTCGCGGCGAAGCGCGAGTACTCTCGTCTCAATCCTGCTATCGCCCCAGGAATGTCCCACCGGTCAAATGGGCAACCGTGCGTAGGAACGTCGAAAGTTCCTTGTCAAAATAGTCTCCCAGTCCGATCGCGTTGATCGGGATCTTCGAGTGCCGCTGGCAGAGTGCGTAGATCTGTTGGGCCGCTTCTGCATTGAACTCGTTTCTACCCGCGTACGTGGGAGCACCGTCGGAAAAGAGGATAATCGTGTCAAGGTCCGCGTACCCGTAGGCCTTTTGCATAGCGGCCAGTGTATTGGTCCAACCTGTGGGCTGGACCGATCGAAGGTGATTCATCAGCCGGATTCGGTTCGCATCGCCATTGGGGCCGCTGACGCGGAGCATCGACCCGTCGGCGGGAAAGGCCTTCGCCTCGTCAGAAAACACGATCAACACGCATTCGTCCACGTTCAAATGGTCCAGCCAGGTGGAGGCGATTCGCTGGACTTCCTCCCACCGCCCATCTTGGCCCATGCTGCCAGAAGAGTCGAATAGAATGGCGACACGCCGCAAGCCGCCTCGCAGTCCGACCAGTTCCCGGTTGACGCTCTTCTCCCGCGAGAGGCTCTGACTGAGTTGTTGCTGGGACTCCTTCAAGTCGTCCAATGCGTTGGCCAGTTGCACCTTTAGAGCGTCGACCTGCAACTGCAGCATCTGCTTGTTTTCGTTGATTCCCTTTACATAGTCCGCGGCACGCTGCAGCCGCCCCAAGTAGTCTTCGGCTCGCTCGCTCGCCTCTTGGGCCCTGGCCCTGGTATCCTGTAGTTCTTTCGCCGAAACGGCTTGGTCGGCCTTGTTCCGCTCCAGGGCCCGCGCCAGCAGGCTTTTCAGACTTTCCATCTCCGACTGACTGGACTTCTTGAGCTCCTCCATGGTTTCTGCGTTGTCACCCAATTGCTGCTCCAGACGCGCCACCCGATCGTTCAGCGCTTTGGCCTTCTCGTCAAGCAGGTCGCGTTCCTTCTTCATGTCGTCCAACTGCGACAGCCGCTCTTTCAGCTTGGCCGACAGGTCGGCAAGGTCTTCGTCCAACTGGGCTTTGACTTCAGTCAGGTCCTTCTTCTGTTCCGTGAGTTTGCTCTTTTCCAGGTTCAATGCGTCGAGCGTCATGCTCAGATTCTGCACATCGCTCCGCGTTTGCGTCAGCTTCTCGTCCAATTCCTTTTGAACGTTCTCCAGATCATCGCGTTCCTTCTTAGTTGCGGCCAATTCCAGTTCGGTCTTCTTCAGTTGCTCCGAGGTCTCGCTCAGTACTTGGATCGTATCCTCCAACCTTTGGCTTGTGTCCTCCAGTTCGCGACGCTTCTGCTCCAATTCGCTCTTTTCTTTGTCGAGTTCCTCTTTCTTGTCCGTCAACTCACTGGCAAGCGTCGCTTTGTCGCCCTCCAACTGAACGTTTCGCTTGGACCCCTTGATAACGTTCGCCTGCAGAAAGACCGCGATCACGACGACCAAGACCACAGTGAACAGGGTTACGTCATTACTGGAGATCCAACCAGCCAAGCCTGCCTCACCGCCAGGGCTTGTTGCTTTTTCCAGTTGCATACTTTGCCTCCCTCGCACCCGTCCTTATGTGTCACTTGGCGTCTCATGTCGACCACGGAACCACGACTTCAGGCCGCCCTTCGAGTTTGTCATCGCTTGCTGCCGCTGAGCTTCCGCGACATCCTCCAGGACCTTGCGGATGTTCTCGGGCAGCGCGGCAATCGACTCGGCCACTGTCGCGGCCTGAGACAGAGCCTGCGACAGATGTTCGATGTCTTGTCGCACATTGGCGAAATCTTGAATTGCTTCGACCGTGCCTGCCAGATTCGCGAGAGTCGTATCCATCTTGGTCAGACGCTTGGTCACGGGGTCAAGCCCTTGCTCGACGAAAGCCGTCAATTGTTGGGCCGAACCCGAGAAGGAATCGGCGGCCGTTTGCATCGAGCGTTGCGACGGCGCCACGTCGTTCTCCATCGACTGACGCAGCGCAGCTCCCGTCTCGGCAAGCTGTTCGATGGCCTGCCGTAGCGACCCGCCGGTCGCTTCCAGTTCGCGGCCCAATTCCGTGTGCAGCTTCAATAGGCCCTCAACCGCCGAGCCACCTTGCGTGAGACCATCAGCCGATTTCTGCAATCCGTCGACCGATTCCGCAAGTCTGTCGGCGTTTTCGCGATGCTGATCGGCAGCGGCTTGGAAGTTGTTCTGAACGACGTCGGAGAATGCGTCCGCCGAACCGGCGAATTTGGCAACTGCTTCAGATGCTTCGGGGGCCAGTGAAGTCATCTTCTCGATCGACGCGATCACTTCTGAGTGCAAGTTATCCAATCGTTCCAATAGCCCGTCGGCCTGTCCGCCGAATTTCGATATGGCCGCCAGAAATCCCTCGTGCGCGGGCAACACTTGTTTCTGCAGCGATCGGTTCAGGTTTTTGAACGCATTTGTGTGGGCGTTGACGGTCTCTTGCAGGTCGCCGCTGCTGATCTTCAACTGCATCGTGCTTTCGTTGATTCGGCCGACCGATTCGGCGATGCCTTCGATGGATCCTTGATGCGTCTTGGCAGCTTGGACGAATTGCCCCTCGACAGCTCTGCTGAATGCCGACACAGACACGTCTAACCCCAGCACTGCCCGCTCGCCCACGGGAACCAACGATCCGAGCGTATCGACTGCGGCCTTTGCCGTATCGGTCAACTCGGCCAGGGTACCCGGCAACTCGCCAAGTTCCTGGCCAAACGCCTCGTACGTCTGCTGGAACGTGTCGGACGATTGATAGATATTCGCGATGCTCTTGCGCAACGCCTTGGCATTTTCCTCTTGTTGCATGGACGATTTCAAAACGGCCTTGGACATGCGCTGCATAGCGGTAATCGCCTTGACGGTTGCCGCTTGGACATCCAGCCCCAGGTCACGCCAGATTGCTGCATCGAACCACGTTCTCGCAGCATCTCGTACCGCCTCGACTCGGACACCCACCAGATGCAGCAGCCACTGGTTGATGAACGCCAATGCAGCACCGATTCCGACGCCGGCCACTAGCGGGGTGACCATGTACAGGATGTCGCTCATGGCCAAGTCTTCTGTCATCTGCTCGGATTCAGGCAACAGAAGAAGGAAACCGACCACCGTAATGATCACGCCCATCAGAGGCGCCATGACGCCCGCCCTCTGCAGGAGCAGATAATTGCCGTCGGCGCCAATTTGCGTGTCCAATTCTTTCAGGACGTCGTCCCGAGTGTAATTGGCGGGCGCTGCGGAATCGCGCGGGAAATTCTCGTCGACCCACTTCAGCCAAGGAATGTCGCCAACGAATGCTTCGATTTCCCGGCCATCGCCCTCGCCATCCATGTCACTGATCAGTTTGCTCAACTCTCGCTTGTGCCGCTTCATGCGAAACCCAAAACGCATGCACGTATAGAGCTGCAGCAGCAAGAAGGCCAAGCCAATCATGCCTGCGACAAAAAACTCGCCCGGCATTCCCAATATCGTCGGTAACTTCGCAAAAATCGTCACATTGTGCCTCGTCTACGATGCGCAGATAGACCGGGCGGAGAGAGGTACCTAGGCCAAGATGATCGCTCAACAACCGCCGCCCCTGTCACCATTCTAGTATAACAAGACGATGGCAGCAGTTTACGGGCATGGCAGAACATAACCACGGATTCGCTGGCGACACGTCACTTTATTTACGTACCGTCGCCCGCACGCGGCAATTCCTTGGCATTTGCGGCAATCTCTTTCGCTGACAAGGCTCGCTGGTAGAACTTCACACCCGATATGAGGCCTTTCACCTGATAGTCAGGGGAAACACGCGCGTACTGACCGATGTGCAATGGACCGCTCCACGGCGTGCGATTGGGGACGCACGGAACGTCAGCCACCAGACGACCGCTCTGATACAATCGCGATCGACGTCCATCGAAAGTACAAACCAGATGCACCCAAGCGTTCGCGATGGCTCTGCCACCATCGCAACTCACGCCTCCTACGTGCCATCGCCATCGCCCCCCGTAGTACTGCAGAAACCAACCGGTTCGCATGTACTCGCCGCAAGCCATGACGACCGGCATCTTCGCGGGATCGTCGATGCGAACCCAGCACTCGATCGTCAAGGCATGTCGGATGTCGAATTCCCGTTGATGACCAAACGCGACGTAACCGCCCTCGCCAAGTGTCAACACTCCGTCCACCACAGCGGCGTTGCCACGGACTTGTCCCTTGATCGTCCGACCGTCAAGCATTCGGCCTGCGGTGTCTTCGGCCATCGGCGCAGCGAATACCGGATCGCGGATGAGCGGTAGCGGCACGGCAGTCGCGGTCGGCGATTCGTCGCTGACTTGTCCTCGCCGGTCGACGGAACGCACTGTGTACACATACTCAGTGTCCGGTTCCACCGACAAATCGAAGAAGGTCGCGCTGGCAATGGGTTCTTCAGTCAGTTGTTGGATTTCGTCATTGCCCGCCTGTTTGCGGAAGACGGAATATCGCACATTGGGCTGCACCGCGGCATTCCACGTCAATCCGACTTCTCCAGGAGCTGATTTGGCTGAAAGACCTGCGGGCGGATCAGGTGGCTGCGGTCGCGGGATGTTGACGACGGCGAAGGACGGCTCGCCTTTCTGCGTGTCTTTGGTAATCACCAATGCATAGACTTGCTTGCCTGACGCAGCTGACGTGTCCACGTATCGGCCGGCTGTTGTCAAACCGAGGTGCGTGGCTTGGTCTGGCGCGAACCGGGCTGAATCGTGGCGGTGCAATTCGTATTGGAAACCAATCGTCTCGGTCGTTCGTGGCCATGACAATTCGACCGTTCCGTCTGCTGCTGCGGTCGCCGAAAGCTGTGGCGAGTCGAGCGGCAGGGGCGGCAAGACCTGCATTCGGCACTCCCCGCCCACGATCTCTGCACCAGGCATGTCAACACGAGGTTGAGCCAGCACTTCGGCTCGTATGCGTCGGATGATCTCAAGCATCTCGCGGTAGTGCGAATCGTTGGTTGGAAGCAGTGACACGTGTTCCTCGCCGCTGTCGTCCCATTCCGGCTGCCGGCTCGCGACGACTATGTCGGGCGGTTGCACACGTTGCGTCACCAGCGGATACCCGGCCCGTGCCTTGCGATCGCGACACATGGCCAGCCCCAATCCTCCGTCCGACTTGGCCATCGGCGCTCGGAGAATCCGGCTCCACTTGGGCCGTTCGAGGTTTACCCAATCGTTGCCGATGTGCCCGGACGCGTGACACTGGGCGCATCCGGCTTGTTGCATAACGGCCGTCAGCGGCCCCGCGATGTTCAATAATGCATTGGCGGTCGCGTGGGGCGTGTAATCCCAACTTCCGTAGTAATTGCTGTTGGTGTCCATCCAGGCGAGTACCAGATCCACCTCAGCTCGGCTCATCTCCTCGATCCGGCCCTCATGTCCTGACAACAGCAGGTCGGCCAGCGGCGCGCCGCCCGAACCGATCGTCCGCGGAGGCTGCAATTCGGACGTATGCACGCTGGAGTTGTGGCAGTTCAGAAAGCCGGTCAGACAGTTCTTGATCAGTGTCTCGTAGCTGATATTGAATGCCCATGTCCAGCCACCCGTGAGATCCATGCCTTTGGCGATGTCCTCTTCGCCACCGTGGCATCGAACGCAATGGCGATCGAAGATCGGCTGAACCATCGTCGCGTAGTCAATGAACCCGCTTCCCCATGACTCCGCCTGTGGTGTGGCTGGACCATCCGCCATCGCCAGCGGCAGGTTGTCGGGGCGAACCGGAGCCGAATACTTGTGTTCGTGACAGCCGATGCACGATCGGGTTACGCCTGGAGTGGCTTTCACGAAACTGCGCATGCGCTGAACCTCACGATTCTGCTCGTCCAATGCCTCGAAGTACAGAGCCCTGCCAGCCGGCGCTTCGAAGTAGGCCGAACCATCTTCGTGCACCGGCACCGTGCCAAGAATGTTCTTCACCACGTAGGCGCCTTGCCACGAAACCAGAAACGCCTGATTCCACCATCGACCGCCGGGCGGCGGACCGCTGGTCCGCGCCGTCTCCTCGACGATGCGCAGGCGTTTGATCGCGCCTCGCTCCACGCCCGTCAGCCCTTGATAGACATCGGTTACCAGGAATCGTCCAGTCTGTTCGGGACCGCAAGATGGCGGAACGACTGGAGGCTTGGGACGCGGCTTGATCGACGTGGGCGAGTAACACGAGATCTCGGGATCGGCGTAGACCAACTCACGACGACCATCGCGATGGATGATCTGGATCTTGGCGTTATCTTCGGCATTGTTGCTGATCAGCATCACCTCTTCGGACAAGGGCCACGGGTCGCATGGGCCGCGTTTCAGCCCTTGGTCCATTTCCGTCGGATACTCCGGAGTGAAATTGGTGATGGCGCCCAGGTCGTTCTTTCCCCTGTGCGGGTCGATGGTCACGATCGCCCCTACCGCCTGACCGTTGTGCGGCGTGAGACAAGCCGCGATCAAATGGGATCCGGGCACGGCCCGCGCATCAAGGACTGCTGTGGGTTTGGCCAGATTGTTGGCGAACAGAGCCTCTTCCATCCGACCGTCGGGTGCGATCGTCCATAGGCTCTGCATGTAAAGGGCCGTCTTGTCCACATACTCCCAGCGGCCAAACAGAATCCGGCCATCGTGCAGCACGGCCGGATCGAATTCATTGACGTTGTTCACCGAGATGCTTTGGATGTTCTTGCCGTCGCCATCCATTACGTGCAGCGTATCGACGCCCGAATTGAAGCAAGGCACCAGGGCTCGCGGACGCGTCGACGTGAAGACGATCCGTCCATCCGGCAAGTAGGCCGGCGTGATATCGTGATGTCCTTTGCCGGTGCGATTCTCTTGCGGCGGGCAGGGACAGTCCTCATCGGGATTCGTCAGTCGCCGCAGGCCTTGTCCATCAAGCCCAATCTCGTAGATACACGTGTGGCCGTCCTGACTGCCCTTGAAAGCGAACAGCACCTGTTTCGCGTCCCACGACAATTCGGCGTCGCGGTACACACCTTCGCCCAGCGTTTCGTTAGTCGTTGGATCAATGACGGTACGAATCCGGTGCTTCTCTGGCGAATCCCATGGATTCTCTAAAACATAAATGCCGCCACCAGGACGCCATGTGATGTAGTCGTCGTAGATATGGCCAGCGAAATACGCATGCCGTTTGACGAAAAGCATCGGCGCATCCAGAAGCGGTTTTAGGCTGCCCGGTTCACCGGTATCCGCGGCTGCGGTCGAGGCATTCGGCTCGCCGCCGAGCGCTGGGGTTACCCACAGCAAGCCGATAAATAGAAGCGTGGAGAAAAGGAAGACGGGACAACGAACACTGAACCTGGCTGGAACAAGCATTGATTCCTCCTGATAGTCGGCCGAAGGGGCTCATCCTGACGGACTAACGAGCTTGGATTCTGTCCGATTCTAACGTTGCGCGACCTTGGGCCACAACACAAAACAACCCGAAGCGTCGGCAAGGGCTCTTTCGATTCCCTCGCTGACGCTCCGCGTTGCTGTGAATCTCACCAACAAAGCACCGAATTCACCGACAAGCGGTCTACTTGGGCGGTTCCGCCGCAACCTGTTTGCCGTTGCAGGAGTCCTTCGGAAGGATGGCGATCGCTTCCAGTTCACAAAGCAATTCCGGACGGCAAACACCCGTCTCGACCAGCGTGTTGGGCACGTGGCGGATGCCCCAGTCTTTCAGGATCGACTCGTACATCTCAAGGTACTCGGCACGCTTCAGGAACGTTGCGATCTGTGTGATGTCTTCAAAACTCGATCCCTGAGCGGCAAGCAGCTCCTTCACGTTCAACAACATACGCTCGATCTGTTTGTACGGATCGTCCAGGTGGACCGTCGCACCTTTCTCGTCCACACTCGCCGTACCTGAGATGTGCAGAATCACTTTGTCTGGGAAATCCAGCTTCATGCCACGCGAGAACGCCGAGCCGTATTCGTCCGCTTCGTTCAACGTCGGCGTATACATGCGTTCGATGTTCACACCGTCGGTATCCAGCAACGCGTACAGGTCCATTCCAACCAGCGCCGTTTGCGGATTCAGAATAGCCTGGATGCCGGTGCTGGCTGGCAGTAGCGTGACGCCTTCCACCTCGAAGAAAGCGTTGCGCGACAGATTGAATTCCGCATAGGTACGTGGACTATCTTGCTGTGAATCGTCAGGCTGACGAGCAACTCGTCCTTGGCGGCACCGATGGTCTTGAGCTGGATACGATAGACGACCGGTTCAAATCTGCGATTGCCCCATATGCGACTAAGCAGTGCTTGGAAGCAAATGCGCGGCTGGCAACGCTGAATCTTAGGAAAACGCACCCGCTGCCATCATTTCAAACGTGCAAACAATCTGTCAACTCCGTTTAGGAGTCCACGAGTGCAGCCTCGTCTGATTCCGGAGGCGTATTCGAATCACTCGTCGCCGAAGTCATGCCTTTCAGAGCTTGGCCTGCGGACGATGCACTTTGGGACTCGGATTGCGTCTCAGGCGATCCATCCTGGCCCTCAGCGGGGCCTTTCTTCGAAAACGCAATGCCCTCAAGTTCCACGAGGAGATCCCGTCGGCACACGTCGCCGATGACGTAGATCGTGGGCAATTCGCCCAGTCGCTTCTCGCACGCCGCTCGCACGGCCGGATAGTCTTCGGCGTGTTTGATGTACACCCGAACCAGCCCAAGCCCCTCGAGCGTCGTCCCCAAGCCCGGTAGACCATGGCCGCTGAGGTTGGCTTCGGAGATCAGCGCAGCGATGTTCTCCAGCGTCTCGTTAGCTTGGGCCGGGGCGTCGCCGATGTGGCGCGTCTCCGACTTGGTGATACTGGCCGTGCCAGAGATGAAAATCGTTGCATACTCGCCGCAGGAAAGGGCCATCGCTCGGCAGAACTTCGGGCTCTTTTCGCCATAACGGGACCCGTAGTCGTAGGCCGCGACTTGACGCGGATTCTCAAGCGGCATGGCGATGATGTCGTCTCGGTCGGACACCAACGCAATAGCGCTCATGATGATCCCGCGCCCCTCGGTGCCTATGCCCGTGCTGGCCGGAACGACCGAAACGGGGCAGTCGGCGGGAACCGGACCTTTGAGAAAAGTAATATCGTTGTAGACATCGGTTCGCGCCCGGTTCAGTTCCATGTAGCGTTCCACGTCACCTTCGTCGTCCACGATCCCGCCCAGGTAAAGCCAAGTGCGGAAAACTTGGTCGTACCGGGCGCCGGCGTCCTCCAATAGCCCACGGAGATTCTCGAGCGCGGTAAACGACTGGTCGTAGACGGCGGTTGACGAAGAGGTAGGGACGGCTTGGGCGGCGTGATACCAAGCGATCCCATTGTGCCGGGTAATCACCAATTGCTCGCTCCGCCGGTCGATTTCCACCTCGCCCGTGCCTTGGCCGACGCCAAGCGCCTCGATGGAAATCAGCTTTCCGTCGCACGGTGGCTGTGGGATGTAGCTCGTAGCCGGCATCTCCGAGCCGTAGAACTTGCGCATGATCTCTCGGCATTGTTCGATGGAGTGCACATCACGGACAAACACAGCCTGATGAACGATCGACCCGCGTGCACCATGCTCGCTGACTACGGCCTCGATGGTTTTCAATGCGTCTTCGGCCTGCTCGGCGAGAGTCACCCCCGCGACAGGCGCGGCCGCGGCGAATATGTGCCGCGTATCGTGCAGTTCGACGATTGAGTAACCGATTCCATCGCGTGATACCTTCTGAACTGTCTGAACGGCCATGGCGTGTCCTCCTGTCGAGTGGCGACCCTACTTGCCAGTTGGTGGCGATTGTCGGTCAGTGGATAGGGCCGATCCTTTGGTGGGCGGTGATATATGGCTGGGTGTATCGGGGCAGATCATCAATTGGCCGATGCGTCGCGGGCCTCAACGATCTTATACCATAATCTACTGTTCCAAGTTCTGCAACTTCGGACATGTCGACCAGGTAGCACCAAGTACGATAGACGTCCGTGAATTCCGCACCGAATTTGTCCAGCAACCTCTTGCAGTTTGCGAACATGCGATCGCACTGCTCGCGAACTGAGCCTGGGTTATCCGGATCGTCCGATACTCCGTTGATGTCCGTGATGTACAAATGGCGACGCCCGTCGATCGTTATCAGTTTCGCAACGGTGTCGGTCGCTTCGTCGTAAGATGTCTCGACTGAATAAGCTTCGGGATCTTTTGGCACGATTGCATGAATCTGGTGCTCAATCTGCTGAGACCCGCGACACGGCGGCTGTTGGAGATAGGTCGTCGCCGGCAGTTCCTCTGCAGCCACACCTCCTTCTCCGTAGACCTCTTTCTGAACTCGCCGAAACGTGTCAATGTCCTGCGAAGTGTTCTTGAAGAAGGCTCGTTCCCAGGCAACGTGCGACATGTCGGCACCGGCTTGCTCCAAAAGCCGCGGCAGACAGCCGTAGAACCGGCGGGCTTGGCCCTCGAAGTCCAACTCGGGCGTGGGTCCCAAGACCGGTGCGCACCGAACATACACATCCCTGGTAAGATCGCTGTCGATCGACACGACTTCGCCGCTACATGTGTCTTTCTCGCACGCGCACTGAACCCGCAGGGGGCTAGGTTGCTCTTGGGACGTTGCCTGACTCATTCGCAATACTCCTCTTGGATCTACAGTTCCTCATGCGTGCGGAATCCCATATTTTTGAAGTTGACGGGTAGAGGCATCGCAGGAGTTCACCAGATGGGTCCGAACCGGGATTTCAATGAATCCCTTCCGGCGTCGTTCAAAGGAGATGAAACCGCAGCGCGGCCGACCAAGGCCACGATCTGCGTTTGGTGGGCCGCTACTGGAGAGACATACCCATATAGACGATTACGACAACGTTAGTCTATCTGGATTCTGCACCATTCGCAAGATTCTGAACGCGATCACCCGACCGTGCCGCTCTGAAGCGTGGGTTAGACACAACGTCTTCTATTCTTGTCCGCGCAATCTGCACTTGTGGCGTAAAGTGAACCGTTTGCACTACTTACCAGTCGTGGATATGCTTTGGAACAGAAAGTCCATTGTGAACCTGACTTACGACGCCGTGACAGGGAGAAACATGATGATCCGTCTACTTGGGAATTCTTGTTCCGCAGTCCTGGTGGGCTTGGTTGTGATATCGTCGGCATGCGCTGCAGAACGATCGCCCACGTCCTTGATTGACCAAGATCTTGGCACTTGGCGTGAACCTCACGGCGACTGGCAAATTGTCGGCGATGTGAAGGCAGGCGGTGAAGGCGATCGCTTCCTTGTCTCCACACCGGGCGAGGGGGTTATGGTCAATGGTGCCAAGGGCCGGACGCGCAACGCCCTGTCCAGGTTGGAACACGCCGACGTGGAAGCCCACATCGAATTCATGGTCTCTAAAGGATCCAACTCCGGCATCTACTTTCAAGCACGCTATGAAGTCCAAATTCTGGATAGCTGGGGCGTTCAGAAGCTGAAGCACGGCGATTGTGGCGGTATCTATCAACGATGGAAGGACGGAAAGGGGTTCGACGGTCATCCACCTCGCGTCAATGCCAGCCGGCCGCCGGGCCAATGGCAGACGTTCGATGTGATCTTCCGCGCGCCACGATTCGACCAAGCCGGCAAGAAGACGGAAAACGCCCGATTCGTCAAGGTCGTGCACAATGGCGTTGTGGTGCAAGAGAACGTGGAACTGACTGGTCCAACTCGCGCCGCTACGTACAATGACGAAAAGCCGACCGGGCCACTAATGCTCCAAGGCGACCATGGCCCGGTTGCCTATCGCAATATTTCAATCAAGCCGATTCGGCTGGACAGCGACTAACCGTTCCAGACTTGTAGGTCAGGCACAGTCTGACCTACCGAGTATTGGAGTCTTGTTAGACTACCTAAGCCGTTTCGGCTGGACCGAGGTTGGAGGCACGAACGATGGCTAACACAGATTCTGAACAGCACGGCGACGCGCCCGAAAAAGACATCGTGGTGCTCCTTTCCGACTTTCAAGCGGATCCGCAGTCGCCTTATCCACTCCGTGCACAAAAGGCCGTGTTTCTCGCGCGCCTGTTGCAGGAGCGGGCACTCGCGCTGCAGACACCGCAAGAACGGCGTCAGCAGGCAGAGTTGGATCGCATGATCAAGTGCCCCAAAGACAAAGCGACGCTGGTGCAAATGACGGACCAGGCTCTCCGGTCCAAGATGCCCCGCCGGGCTGTTGATCAGTTGACACACATCCTGGACGTCCAAGGCGTCCCGCGATTCTTTTCGACGCTCGACAGGGCGCTGCTGAAAGGGTTTCAGTCGTTCGGCAGCTATCTGCCGGGCGTGGCCGCGCCGCTGGTCAAGGAGAAGATGCACAAAGAGACGGCCAACGTTGTGCTGCCCGCCGAACGTGAAATGCTCACCGCGCATCTGGCCGCCCGTCGCGAAGAAGGCGTTCGCATGAACGTCAACTTCTTGGGCGAAGCCATACTGAGCGAGCAGGAAGCCGAAAGGCGACTACAGGCTTACCTAGACGCGCTCGAAATGCCCGAGATCGAGGTCGTCTCTGTCAAGATCTCGACGATCTATTCGCAGATCTCGCCACTGGCCCGCGAGCACACGGTCGCTGCGATTTGTGAGCGGATAGAAAGGATGTTCCGTGCGGCGGCCGGATCGCGATTCACACGGGCCGATGGCACGCAAGTGCCCAAGCTCGTCTACATGGACATGGAAGAATACCGTGACATGGATCTGACGGCGCGCGCCTTCATGGAGACGTTGGATCGCCCGGGACTGGGGCATGTCCACGCAGGCATTGTGCTTCAGGCGTACGTTCCGGACTCGTACCGCGTGCAATTGGCCCTGAACGAATGGGCCCGTCGGCGCGTGGCAGGCGGCGGGACGCCGATCACGCTGCGTATTGTCAAAGGCGCAAACCTGGAGATGGAACGCGTCGCGGCATCGGTGCAAGGGTGGCCGCAAGCACCGTACAAGAACAAACTCCATACCGACGCAAACTTCAAGCGGATGCTGGACGAGGCGATCAAGCCCGAGAATCTCCAGGCCGTGAAACTGGGCGTTGCGTCGCACAGTCTATTTGAACTTGCCTACGGTGTTGTGCAGGCAGTGGACAACGGCACGATGGACAGCTTCCAGTTCGAGATGCTCGAAGGTATGGCCAACCATCAACGTCGGGCACTGTTCGAGGTCGCGCGGAATCTGCTCCTGTACGCGCCGGCGTGCAAGAAGGAGGACTTCATCTACGCGATCGGCTACTTGGTCCGGCGCATGGACGAAAACACCGGTCCGGACAACTTCCTTGCCCATGCATTCAGAGTCCACGTGGGAAGCGACGACTGGGAGCATCTTGAAGAGCAATTCCTGAAGTCGTTCGATGCCCTGGAGACCGTCTCGGACACGCCACGACGTACACAGGACCGGCGTTTGCCCGTGTCGATGGTAGATGCCGACGATACGCCGTGGGATAAGTTCAAGAACGAGCCGGATACCGATTTTTCACTGCCTCAAAACAGTCAGTGGGCAGACGACATCATCCGGTCCTGGAAAGGCCGTTGTGACGAGGCCGCCCTGGACATTCCGCTGCACGTCGCTGGTCAAGAAGTCACCGATGAGCGCGAAGTTCGCGCATGCCTCGATCCATCTCGGCCCGGTGTTGTCGTGGGCCGATATCGCCAGGCCAGCGACCAAGATATCGAAGCCGCCATCGCATGCGCAAAAGCCGATGAAGACGGCTGGCGGTCGTCGACTCATGCCGGGCGAGCCGATGTGTTACGGCGAGTGGCCCATGAGATCCGCTGTGCCCGAGCCGAACTGATGGGAGCCGCCTTGGCCGATGGCGGCAAGACGCTGACGGAATCCGATCCGGAGGTCTCCGAAGCCGTCGACTTCGTCGAATTCTATACGAAGACCGCCGAGTATTATCACGAACTGGACGGCGTCCGAGCTCGCGGCAAGGGCGTCGCGGTGGTGGTCTCGCCGTGGAACTTCCCGATCGCCATCCCCTGCGGAGGCGTTGCAGCGGCGCTGGCCGCGGGAAACACGGTCATCCTGAAACCGGCCTCGGACACGGTCCTGGTGGCGCACCTGCTGTGCGAGTGTTTCTGGCGAGCCGGAGTGTCAAAGGAGACTCTGCAACTGCTTCCCTGCGCCGGTTCGACGGTTGGCCAGAAGCTCGTTTCCCACGACGACGTAGACGTCGTGATTCTAACCGGCGGCACGGACACCGCTTTACGCATGCTCCAGCATAAACCGGAATTGAATCTGCTGGCCGAGACGGGTGGCAAGAATGCAACGATTGTCACGGCACTCGCTGACCGCGACCAAGCGATCAAGAGCGTGTTGCACTCGGCGTTCGGTCACAGCGGTCAGAAGTGTTCGGCCACATCGCTGCTGATTCTCGAAGAAGAAGTATACCACGATGAAGATCTCCGACGTGTGCTTTGCGAAGCCGTGAGCAGCATCCCCGTCGGTCCGCCTTGGGAACTGCACAACAAGATGGGCCCGTTGATTCGCCCGCCCGCCGGTGCGCTGGGGAAAGGACTGAGCGAACTGGACGAAGGCGAATCGTGGGCCGTGGAGCCACATGTCGATCCGAACAACTCCAACCTCGTTACGCCGGGCGTTAAATGGGGCGTCCGTCCGGGCAGTTTCACGCATAGGACCGAGTTGTTTGGGCCCGTGCTTGCCGTCATGAAAGCAAAGAACCTGGATCACGCGATCTCGTTGGCGAACGACACTGGATACGGTTTGACCAGCGGATTGGAATCCTTGGACGATCGTGAACAGGAAACCTGGCAGCACCATATTCGGGCCGGCAATCTGTACATCAACCGAGGCACCACGGGTGCAATCGTCCTTCGGCAACCGTTCGGCGGCATGGGCCGAAGCGCAGTCGGCCCTGGCATCAAGGCCGGTGGTCCGAACTACGTGGCTCAGTTGATGGACTTCCTGCCGGAAGGCGATCCGCGCGTCAGTCAGGATCTGACCGATCCGCACTTGGCCGAGTTGTGCGAGAGTCTCCGGGACCTAACGGATGATCCGGGAGTCCTGCCAGCGGATCAGCTTCGACAGGTGCTCACAGCGATCGGCTCGTACAGCCTGTACATGGATGAAGAGTTCGGGCGGGAGCACGATCACTTCCGCCTGATCGGCCAGGACAACTTCCGTCGTTACCTGCCAGTGGAACATTTGCGAGTCCGCATTCACGAAGACGATACGTTCTTCGAGGTGTTCGGCCGTGTGTGTGCAGCCAAAGCCGCAGGCTGCCGCATAGCTATCAGCATTCCGCGGCACTTTGATTCGCCGGCGGTGAAACTGCTGGAGGAGTTGACAGAGTCTTGGGCAGCGGCCATCGAATTTGTCGAAGAAAGCGACAATCAACTGGCCGGCATCATCCTTCGGCACCTAACCGATCGCCTCCGCTACGCCTCGCCGGATCGCGTCCCGGAAGCCGTGAAGCGCGCGGTGGCCGAAACTGGCCAATACGTCGCAGCAGCCCCCGTCTTGGCAGTCGGCCGTATCGAACTTCTGTGGTACCTGCGCGAGCAATCCCTCTGCGTCGACTACCACCGCTACGGCAACCTGGGTGCACGCGCTGACGAACCACGCAGCGACAGCCTGTGAGTGCGATTGCTCGTTGAAATGCAACATCGTACGCGGATGAACCTAGGCGGATTCCCAAGCCAAGCAGCCCAATCATCCTGCCGTTTCTCGGAGCGACGACGGACCAACCAGCGTGAATCGATCACTTCGAGCCAAGTGAGACGGGGCAGTTTCGTCGTTTGACTCTCGACAGAACTTGCTTCATCTAGCATACTCGTGTCGACAGATCCTGTCCTGGGAAAACGTATGGGAATCAGACATGAGCGATAGTACCTTCGCCTGTGAACAATGTGGCAAGACTTTTGCGATGCGGCCCGAGTTCCTTGGCAAGCGTGTCAAATGCGCAGGTTGCGGAAACGTGTTCGTCGTCAACCAACCGCCTGTCGACTCGCCGAGCACTGACGACGGGATGCATCCCACGGAAATGGCTCAACCCGATTTGCCGGCTTTGGATGCCGAGGAGACCAACGAATCCTCTTTCTTTCACATGGACTGGGAACGGGGGCCGACCGATCGGCAGTTTCGCGTGGGCTCCATCGTCGGCATGGCCATGACGATTCTGGGTACAGTTCTTGTTCTCTCGTTCGAAAGATTCGACATCAAGGGACTCATCATTCTTGCTCTGGGACCGTTCGTTGTCTTCTACGGAGTTGCAGCGCTCTTCGATCCAAACATCGTCCGCTCGGTGGGGAAATACGGCAAGCATTTACCGGCGCGGTACAAGATCATCGGCGGAGTGATTGGCGTTGCCGCGCTCACCATCAGTGGTGGAATGTCGGCGTGGCTCTATTTCCAGCACATCCAGTGACGATCGATCCGCTACCGCAATTTCGGGCTCTGCTGTATCTCCGCACAGTCTGACGGTACCCGACAGACGCAGCCGTCAGAAAACACTCGTTTCCGACATGCCCATGTCGCCGTTCAGAGCGCCGGAAAGGCTCGCTCGCTAGTTCTGGGCTGGTGCCAGGTGTGTCCCCTGGGATCGATTGCGACCAGCGTTTTCGGTCGCTCATCATGCCATACCCCCGAAGTGGCTATTGCAAAACACCCTGTTGTCCCGCCCATTGGCCATGCGTTTACCCCGTTCTGGGCGCGCACGCCTATTGGCTCGTTGTTTTTGGAAAAGATCTTGGCCAATCGTGTCGCGATCAGGGCATTTTGGCAATGAACCGTGCAGACACATGCACAACTCACTCTTTCACAGAACGGAAGGCAAGACAATGGCTTTTTCAAAAACGATCTTACTGGCGACGGTGGCTTTGGCCTGTGTGACATTCACGACGACTTCAGCCAACGCTGATACGTACCACCACGTCGACAGGCTTGCCGTGAAGATGCAGTCGCAGACCCGAGAGCTCATCAGCGAGTTTTCGCTACATTACCGTCACAAGTCTGGATACTCCCATCTGCGCAACGACGCCATACAACTCTATCGAGTTGCGGCGCACGTCCACTCCGTGGCACATCAGTCGGGCAACGTTCATCACTTGCGGGATGATCTTCAGAAGGCGGACCGGTTGTTCCACCACATGGAAAGGGTTCTGGCCCACACGGACCGCTCGTTCGGCGGACACATGCACGGTGCCGCTCACCATGTCTTCGAATTGATGCACGATATTGAAATGAACCTGCACCATCTGAAACGCGATATCGAATCATTGGATGACGACGCTCACCATGGACTCGGTCCGGACCGCATCGTCCCTGGCTATCACGGCTATCCTCACCACGGCGGGCGAATCGGACGCACGGCGTTCGGTTACAACTGGGGTAACGGCGGCGTGCACTACGACGGCCACCGATGGAGTATCCGCCTCGGACACTAAGCATCCCACTACGCTTGGGGCCTTCCGTTCGTCCCAACCTCTCCAAGGGCGCTCACAAATTGAGTGCCCTTTTCTGTTGGTGACACGCGGGCAAGGCCACACGACAAGACGGCAGCAACGAACTATGCAAAGCACAGAGCGGTCTCGTGACGAACCTTCTTCACGCGGCAGTGACCGCATGTCATAAGGAAGATTGAGGAGCCTCGCTCGATTGCGTCAGAGTATCGTGTGACGCGAAGTCATGAACGATCGGCAGGACTGGAATCCGGCGCCTCGGCTCCATCGTCCGGCGCTGCGGATCCGGCTGAGTCGCCCGAACCGTCGGTCGCAGGGTCCGGCCCTGGAGCTTCTGAGCCGGCGCCGTCGTTTGGCGGCTCCTCGGGCGGTTCGTACGGTGCAGCACCGCCCTCGCCTGCAGTTCGGTTTCGTGTTGGGCGACCTTGGGGATCAAGCGAGGGATCGCGAGTGTTACATCCTGCAGCGATCAATCCGACCGCCGAGACCATGGCCGCTGCGGCCGTGCCGAGGAACGCTCGGCGGTGCTCTTGCGGTACGGTCGTTCGAGCGATGATTGCCTCCAACTGCTCTGCGGGCACGGCGTCCAACATCGCGGCCTCGGCCGCGTCGAGGGGCAAGTCGATATCACGGGCCGCCTCGGCCCGATCGGACAACAGCAACCGTTTGAAATTAGGATCGACCGACGCCTTGCGGACCAGCACCTCGACGCCACGTGGGATCGGTCCCAGCCCCTGTTCGCTCGCGGACGGCTGATCGCTTTCAAACTCAGGAACAGACTTGCTATGAGACTCACTCATGCTCATGTCCTCTGGCGGAGTTGGAGGTCTTGTACAGTGGTGGTTCGGCACACTCCGGACCGCTGCGGTCACCGTCTGCCAGTATATCGAAAACGACAAGGATGTGAAAAGCAAAAAGTCGGGGCCGCCACTCAGGTCTGCGGCTGGCGCCGTCGGCTCGATCGGTCGACAACTGCATTTTGCCGTGGTAACCTCGTTGCATGATCGTCCGCCTTCTAATCCTGTTTTCCACGGCGCTGTCGCTGGCCGTTGTCGGGCATGCTGACCAACGGCCCAACATACTACTGATAATGGCCGATGATCTGGGCTACGAATGCGTCGGAGCATACGGTGGACGCTCCTATCGTACCCCGAATCTCGACGCGTTGGCTGACAGTGGGGTGCGGTTTGACAATTGCTTTTCTACGCCCAAGTGCAGTCCGTCCCGTGTCACGATATTGACGGGGCGGTACACCGTCAGAACCACGATGAAATGGGGGCACATTCCGGAGGACGAAATAACGTTCGGCCACATCCTTCAGCAGGCGGGCTATGCCACGGCTTTGGCAGGGAAATGGCAGTTGGGTAGGATCGTCGATGACCCTCAACGTGTGCAGCGTTTTGGGTTCCAGGAAAGCGCCGTTTGGGCTTGGCACGAAGGGCCGCGCTATTGGCAACCGATGATCTATCGCAACGACAGGCTGATGACCGGTGTCCAGGGTCGTTACGGCCCGGACGTGTACACGGATTTTTTGATCGAGTTCATGGAGCGCAACCGGGATCGGCCGTTTCTCGCCTATTATCCCATGTGCCTGACGCATTACCCCAAACGGAACGAGCCCGCGCCCAAGGATCGAACGCATCTGACGTTTGCTGAAACGGTGAGTTCCATGGACGCGATGGTCGGCAAACTTGTTGATGAACTCGACCGTCTCGAGCTGCGCGATCGTACGTTGATTCTATTTACGGCCGACAACGGCTCGCCCGCCTCGGAAGTGTCCTTGCTCGGCGATCGCAAAGTCAGAGGCGGCAAAGCGAAGCTGACCGACAACGGAACTCGCGTCCCGTTGATCGCCAACTGGCCGGGAACGGTTCCCGCCGGCACGACCAATGACGGCCTTATTGACTTCACGGATTTCCTTCCCACGTTCGCGGGTCTTGCTGACGCGGAGTTGCCGGCGGATGTAGTCGTCGATGGCCGCAGCTTTGCTGCTCAGCTTCGTGGCGAAGAAGGAAATCCGCGCGAGTGGGTGTTCACCGAATGGAGCGGCAAGGCGTGGGTTCGCGACAAGCATTGGAAGCTCTACCGCAGCGGCCAGTTGTACGACATGAAGGGCGATCCAGAGGAAAAGCAACCGCTGCCAGAGCACGAGGCATTCGATGTTCGGGTACGTCTGGGAGAGGTAATAGAACGCCTCAAGCCCTGATCATCACCATCCACGAAAGGGACGAATCATGGCGAGGTTATCCACGAGTGCGTTGAGTTGTCTTATCCTGTCTCTGTGCGTGGTCTTGCAGGCCGCCGGTTCTGACGACGTTGTCGATATTGGCAATCGGCTTGAGCCGTTTGTCGACGGACGCCTGATCGACCAACTCACAGACGCCCGCTTGACACCCCATGCACCACAACCGCGCGAGGTCGTGCTGAAGTTCGATCAACCTTGGGAGGGCCTCTACAGCGGATACACCACCGTATTGAAAGCCGGGAAAATGTTTCGGCTATACTACCGCGGCATGCCGGCCGCACGGCACGCGCTGGACACGGAAGTCGCCTGTGTTGCTGAAAGCGAGGACGGGATTCACTGGACGAAGCCGAAGTTGGGGCTGTTCGAAGTCCAGGGCACAAAGGATAACAACGTGGTCCTCGCTCGACATCGGGCCTGCCACAACTTCGCGCCGTTTCTTGACACGAATCCCGATGCTCCGGCCGATCAGCGTTATAAAGCGTTGGGTGGAACGGGCGCCCCCGGATTGATCGCCTTCGTCTCGCCGGATGGAATCCGCTGGACGGAACTGCAGAAGGAACCGGTCATCACGAAAGGGGCGTTCGACTCGCAGAACAATGCATTTTGGTCAGAGAGCGAGCAACAGTACGTCTGCTACTTCCGCGTCTTTCGTGACGGCAAACGTTGGATCGCCCGCACGACGTCCGAGGACTTGATCCACTGGGCGGAGCCGGTTGACCTGGAACTGGACGGCAAACCGCGTCAGCATCTCTACACAAACCAGATACACCCATACGTCCGCGCCCCACACATCTATATCGGATTGCCCACGCGGTTCTTTCCGGGACGACGTGTGGTGACGGAGGAAGAAGCCAAAGCGATTGGAACGCCAACGGAGCGGAACTATGCGAACGACTGCACCGACATTCTGCTCTGTTCGGCACGCGGCGGAACGGAATTGAAGCGCATGTTCCTCGAAGCGTTCATCCGACCGGGAGTGGATCTTCGCAACTGGACATCGCGCGCGAACTACGCTGCTCGCGGCATTGTCGAAACCGGCCCTGGTGAACTGTCGATCTACGTCAAGCACAACTCCGGTTACCCGGCCGTCCACATGCGGCGCTACACACTGCGCCTCGATGGCTTTGTTTCGGTTCGAGCGCCGTACGCGGGCGGTGAGATGATCACGAAGCCAATCACCTACACCGGAAACCGGCTGACCATCAACTATGCAACTTCGGCAGCCGGTGGCCTGAAAGTCGAAATCCAAACTCCCGACGGCAAACCGATCGAAGGCTTCGCCCTTGGAGACTGTCCGGAGATCATCGGCGACCGAATCGAGGACACTGTGCGTTGGAAGGACGGCGAAGACGTCAGCCAGTTGGCGGGCAAGCCCGTTCGGCTTCGTTTCGTGATGAACGACGCAGACCTGTATTCAATTCGGTTTGTAGAGTAATCGATATTGGACGAGGCGGCGGCGGAGTCCGGTCCTTACGGTTGACCGCCGCTGGACTCGTAATGCCGCTGGCCGTTGGCGATGGCTTGCCGCATGGCCGCTTCCAGTTGCAGACGAGCCTGGTACTTGGCTTCCTGCTCGATCTCGATTTCATCGACCAGTTCGAAGCCCGGCATGTCCGCTCTGGGACGCTGATCCAGTATGCTCTTGCCGGCCCGGACTAGCGCTAACGCCTCTTTGTATCCAGGATCGTTCTTGTCTTTGAACTTGGCCAAAGCCGGGCTGACCTCCGGCCGAGTGAAGCTGATGGCCGTCGAACGACCGTCGGTCCTAGCGCCGGTCAACTCAGCCAAACGCTTCAGTTGGCCGCTATTCAATGGCGACCGCCCGTACGGATTGTTGCGGTACGCACTGGCGTACGAGGGATAGTAGGGCGCGTTGAGATCGATCCAAGTGACGATCCGATCGAAGCTCTCGAGGTCCAGCTTCACTTGCCGGTCGATCTCCTCGTCGCCGTGTCCTTCCAGCAGCACTTCAGCGAATCGGCTGGCGTGCGAGCCCCAACTCTTAGGCATCAACGTCTTGAACGGCCCGGCGCCGGGTACGTTGATCCAACCTTTGCCGCGTAACTCGGCGTATGACGTGCAGAAGACCGTCCCTCGATCGCCGGCCAGGTTGATCTTCTCGCCGGCCTTCTCGCCAAAGTCGTGACAAGAGACACAGTGCTTGTCAAACGCCGGTTGTACCTCGGCTGTGTAACTGAACAGCCGCGACGGTCCGTACCACGGTCTCAGCTTGTCGGGCGTACGCTTCATCGCCGTTGTTTCGTAGACAGCCTTGACCGACCCGCGGCGGTACTCGTGGCAGCCCACGCATCCCGCAGTCTCGCCGGGCCGAACGATCGTGCCGCTGCGCATCGACTGGACCATCATTCCCCGCTCGTCCAGCAACTGGAAGTAGACGAACGTATCGGCCGGCACCGAGAAGAACGCACTCCCGTCTTCCTCAACCGGCGCTGTGCCGATGATGCGTTTGTTATTGAAATCGTTCCACGCCATCCCCGGCGCTTGTTGTCCCGTGCCACCGTCCCAGGCAGGCGAGGTCCAGAATCGTTTCTCGGGCGATTCCACGACGCGAATCGACTTGACCGTGCCGCGTTCGATCTTGTCCATGCCCGTACCAACGTACACGTCGGCCACGTAGAAGTTGCCTTCTTGCTTTCGCAGGTCGATTCGCGACGGAATAACCGGCGGCCGTGGCCGGGATGCCAACGGCATCGGGTCGTAGCAGCCTTGTTGTTCGGAATACAGCAGCGTTTCGTTGCCCTCCAAATCTAGCAAATAGATGCCTGTGCGTTCGCCCTCGCCGGTCATGCGCGAGCACAGGAAGTACTGTTCCGAAAGCGGATACGGGTCTTCATACTTCGGATTCACCCTCTTGAACGTGTCATAGTTGCCTTTGCCGACCAGGTCGATTGCGCTCTCCGGCCACGTGCGGACCACCGGCTCAAGCCCGTCGACGCCCAAACGCCGGTCGACGATGGCTATCGCACCCCATGGTCGGTCGTGACAAGACGAAAACGTGCAGATCATCAACTCCGTATTGGGAATGATGCGCGCGTCGAGTACGGCGCCCGGCGAGTTCGTGTTGTTGCCCCAATAGACGGCATGATTCGTGCCGTCAGGGTTGACGGTCCACGTGCCCTGAGCATCGCCGAAGTTGCGATCCACGTACTCCCACCGGTCGTACAGGATTCGCCCGTCCGGCATGACCGCCGCGTGTCCTTCGTGCAGCGTGCTGTGCCCGATCTGTTGGATATTGGCACCGTCTGCATCCATCGTGAACAAGTTGGCCATGATGTGCCGGTTGCACATGCAGTATTTAGGCTCGCGAGTGGAGCTGAACATGATTCGCCCGTCGGGCAGGTAGATTGGGTCGATGTCGGAAATGCCCGAGCCGAAAGTCAGTTGCACAAGATCGGTGCCATCGGCGTTCATCTCAAAAATGTGATAGTCGTCTTCTCGGTCCAGACGCATCGAAAACAGAATCTTCTGTCCGTCGTAGCTGACGTCGATATCCCGTACGACACCACTGGGCACCTCCAGAAGCGTCCGCAACTGGCCCCGAGCGAAGTCGATCACCTTGATCGCGCTCGGCCCATTGAACTTGTTGGTATTGATCTCGCCGGTCTGAAACATGGTGGCCGTATTATGATGGTCGCCGGGATACTGATTCCGGACCACGAACACGATTGGCTGTGTCGTAACCAGCGGGTTCACCACCTTCGCATCAATCTCCACGGGCGCCGGCAGATCACCGCCGGTAACCACGCCGGTTCCGTCGGCAAACGATACACCGCAAATGCAGAAGGTCAAACAGCCAGTAGCAAAAAGCAGTGAACCAATAACGCTGCAGAATCTATCGAGCATCAACTAGCCTCTCTATGTAATGCGAGGGAAATGTCAAGGCTGTCCTAAAGCGTAATTTCAGGCGTAGAAAGTGGCCGTCGGCCACAGATTAGATGCTAACCGCTCCGGCCGTGAAGTGAAAGACGAAACACGTCAGGAAGGGGGGAGAACCATTTAGCTCCCGGGATTTGTACCAAGGGTCGTGCTACTAGTCAGCTGACGAATTCCCGCGTTTTTCGGAAGAGATCCATTGACTTCAGTACAAACGTACTTCTGATTGCGTACAGATGTACTTAAAAGGCAAAAGGAGGAAGCGATGCCACCGCGTCCGGCGTTGTCGAAAGGCGAATTGGAAGTGGCTCGAGCCGTCTGGGATTTGGGGGAGGCCACAGTGGGCGAGGTCCACCAGTGGTTTCCGAAGAATCGCGACCTGGACTACACCACCGTTCAGACCTATCTGCGGCGACTCGAAGCCAAAGGGTACGTGAAGACGCGGCGGGAAGGGAGGAACAAGGTGTATAGCCCGAAGGTACGGCCTTCGCTGGTCATTCGGGAAACGGTAGATGACCTGATGAATCGGCTATTCGACGGCGATGCCATGCCTCTGATGTTGCATCTGATCCAAGATCGAGGCATCTCTCGCGAAGAAACTCACAAGCTCCGCGACCTTTTGGACCAACTGGAGGCCGAGCAAGATGACGCTTCTCAGCAGTGAATTCTTCCAGGCAGCCCTGGCACAAGTTTGTCAAATCGCTGCGTTGGTGATAGTCGTCGCCTTCATCGTGCGACGTTTCTGCCACACGCGACCCCATCTCGCCTACATGCTGTGGTTGTTGGTGATCGTCAAGTGCCTGACGCCTCCGATATGGAGCAGTCCGCTCGGCCTGTTCAGTTTGGCGCAGATTGACGTGTCGGACGACGATGCAACTGGTACACCGCTCGCCGCGTCAGCAGGGCTGTTGGGCGCGTCCGGCGATTCGCGAGCGGACCGGACGATTCTCGTCGACAACATTGCCCCAAGTGGGGCCGAAGCCGGCATGGTGGTCAGCGACAGCGAGTCGCTTAACTCCGCAACGGCGATCGTTGGCTGGGTTTGGCTCGGCGGCGCTTTCTTGATGATCGGAGTGACTATCATCGGATGGACGCGCTGTCGACGCACGATCGCCCGCTGTCCCAAGGAGCTTGATCCGGATCTGGAAAAGCGAGTTGCAGATTTGGCGCAGCGTCTTCGAATCCGCCGACCCATCGAAGTGATTCTCAGTGATGAACCTATCGGCCCCGCGGTCTTTGGGATCATCAAACCGAGACTTATTTTGCCGCGAACGCTTTTGGATAGTCGAGGTTTCGAGCGGATCGAGCCCGTCATTGCACACGAGTTGATCCACGTGCGTCGTCACGACGCCGCGATGATGGTGATGGAGTTGTTCGCCAAAATCGTTTGGTGGTTTCATCCATTGGTCTGGTGGGCGAGCCGCCACATCAGCCGTCAACGCGAACGCTGTTGCGATGCCGAAACGGTCGCCGGCCTGGCGTGTCGGCCAGCCGACTATGCTCGTTGCCTGCTTGATGTTTTGGAGCACAAACAAGAATTGAGAACGGCGTTTCTTCTCCCCGGCGTTCGTCCGGTGGAGGTAACTTCAAAAAGACTGGAGGAGATCATGAGAAGAGCAAGTACGTTTCGGAGTCGCACGCCCCGTTCCTGTTGGGCAATCGCTGTAGTGGCGGCTTTGCTGGTCCTGCCCGGCAGCCCGTTGGTGATCGAAACCGCGGCGGATCCTAATGACGAAATTACTGCGGAAGAAGTACAGAACAAACTCGGCAAGCTGGAGAGCGCCGCATGGCAGGCCGGTTTGAGTACCGAGGAGACCAAAGCCGTTCTGAAAGTGGCCGAACGGGTCAAGTGTGACAAAAAGGCCCTGATGAGCTTGAAGGCCAAAGGCAAGCTGTCGGAGGTCGAGGCGAAGGGCGTGGACAAGTTGGTTTCGCATTTCGGCAATCCTGTGGAAGACGAACTGGCCAAACTGCGCGAAGGCGCGGTGCAGGCTGGAATGACCGACGAAGAACTGAAGGCCGCCGAGAAGGTAGCCGTGCGCGAAGCGTTCGACGAGAGAGCAATTCTCGCCCTCTACGAAGCAGGCAAGTTGTCGGACGTCGAAGAGAAGGCGCTCGAGAAGATCTTCAAGCAGTTCGGCCATCCCTATGAGGACGAGTTGAAGAAGTTGGCTGAGTTGGCCAAAGAGGCGGGGCTGAGCGACGCAGAAAGCGAAACACTGAAGCACGGTTTTGTGCGGGCTGGCTGCGAAGTCGAGAAGGTCGTCGAGTTGAAGAAATCAGGGAAACTGAGCGGAAAAGAGGCGGCCGCGTTGAACAAGCTGGAAGCGCACTTCGGCAAGCTGGAGTACCACATTGATAACCCGCGCGACAAGGAAATTCCGGTACTGATGAAGCTGGCCCAGGTGACGGCGATGAACGAAGCCGAGACCGATGCCATGATTGCGATTTTCAAGCGAGTCGACGGGGACGAACAGCAGTTGTTGCAGATGAAGAAATCCGGCAAGCTCTCCGACTCCGAAGCCGGGGCCATCACGAAACTGGAAGGCGTCTTCGGCAAGCTTGAGGATTTTTCCCGGAATTCCCGCAAGGATGAGATTGGCGAACTGCTTGAAGCATCGATCGAGGTGAATCTCTCGCTGGAGGAAACGAAGGCTGCCTTGAAACTGGCCACGATCGTGAACTTCGAACTCGAGGTCGCCAAGCGGCTGAAGAAAGAAGGCCGGCTTACGGATGTGGAAGCCAAAGCTCTGAAGAAACTTGAGGGTCTGCTGGAACGTTAGGTGTCAGCAGACAATCGTAGCGTATCTCACATACGAGACCCCGGCTCATGCGAACGAGCCAGGGTTCTTCGATTGAGAGAAACGGTTCGCCGCCGCGCAAGTGAACAGGTTTGCAGAACGGCCATCGGCAGGCATAATGCCACCTGCGATTGTCGCGGCGACGGTCGCCTTGCGATCGACGTGCCCGTGTTGAATCACCACGAGACTGTTGTCTTCGAATATCAAACGACTCGCTGGAAGGGCGACTGGAAATGGAATCCTGCTTTGTGAGTGCAACGCCGGGGAAATCGTTATTCATTTTGTTGCTGTTCGCAACATTGGGAGTATGCTTCGAGCCTCCCAGCGCGCCCGCGGCTGATCGGGCTAGAGTGAAAACAAGCAAATCGGAGTACGCTGGGTACCTGTTCGTCCACATGACGAAAGAAGATTACGGAAGGCTCTATTACTCCATAAGCACGGACGGGCTCCATTGGAAACTGCTCAACGGCGGGAAACGCGTTCTCGGAGAGGAGTATCGTGGCCATCCGGACATCAGCAAGGGTCACGATGGTCGTTACTACATGCTCGGGAACTACTCGAAGAACGCCGAAATCAGCATCTGGGTGTCGCACGACCTTGTGAAATGGACCAAGCTTCGTGACTTCTATCCCGACATCTCAAAGACGCCCAATTTCGAGCCCGCTTTGCGATATCACGGAGCACCGAAGATCTTCTACGACGAAGCATCATCTCAGTACCTGATCACATGGCACTCGACGAACGAAGAGCCTGTGCGCGAGGAACCAGAGAAGTTCTGGTCCGGGATGCGTACACTCTATGTCACATCCAAGGACTTGGAAACACTCTCGGATCCGAAACGTTTGTTCTCGTTCGATATGGCAACGATCGACGTGATCGTGCGGCGGGTAGACGATCGGTACTACGCCATCATCAAAGACGAGTTATACCCATCCTTCGACTGGCCAACAGGCAAAACGATTCGCATCTGTTCTTCGGCCAGTCTGCTTGGTCCCTATTCCAAGCCGTCACCGCGGATCACTCCCAACTTCCGCGAAGCTCCCACGCTGATCCCGAAACCGGACGGCAGCGGATGGTATCTCTACTACGAACAGTACCCCGGCGTGTCCTATGGCTGTTCCACGGCCCAGACGCCCGACGGTCCCTGGTACGATCTCTGCTGCAGAGACTTCGACGTCCCCGAGAATGCTCGTCACGGCTGCATGATTCCCATCACTCGACAGCAGCACGACGCCATCGTCGCCGCATACGGGAAGCCGTAGGAATACCTCGACTCGGCTCCGGCTGCAGTTGGGTCGGCATTACTCGCCCCTGCGAGCGTACCTCTTTCTGGCCCACTGTTTTCCTAATCCGCAAACTCTGCGTAACCGATACCACTTGTGTCGCTCTGCGCACGGCATGCGATAGCAGCTTGCGCTGCATGCAGTGGTAGCGGCGGATTCCTGCTTGCCAAGGAAACGAATGATACGCCAACTGTGCTTCTGGGATTCTTGCTACGGATCGCGAAAGCGACGCTTGCCGGTCTGCTTCTTGGCCGGACTCGTCGTCATGGCGATGGCGGGATGTACGCGTATGGCGTACCGCGAGCGGGCTGACCGGCAGTCGTATCAGATCCTTGCCGAGAAGATTACGGACGAACGTTGGGCCGTTCCTGAATTGGATATCACACCCGATCCGCGCAGTCGGTTCCACGATCCGTATGATCCCGACTTCCCGCCGCTTCCGCCCGACGACCCGACAGCACACCAATATATGCATTGCGTCGACGGGAAACTGGGCTGGCGAGGCTGGCACCGTTTTGGCGACACGGAGCGAGTCGAGAACCCCGATTGGCCGGTCTATCTAGGCGGTGAACCGTTGACCTCTGACCAGGGGCAGCTACCCAAAATAGACAAGCTCACCCTAGAGAACGCGGTCGAATTGGGTTTGATCCACAGCCGCGAATACCAAGAGCAGATAGAGGACGTTTATCTCAGCGCACTGTCATTGACCCATGATCGGTACCGCTTTGATCTGCGCCCCAGTGGATTTCTTGGCGAACCGGGTACGGAGATCTTCCATCAGCACCAGCCCGACGACGCGAGCGACTTGATGATGGGGCCAACGAACTTTGGCGTCAGCAAGCTGTTGCCCACAGGCGCTCAACTCGTTGCGGAGCTCACGAACAATACCATTTGGATGTTCTCTGGCGCGAACGGTGCCGGAACAGCGAGCACATTTGCCTACTCGATCGTGCAACCATTGTTGGCCGGTGCGGGACGCGAAATCGTTCTCGAAGACTTGACGCAGGCCGAGAGAAATGTCCTGTATGCCATCCGCAGATTCGCTAGATTTCGCAAGGACTTCTACGTGATGATCGTCACTGGCGAGCGAGCTCTGCCGTTGCCGGGCAGCACGGGAGGTAGTGAACTGGCCTTCCTGATCCGTGGCGAACGCGCGCCCACGGTGGGATTCTACTTTCTGCTGTTTCAGTACCAGCGACTACGAAACCGGACAGAAAACGTACAAAGCCTGGAGATGCGTTTGAGGGACGTACAGGCCATGGTGCGCGGCGGCAAGGCGGCGACATTGGATGTAACGCAAGTGCAGTCCAGCCTGGAGCATGGTCGCTTCAGCAGAACGATCCGCGAACGGTTCTTCGGCGACGAATTGGACCGATTCAAACTGCAGCTTGGGTTACCGCCCGACCTGGAACTGGATATCGACGATTCGGTGCTAGAGCCGTTTCAGTTTCGCAACCCGCAGTTGACCAAGCTCCAGGATGACCTTCGTGGGCTCGACTCGACCTTCCAAGGTTTGGTCGCGGCGCCGGACCGAGAACGCACACACGATGTCGTGCGTGGACTGCTCGCGGTTCGTCAGAGACTCGCATCCGCGTTCGACGCGGCTGCCGTGAAGCTCGCCCAGCTTCAGCGATCGCTACCCACGCGGACCGGGACAATGAGTCCAGAGGCGGAACGAGAGTTTGCCAGAATTGTGGCCGAGGACTCGGTGCGTTTCGAGCAATTGCAGCAAGCCTTCAAAGGCGACGGTCAAGTGCTGCAGGGTCTGGAGCGTTCGCTTGCGCAGCAGGGAATTGCGAACGACCAACTGTTACAGATTCTCAATCAAGCGGTGACGCAACGGAACATTCTGTATACAACGACGCGCAGGCTCAGCAGTCTGGAGGCCGCGACTCGCGTCGAGTTGATCGAGCTGACGCCTGTGCATTTGACGCCCAGCGAGGCGGTGGATCTGGCGCTTGAGAATCGGCTGGATCTGATGAATCGTCGTGCGTTGGTCATGGACGCGCGGCGTCGTTTGGAGATTGCGGCGGACCGTTTGGAGGGCACGCTGGATATCGTTGCCGAAGGCGCGGTCAACACACCGCCTCTGTTGCAGAACAGCGAGCCTTACGACTTCCGAGCCAGAGAGAGCGAGTTTCGCGTCGGCGTGGCGGTCAAGACACCCGTGGATCGCCGCAGGGAAAGAAACAACTTCCGCGCCGCACAAATCGCT
Source organism: uncultured Pirellulaceae bacterium (assembly GCA_964617665.1). Lineage (GTDB taxonomy): Bacteria > Planctomycetota > Planctomycetia > Pirellulales > Pirellulaceae > JADHUC01. The sequence continues at coordinate 48,434 of CAZUAH010000006.1, forward strand.
TACCAACGCGCCCGGCGCAATTACGTCGCGGCCGAGGATCAAATCAAGCTGGACGTTCGCAGCGAATTTCGAGATATGCGTGCACAGCGCGAGTTGTTCGAGATCCAACGTCGTGCACTTCGCGTCGCAGCCATGGAATTGGAGCAAGCGCTAGAGGCCGGCGAACGCCAAGCGGATGGCGAGGGCGGCGGTAGGCAACAGGGGTTGAATATTCCCCGCGCACTGGAGAACATCCTCGACGCACAGGACGAATTGATCGAAGCCTGGGTCGAATACGAAACAGCACGGATGGAACTGTTTCGTGACGTGGGCGTAATGAGAATCGACGCCAATGGTCTCTGGCAGGAAGCCCAGCAACGAGACCTCTCATCTCCGGAGCCGGAATCCTACGAGGAACGCGAAGATTTAACGCCACCACTGTCTTCCCCGTAAACCGGCCACCACGCGTCGTCCAACCACATGCGGCTACGCCGGCCGCCTTTCGAGCGGTTTCTGCTCCCAATCCTTCGGTCCCCTGGCAGCGTCGCGCACGGTCGTATAGTCTGTCTTTGTATCCAGTACTTCCACTGGCTGACAAATCGTTGGTGCGTCCGATGACAGAAATCGAGATTGTGCATGACGAGGCGGAGCATCTGTTTCTGCGCCACGAATCAGCGGCAATGAACAGTGTGTGGTGGCTGCTTGGTGGCCTCGGTCTGCTGGGCTTTGCCGTTGTTGGGTTTGTCGTTGCGCTAGTCACTCGCGTCGACCAATTGTCGTTGCACACCATTACGACCTTGCCGATACTGATCGGGCTGGGCATGCTCACGGCAGCCTGGACGCTGGCGCGAACGCCAACTCAAGTTGCCATTGGCTCCGATGGTATGTCCATCGAAGGACGTCGCGGGAGCCGGCGTTTCACATGGAGTCAAATCGGGTGGACGAACGTCGCACCGGGAGCGCTCCACTACCGCCGTCAACTGGTGATTTGCGATACCGATGGGAAGACTATCGCGAAGCTGAGCGAAGCGTTTGACGGATTTGACACGATGGTCGAGCTTGTCGCGCAGAGGATTGCAGACAAGCCAGACGATACGTCCGACCAAATCCGCGCTAAGAAGGCAAAGCGTTCTGCTGCGATCTGCGGTGTGGTTGGCACGCTGCTGCTGGTGGTTGCGGCGTTCAATGCTTGGTCGACGCATCGCGAGCAGCGTGCCGCGCGGCTGCTTGAAGAAGTTGGCGTACCGGGCGACGCTCAGATTGAACGACGATTTCTCGCACCGAATGGCATCACGCCGCGGTTGGAGTACCGCATTGCGACGGCTGAAGGGCGCTCTGCAACGCGAAACGCCGAGGTAACGCGTTCCTATTGGGACTCGCTGGAAGGAGCAACAACGGTACCAGTGACCTACGTTCCAAACGAACCTGAGATCAGCAGGCTGCAAATCGGCGAGCCCGAGGAACGGGATCTCACGAAGAGGCCGCTGGTGGGATACGGATTGTCAGCCCTCGTTTCCGTGATTTGCCTGTTTCTTCTGGCGGCAGCCGTTTTCCAGTGGTACGGCTGGGATATCGACCTGGACTCGAAGAGCGGCACGTTTTCCATCAAGCGTTTCGGAACAGGCAGGTAGCGAGAACACCAGCCATCGGACGCGACCAATTAGGCGGCACGCAACAATCGTGCCTGACTTGCCCAGCGAACCCAGTCGGTGACTTCCTCCCGATCAGGTGCCTTTCCTGAGCGAATGACTCGCTGACCTGCGGAGGAACTAGAGAACTCAGTGGCTTCTGCCAGAAGCGTTTTGACGGCCGCGTCTGCCACTGCCGCCGGATCACGATACCCGCAGGCGACGAGGATCTGAGCATCGTGGCCGCGCAAGTTTGGGATTTGGCACACCAGCTTGGCTTGGTCTTGCCAATCCCGAATCGTATCGGGTTTGATGTGTCGCGTTTTCAGCTTTGCGGCGGCCCTCCTTGGATCAACCGCGAACAAATCCGCGACCGTCCTGACACCAATGCGAGTCAGGCGTTTCGCTGTCTTGGGACCGATCGACGGCGCGTCCTCGACATCCTTGGATGGATCCAAGTAAAACTTCAGGCGCTCCGAGTCTGAGCGGGGGGCATCTGGGCTCGAGTGCCGTGAGCCACCAGCGGGCTGAAGCTCCGAGGGATCGTTGTGTACGACTGCGGTTATACGTGCTTTGGGCTTGGCGGGCTCGAAAGTACTCCGCGTCAGCGGCTTCTCCCGATCAGCTTCGTTGCGATGCGTCGTGCTGCCTGCGGGCGAAGTTACATCTGGCTTGGTTCTGGGCTCTTCGTAGCGAGCTGATTTGCTAGACCGGTGCTCTGGGGAAGGCAACTGGTCGTCCGTCACTCGCTGGCGCGTCGGGCTGGTCTCAGACGGTGTAGGAACCGGGCTTGGGTTAGTCGCTCTGCGAGTGGTTGCGCGGCGTGATTGCCGTCGCGGCTTCTGTGACTCCTTGGCAACCAACGCCCGAATCGTCCGCTCGTCTTCCTGCAAGTTCTTCTCCACGCGACCGGTGCGCTGCAACTCGTCGTACATGGCCTCGATCAAGGCTCGTTCTCGACCATCCGCCATCTTTTTGGTTATCCAGCGGATGGGGATTTGTACTGTGGCGAGAAACGTGGCCAACGATAACTCGATACGTGGTGGTTTGACATTTGCCTCGTCAAACGCACACTCCAATACACGCGCAAAGCTGACCGCTGCATAGCCGAGCAATTCCGCGAGGAACTCACGACTGACCTGATCCAAACCACGAGGGGGATCCCTGCGACCTTTGGTAAAGTCGTAACGCTCGATCAACGCCTCGTAGTGCCGATGCGAGAGTTCCGCCCCGTGAGCGATCATGGATTCCAGCCAATCATCTCCAGCCGGCGGTTCAACGTCTGGGAACTCTGAACGCTTCTCAAAAATCTCGCGCAGCTGGTTGTACGATTTTGTGATGCTCCACTCGGCTGCTCGGTGGATGTTGGTCTCTGCTTCCGATTGGCCGGTGTGGAACGGCTGGATGGGATCGGTGCAATAGTGGCTCGTGACACCAGCCGCGTAGACGGCATCGCTCCAAGAACGTCGCCGCAGAGCCTCGACAGTCCGATCATACCACTTGCGTGCGGCCCGGGGAGCTCCGCCCCAGTAGTTCTGCTCGACGTGCAGTACATGGTTTCGGAAGTCTTTGAACTTCGCGTCTGGAGCTTTGGCTCCGACCAAGTAGACCGCGTGGTACTTCAGAAAGAGGTTCCGCCATCGTTCGGCACGCGGACATTCCAGGTATCGGAGGGCGTCCAGGGCCAGTTTGTGATGCGTGCTGCGACAGTGGGCTGCAAAAAGGACACGAAACAGCAGGTTCATGTGGTATTCCCTCACCATCGAGGATGTTGGGTAGGCGTAGCGGGAATGCGGACTGTACTAGCTACGTCAAAATGGGGCAAGTTCAACTCACCAACGAGCGTTAATGCGTTGCCGCACGTTCTCTATGGAAAGCCCGTTGGCTGAGGGATGTGTCTGCCGAGCCCGCTAGCAGGGCCATATTGTCGTTCTGTTACCGGGGACTTGCTTGAGAGATCAATCCGGACGGACTATATTGCCGATCAGTCGAGCGATTCCATTTCAACACATCCGATTCCGGAATGATCACATGCCTTGGACATGGCTTATTAGTGGTGGCGTCGTCGTACTCTTCTTCCTCTGCATCCCGTTTGTGCTGGGACCACTTCTAGTATTCTGTACGCTTCGTTTTCGGATGCCGCCAAAGGTGGTTGTGATTGACCCCAAAACGCACCCGCTGCCTAACGACGTCCGCCAGTATTTTCACGAGGCGTATCTTGCTTTGACCCGCGACGGCTTTGAATTGGTCGAGACCATGTTCCTGCCAGATGTCGTCCCAAACGTCCAGACGTTGTTGGCGCTGTACGTGAACCGACCTACATCCGATATGGCGATGTCCTCGTTCCTGCTGGCGAACGACGGTGTCCAAACCATGAAGGCGAACTATGTCGAATTCCTCACGACGTTCAGCGATGGTGTCGCGGTACAGACAAACAACTCGCGCGAGCTGAGTTCGTTCAAGCCGTTGCCCAACGAGCATACTACACAGTTCTGGGAGATTACCGATATCCATCGACTGTATTGTTTGCATGGTTTCCTTGCCGCGAAGTACGGCAGAACCGGAACTCGGGAATGCCGTCTGGATACGCAGTTTTTCGGAAACACGGTCCAGTACGTTGCCAGTGGCGTGCTGGAAAAGTCTTTTGCCGAGCAGGTTGGGACGGGATACATGACTCGTACGTCGCAAGGATTTGGCCCCTCGATCAAAGGCGCTATCATTATGGCGTGGCAGGAGCTCTGGCCATTGAAACCAATGCGGCGCATGCAGAGGAAACGCCAAGCAGAGCAAGTGCTAGACGAATTCGAGCCGCACCGCGCGCATGCAAAATGACGCCCGCTATCTTCCCACAATGAAGTCACAGCGCGGCGGTGGACGGCGATCGGAGAATCGCGGGGCCAAGATGAAAGAGGCGGATTTCCAAGGAGTCGTCAAGGCGGCGAAGGATAGGTTCGCCCTAAGCTTGCACGGTATTCACGGTGTCGCACATTGGCAGCGAGTCAGGGAAAACGGTCTTCGCGTTGCCAAGCATTCGGGTGCGAACAAGCTGATTGTCGAGCTGTTTGCGTTTCTTCACGACTGTTGCCGCGAATGTGACGGCGGTGATCCGGAGCATGGAGACAGAGCGGCCGACTTTGCCGAGTCGCTTCGTGGCACGCTGATCCATCTTGACGACGCCGACTTCTCACTTCTGTACGAGGCCATCAAGCATCACCAGAGAGGGCGGACAAAGGGCGACGTCACAGTGATCACATGCTGGGATGCGGACAGATTGGATTTAGGACGAGTGGGAAACCGGCCAAGTCCCTATTTGCTGTGCACCGACTTCGCCAGAGAGCGTTCGACCATACGGTGGGCGTACAGCCGAAGTCTAGAGGATTGAGTCGCCCGGCTGTTCGTGTCTTGTTCTTGCCACGCTGGCTAGAATTCCCGCCGTTGCACGTACAGACACCCGAACGCCAGGATGACCACAGCAAATGCCAGGCTACTCCAGACCGGAGCCCAGGGCCGTAGCCTTTGTCGGGTGAGAGTCAGGTCTTTCGGCTTTCCTTCATTCTCTGCGGCTTTCCGCGCGGTCAGCAGGTACTCGACGGTGTTGTCCAGTTCACCTGGCTTGGGGAAAATCGTATACACGGGTTTGATCAAGAATCGATAAAGCCGCTCGACCAGTCCCTGCTTGGGCGCATACCGACGCTCCACTTCGCCGGTTTCCAAGCGATACTCGGTCACTCGCGTCGAATGATCCGCCACCAGAAGTTTGTCCGCTCCGCTGAACGCCGCCGCGGAGATATCACCTTGGCCGCCGACGTCAGCGGCGACTAGCGAGTCTTTTTCTGTGTCAAGCAACGATAGTTTGCCGGTATGGAAGACAGCGGCAAACCATCGTCCACTGGGCGACGCAACGACAAAACGCGGAGGTCCGCTGCCATCTGACGAAAATCGCGATTGCTCTTCCAGCGTCTCTGCGTCCAGTGCCAAGAGAGTCCCGTCGTTCAGGCCGACTACCAACGTAGCGCCCCCGAAAGATATTGCAGCGACTCCGTGATCATCCTTGGCCAGTTTTCGCTCGCGACGCAGTTGGTACTTGCCATTGCCGTCTTTGCCCAGCACCCTGATGACGCCACGGCTGTGAACCGCCAGCATGCCTGTCTCGTCATTCATCGCGGCAATTGCCGGGCGTGTCAGCACGATCGGCGGTTCAGGACCGACCGACCGAAACGGACTCTCGCCTGTGAAGGGAACGTCCATGCCAAACACGCTAACTGGCTCCTCAGACGCCAGCGGATCGCCTTCCAACCGAAAGATATCAAGAGCAGAGACTGCAAGGATTTTGCCGTGCGGTTCGCGCAGCAGAGAGAAGGTCCCCGGCGGTGCCACCACGCCTTCCAGACTCTCCCAGTCTTCATCACGACGGCCTACGTTCACCATCATCTTCCCCGTCGTTAGTGATCGACTTGCAGCCAACAGTCGATCATTGGCAGGATCGTAAACCGGTCCCATGGGCCGTGGCAAGGCTTCCAGTGGCAAAGCGTACAACATCGGCCCCATCTGTCGCCGATCCTTGGATACGAACGCTTCCGCCCACGTCCCCTCGGAATCATCCCATCGATTGCTGATTCCCATCTCGTTCACACTGATCAGTCCGTCAGGGATGGGAATCACTTGGACGATTCTCTTTCGCTCTATCACGGCACTCTCGATACCGCCTTTGAACAAGCCCACGACCGTGCACAACAGTCCGAAAAGGATGGTCACGGCAATCGACGCCATCGCGCTACGCCACAGCACACCCGAAAACACCGACACCGAATAGTAGACAGCAAACAGGAAGACGTAGACGGGAATCGCGAGCAACAGGTGGAAGTTCCATATGCCGAAACGAATCCCCAGAATCAGCCACATCCCTCCGATCAAGAACGCCGCGTTGATCAGAATGAACGCACACCCGCCGACGTACTTTGTCAGGAAAAGTAACCACCGCGAAATCGGTTTGCTGAGCAACAAATTGATGGAACCCGGTTCCAGCGTCCGCGGGACGATTGGTGCCGTAACAAGGATTGCAGCGAAGACGCCCAGGGCGCCCACGACATACTTCATGATCGTTGCGACCAACGAACTGATATCGGCGGCGAACTGGCTCGCCCGGACCGGCTTGGGTGACCCCACGTCCCAAACAACATACGTGAGCACCACTGACGTAGGCGGGCTGGTACGAACTAAATCGGGAAACGCGGATTCGAACAGCAGCCGGTTGAGTCGCCTCTTCTCGTCATCGGACAGTTTGTCGAAATCTTTGAGTAGTTGCCGGCCCTCGGGCGAGACCATTTGCGTGTACGTCCATGCTTCGCGCTCGTAGAAGTCCGTCCGCCGCAGCGTCTTGTCAAAGGCCTTGGCGATCTCTTCCAGGTTCGCCACGAACTCGAACGCGGCGGCCGCGTCTCCTTGTTCCGGCATGGCAAACTTTTCCAGCTTCTTCTGCGCCGCTTCATCCAGAAGCGTCCAGATGCGGCGAGACGGCGACGGCCGCGCTTTCTTGCTTTCCTTCCTGATGCGTTCGATCAACTCGGGCCACTCGCGGACGGCGTTTTCATCCAATCCAATGGTGATGGTCTCGCGATATCCAAGAGGTGCCATCAGCAATAGGACGATCGAGATCAAAACCAGCAAGACCCACAAGACGCGCGATACCATCGCCTCACGAAACGAATCCTTCAGGATGGACCAGTACGCTCTCATGATGGCTCCACCGGTTCCGCGAGGATGTCCAGGAACGCCTCTTCCAGCGTGATACGCCGACGCGATATGCCGATGATGCTGACCTGCTTGTTTCGCAGATCGTCGATGCAATGATCTGCGGCTGCTTGATCCGCCAAACGGACGACACAGCGGAAGTGATCCTCGCCCAGTGCTTCCCCTCGACTGATCGGGCGGTCGCCAAGCGCTTGCAGGATTGCGTTCTTGGGGCCGGACAACTCGAGCTCCAGATCCAAGCCTTCCAGCTGATCGGACGCGATTTCTGCCACCGATCCGATGCGCTTCAGCATGCCTTTGTCCAGGATAGCCACACGGTCGCAGACCATTTCGACTTCCTGCAGCAGATGGCTATTCAGAAAAACGGTTTTCCCGGCATCCCTGAGTTCGTGCAGCAAATTGCGCACATGAGACCGCCCCACGGGATCGAGGCCGTCGGTCGGCTCGTCCAGGAACAGTAGATCCGGATCGTGCACCAGCGCTTGCGCCAGCCCCAAACGCTGCACCATGCCTTTCGAGTATTTTCTGACCGGATCGCGGGCTCGATCCGACAATCCGACCAGTTCCAGCAACTCGCCTTGCTTCATCTTGATTTGTTCGCGCGACAGCCCGCTCAAGCCGCCGTAGTAGTCCAACGCGGTCAACGCAGTCAGATGTCGAGGAATGCGAAGGTTTTCGGGCAGATAGCCCACGCGTTGGCGGCTCCGTCGGTAGCCAGCTTGCTGGCCCAATAGAGACGCCGTGCCGCCATTCTTGCGCACGATTCCCAACAAGACGTTGATGAAGGTTGTCTTGCCCGCACCGTTAGGCCCCAACAGGCCAAATACCTCACCCGCCTCGACGCGAAACGTCACGCCTTTGAGCGCTTCCAGCGACTTGCGGAAGATCAGCCCGCTGCGATAGCTCTTCCGCAGGTCACGCACCTCGATGACAGGGTCTGCAGGCATCGTCGTTCCGTTGGGCTGCGCTGTGGCCGTGCTTCGTCCAATTGACGAGTTACGATCCTAGGGGGCCGCCGCAACCCCGTCAAGTTGACGGTGATTCACTATCCGAGCTTCCGCCGAACCACAATAAATGACTTTTCGCCGCAGTCGTACGAATCTTGCGTTTGAATCTGTAACGTTCAGCTTCTCACACGTCGTTGTCTCGCAAATTCGGCCGAAGTACATGAGCGCCGTCGGCTTTGGGAGAAAATTCATGACTGCAAAATGCAGATGTCCGCAGTATTACCGCATGATGTCGTTTGTATTGCTTGCGTGCACGGTCGCGCTGAATGGGTGTTCACGACGGACCGACGAGCCCGGCGCGTACGAGATTGTCACCGTGGTCAAAGTCGTCGGAATTCCGTTGTTCAACAGATTGGACGAAGGCGTATCCCGACGTGAAGCATCAAACCTCCGATAGGGCGGGTGAATCCACGTTACACCTTGTCGGGAATCACCCAGGGGTCGCGGCCGGATCGTTTGAACAGCTTCATCGCGTCTGCGTCATCGATGATTCCCTCGGTCTCCTGATCGATTCTTAGTTCACGGCCCAGCCGGTAGCTGATCGTGCCGTAATGCGATAGCATCGCGTTGCGGTGCCCTTCCTGGATGTCCGCGTTCGCGCGGCGTCGCGTGCGGATGGCCTGCACAAAGTCCTCTTTGTGCTCTGGATCGGGATGACGGCCAAACATTTGATCTTGAACCACCGGCTTGCGATCTTGGGGGCGGGCGAATACGAAGTTCGCTTCGCCGCCGGTAAACTCCCATGATTCTACCCGTCAATCATCTTGCCGGAAAAGGATAAGGCAAGATCATGTTGGGGTAAAAATCATAAGACGGATGCCGCGCTGCTACCGGCTCGTCAACCGGGCCTCCAGTTCAGCTCGCCCCTTTTCGATCGCTGCGGTCGTTGCGCGGATGTATTGGTCATCTGCCTGCTCGCGCGTGAAACGCTCGAAGTGGTCCAGCATCAATAGGCCTTCGCGAATGGATTCTTCCACCGCCGCGTCCTGACCGCCGACAGACAGGTAGATCGGGCTCGTGTGGGCAAAGCGCAATCGAGACGGTCGCTGGCGGAAGCGATGCTCGTCGTCCCCCGATCGGTACACGGACAACTCTTGGTCGCTGAGCAGGTCGTCGCGCGCCGTGCATCGGGCTGCCAGCCAAGAGCCCTTCCGGACGTCGATTTCGGTGGTGCCGGAGAACTCGCTTTTTCCTGCGACCTCAAACGCGTGTACCACTTCGCCGTTCAGCATTACTTCAGCCGTCGTCAAGGGCTGGTCAGACAGAATTGTCAGTTCCACTGACACGGGATCGTCGTCTGCCTTGAGTTCGATTGTATCGCCGGGCTTCTGACCGGTTTCCGTCTTCAGGAAGATCATCGGACCGTTGGTCACGAAGTTCTTGCCGGCCGCCCACGCCTTGTTGAACTCCTGCAACGAGGCGTCAGCCGGCACGCGCACATAAGCTCGGTTGTACCCCACGGGGTTTGGCTTGACGCCGATAGCGGTTCCCGCTCCGGCTGCGAGCTTCAATCCGCAGTTCAGGAGCCGGTAATACGTGTCGGTGTTCATCCGCATCATGCCTTGGTCGGTGCCTTCGTAGACCGGAAAGTCGGGCACCTGGAGCAGATTCGAGTAGTGGGTGCGCGGCTGGAAGCGGTGCAGATGAAAATTGTTGTTGCAGATATTGACCACGTGCACGTAGCCCAGCAGGGCATCCAGCAAGACCTCTCGCGACCAGCCGGCCTGGTAGCTGACCAACCCACCCGCCTCGCAAGCGTGACGAACGTAGTCAAGGTTGGGCCGGGCACGATTGGTCTCGATCGGCATTGGTGCGGGCAAGTTCTGGATGTAGGCGGCCCCCCAGCCGTATTCCAGCTCCGCGTCGAAAACGCTTGACGGCACGCTTTGCCCAGCGAACTTCAATGGGCTGACCCGCTGGCTTCCTGTCGGAATCGGCCGACGCGCATCCGGTCCGTTCCACCAAGTGAGCGAAGTGCCGAAATCGAGTCCTTCGGCCACGAGCATCGGCCCGAGTTCCGCCGGAGCGACGTGAACGTGGTTCTCGCCACACAGGTATCCGCGTGATCGCATATCGACCCAGCGTCGTAGCGTTACGGTCTTCGTCGTTTCTGGGGCGTTGACTTCGATTTCTTGTTTGAAGCGAACATATTCCAGTCCCCGTTCCACTCGCAGAAGAATGGCCCCTTCCCGCACTTCCACAACCGCATTGCCCGCGCATGCGAACCATTTGTCCGGTGGAGTTGGTACCATGACCGCACCATCGGGCACAATGCAATCGCCGCCGACAGGGCGAACGAGTACGCGGCAGGGAAGTGGACGACTTTGCTCGTCAACGACTGTGATTCGCAACTCGGAAGCGGGGCCAACCGAGGCTGAAACTAACAGAATTAGCGAGACTGCGACTGACCTCCGCGCCGAGAAGGAATGAACTGAATGGACTTGCATCTTGAAATCCTCTCGTCTTCGACTGGAGAATGAAACTGATCGCCAAGGGCGCCAATTATGTGCCATACCCCAGGTTGTACAAGAACGAGAAGCAAGCTCTGGCACCTTTAGCCCGATCGCCATATGTGGTATTCTCCACTTCGTACGTCTGGAGATCAAATTGGACATCAACAGGCTTTGGCCTGATGCCAGATCAATCGGTAACGCTTAGTACATGGGAGAAAGTAGATGAGTATCAAAGTAGGGATCAACGGATTCGGTAGAATTGGCCGCCTTGTGTTTCGGGCATCATTCGGACGCGACGACATTGACGTAGTGGGAATCAACGATCCGTTTCTGGATCCCGCCTACATGGCGTACCTGCTGAAGTACGACACCATTCACGGCCGATTCGGTGGCGACGTGGAAGTCGAAGACGGTTCAATTGTGGTGAACGGGAAGAAAGTAGCCGTTTCGAGCGAAAGGTCGCCCGCTGACATTAAGTGGCCTGCATGTGAAGCAGAATATGTGGTTGAGTCTTCTGGAGCGTTCTTGACCAAGGAGAAGGCGCAGGGGCACCTGGACGCAGGGGCAAAACGAGTCGTCATGTCAGCTCCGTCGAAAGACGACACTCCCATGTTCGTGATGGGAGTGAACAACGAGAACTACAGCGCCGACATGTTGATGGCCTCCAACGCGTCGTGCACCACGAATTGCCTGGCTCCGCTGGCCAAGGTGGTCAACGACAACTTCGGTATCGTGGAAGGTTTGATGACAACCGTCCACGCCATGACCGCAACTCAAAAGGTCGCCGACGGACCCTCTGGCAAGAATTGGCGAGACGGCCGCGCGGCGTCGGCCAACATCATTCCCGCGAGCACGGGAGCGGCGAAGGCCGTTGGCAAAGTGATCCCCGAATTGAATGGGAAGCTCACGGGCATGGCATTTCGCGTCCCAACCGGTGACGTGTCGGTTGTCGACTTGACGTGCCGGCTGGAAAAGGCGGCCACCTACGACGCCATCAAGGCGGCAATGAAAGCAGCATCCGAAGGCCCGATGAAGGGCGTTTTGGCATACACTGAGGACGATGTCGTGTCGTCAGACTTCATCGGCGAGCCGTGCACCAGCATCTTCGACGCAAACGCGGGCATCTCGCTGAACGACAACTTTGTCAAGCTGATCTCGTGGTATGACAACGAGTGGGGATACTCCAGCAAGGTTCTGGATCTGATCGCCCACATGAATGCCACAATCAAGGCATAGGCCAACGCATCTGTCTTCCGTTCGTAGTACTGGCTGCAGGCTGGGCTACGAACGGGACTTGGCCAACCGCGCTGAGCTATCTGTCAGCTTATCATTTGCTGCGCCTAAAAAGTGTGTCGACTCGTCGACGCTCGCTTCCCAGTGTGCACGTCAGGAATGCGTAGATCGTCCACTCGGCCGGCTTGAGTGAAAGGTACGCCAAGTCGGCAAACCATGGATTGATCAAGCGTCCCGCCAACGCTGGTCCGAGCGCATCGTAGACACAACGTAACAGGCGATGGACTGTGGGCGCCAACGCGAGCAGGACCAACTCGCCGGCTTTCAGTATCCTCAGTTGACGGTTCACCCGGACCACAGTGCCATCGGTCCCAATGATCTCCTGCGCACCGACCAAGGCCCGATGACCGTGCGCGGCGGCCGACGCAACGTAACAGCCACCGGACTGTTCGACAGGTAGCTTTGCATACTCCTCTAACGATCGCTCGATCGCCCAACGACAAGCGCCCAGGAAGGCCCCCAGCCAAGAGAACGCGGCCAGCAGTTGTATCATCCGAAACCGTGGAGGCCGCGGATATCGCCAGAGCAGGCGCAGAGTCATTCCCACGTACACACCGAAGGCCCAAGACGGGCCAAGCAGCAACGACAAGAACCAAAGCACCGCGAGCGGCCAAAGTGGCCATAAACACGCCGTGATCATGTCGTCGGCTTGAGGGCTGGCTATGAAGATGCCCAACACGTAAAGAGCTAGGCCAACCACGACGACCACCTCCCAACGAATGCCGATTCTTCGACGCACCCAGAGCAGAAGCCGAATTACCCACCAAGCCGCAAAGGGCACCACGATTGCGGCGAATCCCATCAACAGTAAGCCCAGCCAATTGGGACTCAATATCCTCTGGATATTCGCCACCACGATTCCCAACAAGGCCCAGTACCACATCGCCACAGGTATCCCTGTGAAGATACCGAACCGCACAATCCATTTCTCGGCAAACCGAGCCTCGCGAAACAGCAGCAGCGTCAAGCTGACCATCGGATACAGCATCAGCGGATAGAACACGAACCCGGCCCTGCCCGACAGTGCGAAGGACAATTTGTCGTCCATAGCCCCGGACTGCCAATTGGCTGCATCCGGCGGGCTGCTCACGGTCATAGCGTGGCACATGACAGGCACGACAACGCCGGCATAGAGGAAGGCCAGCCGTACCGGCCAATAGAGATTACTCTGTTGCAGTTGACGCAGACCAAACCGATTCTTCATTAGTCTCACTCGCCAATCAAAACGTTCGTCCGAAGTTGCGTTCCTGAGAGATCGGTTTGGCGCCGGGCATGTCCATGCGCGGTGTGGCGTCCAGGGCCTGCTTGGCCTTCTGCAGGATACCGAGCAGTCGCTCGTACTCGGGATCGTCTTTCGATTTGAAAAGGGCTTTCCGGTCGTCGGCCAAGCCGTCGGCGGATTCGGCGAGATTGTTGATCAGAATGGGACTCCATTCCGGATGCGTCAGGTTGATCTGGCCGCGCGGGCTAAACTTATTGCTGCCGCCGATGACGATTCTTGCTTTGGGCATTCCCAGATGGTCCCAGAATGCATTGTACTCGGCGATCCACGGTTCCACTTGAATCAAACGGCCGCCGTCGCCTTGCGATGCAAAAACGCCGCCCTTGCCGGGCCGCGTTCTTGCGTAGGCGTCGCGGCCGCCGGTCGTGTGCGGTCGCGTCATCTCCCATGTGCCGTAGTAGGGGACATTTGCATCAATCCACGCGTAGATACAGCGCCGGCTCTGGTCGTCCATGTCGACGTCACCGTGCTTCGCTTCGATCAACTTCGTCAACTTGCTTACCCACGAACCGGTGGACAACGCCGGGAAGTTGCCGTTTGGGCCGCGGTTGATGTAGTAGTAATCGACGTAGCCTGGGAACACGAACGATTCGTACGCCATGTTGTAGAAACGTGTCTTGTCGCCCGACAGGTTGATACCACCGTCCGGTTTGGGGCCGTCGTGGCATTCGACGCAGTATCGGTCGAGGATCGGCTGTACCTGTTTGACGAAATCCACTGGCCCCGCGCCCCACGGCGGCGGCGTGATGCTGGCTGGCCGACTCTCCGTGCGGAGCGAGATGTAGTGTGTGGGTGGCGAACTGGCCCGATGTTCGTGGCATCCGACGCACGAGGCAAATTCTCCGGTGGTGATTTGGGCGACGGATCCCATGCGCTGCAGTTCTTTCCCGTCTTTGTCCAACGCGATGAAGAAAAGTTCAGAGTTCGACGGTGCCTTGAAGTAGGCGGAGCCTTCTTCGTCCACGGACACGGTTCCGTAATTGCACTTCACGTAGTACGAACCCTGACCGACAATCGGGTAGTGATCGTTGAAACGCAGCCCTTCGGTGTTGTACTTCTTCGGCCGTTGCGACATGACGCGCAGCGCGGCCACTTGGCCTCGCCGCACGCCCTGTTCCAGTAAGCCTTGGTAAACGTCCTGCACATAGTAGACACCGTCGCCCGACTCTTGCGGGCAGTCGCCTGGGATCGCGCGAGGAAGCGGCCTTGGCGTTAGTGAAACCGGACTGAAGCAGGACGCGTCCGTTTTGTGCACCGGGCAGGTGTCACCGGTATTGTGATTCAGGATGTACAGGTGATGATGTCGCGGGTCGTCGCCACCAAACGACACCAGCGACAGATCCTCGGTGAACGGAAACGGATCGGCAAACGCCCGCTCATACAACGTGTCGGCCTCCCGAGTTCCCACGCCCGTCGCGCGCCAGTTGTCGCCGGTGGCCAGATCCTTTTCCAACGGCGTCACATGCGTCACCTTCCACATGCTGTCGTAGCTCTCCAGCCCCCTGCTATGATCGACGATAGCCAAATCGCCGATCGGAATTCTGTGATGCGCGGCCCAGACGACGAGGACCTTCTGAGTGCTGGGGATTTCACGGCCACCGTAGACGGCATTGGGGATGCGGAACGTGTTGCCGTGGTACAGCTTCAGTTGACGCCCGTTGGGGTTGATAGTCCATAGTCCCTCCCATGCAAAGATATTCTTGTCGTTATACTCCCAACGCGTACAAAGGATCGAACCATCTTGCAGGACGGACGGCGTCAGTGTGCACAGTGTCGTATAGTCGATGCGGCGCAGGTTGGATCCGTCTGCGGCGATCGCGTACAACGCACACGCGAGAAAGTTCTGGCACAACGAGTAGGATTCGACTCGCGACGACGAGAAAATGATGCGCCCGTCAGGATAGTAGACGGGACTCACGTCGTGATACGGCCCGCTGGTCAACTGCCGAAGCCCGGTGCCGTCGACATTGATCTCCCAGATATGAAACGGATCGTCATTTGTCACCTTGTAGGAAAAGACAAGCTTTCGGCCGTCGTACGACGGGTTCATATTGAAGATGAAGCCCTTTTCCGTCTCGAAAACCACACGTTCGCCGTCACCGGGTGTCGCAGGATCGTAGACACAGATAGCCGCCCCAACCCCCGTTCGCTGCGAGAACATCACAGCATTGGTCCCACGCATCCCGTAAGCCGCCCGTTTTATGAAAGCAATCGGCGGGCAGGCACCAATCATCTGCCGAGCGGTTTCTGGATCGGCCTTCTTCCGTTCGCCTGTATTCGGAGTCGCTATAACGTCGGCGATCAGCAAGGCAACCGATGCGATGGCAATTGCAGTACAGCGAAACGCATATGCTTGTGGCATTGTTCGCTTCCTTCTGATCAGCTTCGCCGTACGATGGCCCTCCGAGGCCGTCGAAGCAGCAACGATTTCCCATATCGACGGCCTCGGAGGGCCATCGTACGGGATTTACGGACAAACTCGTCACCTATTCACCGACAACGCCCAGTTCGGCGATGGATGCCCAGGGTTGGCCGTTCACTTCCGAAAGCACTCTTATCTTTACATAGCGGGCTCGCACCTCCGCGCATTTGGCATCTTGGGCTTCTTTCGATTTGCCGAAGGTGGTTTCTGCAATGGGTTTGCCGAACTGGTCGGGCGAATCGCTGACGTAGAACTCGCACTCCTTCACCGCCCCATTCCAACCGGCGTCCTGCCGGGCCATGTAGCGGAAGCCGCGAATCGCGTATTCGGCGCCGAGATCGATGACCAACTCGTGCGGGTGCTTGCGTAAGTTCGGCTGGAATTGCGAGTGCCAGTGAGTGCGAGGATCGCCGTCGATGGCGCAGCTTGCGAGCCTGCCGTTGGATCGCGATTCGCTGCTCGCTCGCTGAATCTTCCAAGCTTTGTTGGGAATCAGGCCCTCGGCGGGCATCGACTTGACTGGGCCAGGCACTCGCGCTGTGCCGTATTTGGCGCGGCGGTCGGCCTCGTGTATTGACCGGTCGTGGAACGTGCCTTCCACGGCCGGTTCATGTGCCTGTTCTGCCAGTGCCTTCATCTTGTCCAGGATATCCGCGTGTTGGTCGGCCACGTCGTGTTCCTCGCTGATGTCCTTGCTCAGATCGTACAGCTCCCAAGGGCGGTTGGTCCGTGGTTGAATGGCCTTCCAATTGTCCATCCGTACGGCGACTTGTTGGCCGAGTTCCCAGTAAAGATACTCGTGCTGCTTCTGTTTCCGGCCCGCGGCTTCTTCGCCTAAAAGCTCCGGCACGATCGAGATGCCGTCGATATCCTCAGGTGCTTCGGCGCCTGTCAACTCGGCACATGTCGGAAGGACATCGGGGAAATACCACAACAGATCGCTCACGCGTCCTGCTTCGATACGACCGGGCCATCGGGCAATCATGGGAATGCGCAAACCGCCTTCGTACAGATTGCCTTTGCGTCCACGGAATTCGACGCCCGTCTTCGGATTGACGTTCGCACCGTGGAATCCGCGCGGGTGATCCGCATCACGAAAATAGTCGGCGCCGCCGTTATCGCCGCAGAAGAACACGATCGTATTCTCCTCCAGCTTCAACTCTTTCAGCAACGCGAAGACCTCGCCGACTTGCCGGTCGACCATGGTCACCATCGCGGCATAGCGTTTGGCATCCTCCGGCCACGGCTGCTCCGCGTAGATTTGCCAAGCAGGATCCGCGTCGGGGATGTCGAATATGCCGTGTGGTGGTGTGATGGGCATGTAGCAGAAAAACGGCTGGTCCTTGTTCTCGCGGATGAACTTCATGGCTTCGTCCACGATCACATAATGCGAGTAGGTTTCACCGTTGCTTCCGCCGTGATTGTTGGGCAACGCCAATTCTTCACTGTTGCGGACGATGTAATGCGGATAGTAGCTGTGTGCGTGTACCTGATCGTAGTAGCCAACGAAGATGTCGAAACCGTGTTCCTCGGGTACGCCCGTCGAGCCACGTCCGCCGCATCCCCATTTGCCGAATCCGCCCGTGGCGTATCCCTCGCGTTTGAGTACCGAGGCGATCGTCTCTTCGCCCTCACGCATCGCAGTGCCACCATCATTCTTGCGCACCGACGTGTGGCCGCTGTGTTTGCCCGTCATCAGGCAGCAACGAGTCGGAGCACAGACAGATGCACCCGCCAACGCCTGGGTGAATCGAATACCCTCGGATGCCATGTGATCCAGATTCGGCGTCTTGATGTTCGGATTTCCCAAACAGGAAAGCTCGTAGTAGCCCATCTCGTCAGCCATGATGTAGACGATGTTTGGTTTGAGCGTTTCCGCGCGGACCTCGCCAAGTATCGAACCGACAATCGCCATCAGCACGAGAGCAACAGAATGAGTACGAAAACTCCGGAATCTCAACATCTTCTTTTCCTCCGTTACCAAGTCGCCTGAAGACGGTACCACGAACGATTCACTGGCTATCTACGTTAGCTGAAACGGATCGGCTATGCTACACATCTTCTCAATCCGGGTGGCCGTTCGATGCTTCAATCGTTGCTCTGGCTCGCCCTGTGCAGTAGACTGGGACTCAGCGGTCACATTCAGCAATTCACAACGACACGAGGAGGACGATATCGATGAAGATGCTGCTTTCCATTGCCCTGGTTGCCCCACTTCTTCTGACTGCAGTCTATGTGTCACCCGCAGCGGACAACACACCGCCGGAAGGATTCGCGGCGCTTTTCAACGGCAAAGATTTGACGGGCTGGAAAGGTCTGGTGGCCAACCCGCCAAAGCGGGCAGCGATGACACCCGAAGCGCTGGCCGAGGCCCAGAAGAAGGCCGATGAAAACATGCGCCAGCATTGGCAAATCGTGGATGGAACGTTGGTCTTCGACGGAAAAGGCAAAAGTCTGTGCACGGCGAAAGACTATGGAGATTTCGAGATGTACGTCGACTGGAAGATCAAAGAAAAAGGCGACAGCGGCATTTATCTGCGCGGTACGCCTCAGGTGCAGATTTGGGACACGGCTCAACGCCCTGAAGGATCAGGAGGTCTGTTCAACAACAAGAAGAATCCATCGAAACCGTTGGTGTGCGCCGACAATCCTATTGGCGAATGGAACACGTTTCGCATCAAGATGATCGGCGAGAAGGTCACCGTGTGGCTGAACGACAAACTGGTGGTGGACAACGTGGTGCTGGAGAACTACTGGGAGCGGGACAAGCCGATCTATCCGGCCGAACAGATCGAATTACAGAACCACGGAAACACGCTGTATTTCAAGAACATCTACATTCGCGAGATTCCGCGAAAAGAATGATCGGACAAGGAGTATCGTGAGACTGCTTCGAACGTTGGAAGATCTTTCGTCGGATTTGCGCCATGGCGCCGTTGCTATCGGAAATTTTGACGGCGTACATCTTGGGCATGCTCGTTTGGTAGAACGACTGGAGGCCCAGGCACGCGACTCTGGCGGACCGGCCATTGTGTTCACGTTCGATCCCCATCCCGCTCGGTTACTCCGGCCCGACGAAGCGCCACCGCCTCTGACTTGGGCGGAACGCAAGGCCGAGTTGCTGACCGAATTGGGTGTCGATGCCGTTATCGCCTATCCCACCGACGAAGCATTGCTGGAGATGCCGGCCGAGGAGTTCTTTGATCATATCGTGTGCGGGCAACTTGGTGCTCGCGCCATGGTCGAGGGCCCCAACTTCCGCTTCGGCCGCGACCGGGTTGGAGACGTGCAACTGCTGACGACGCTGTGTGAACGCGCAGATGTGACCCTGGAGATCGTCGAGCCCCTGACCGAAGGCAGCGACTACGTGTCCAGTAGTCTGATTCGCGAGCGTATCCGAGTGGGCGATGTAGATACGGCGCGAGAAATGTTGACGCGCCCCTACCGTGTCCGGGGGCTCGTGACACATGGCGCTCGCCGCGGCGCTTCGATCGGTTTTCCAACGGCGAATGTCGAAGCCATCGACACGCTCCTGCCGGGCCCCGGCGTGTATGCTGGTCGAGGCACGACTGTGGACGATACTTGGCCCGCGGCCATTAATATTGGGCCCAATCCAACCTTTGGTGAACATGCCTTGAAATTCGAATCTCACCTGATCGGTTTTCGCGGATCGCTGTACGGCCAGCCACTTGAGGTTGACTTCTTGGCCCGACTTCGCGACATTCACCCGTTTGGCTCGGTGGACGAGTTGAAGCGTCAACTCGCAAGCGACGTCAAGGCCGCTCGAGAAATCGCCGAGCGCGGCTAGCCGAATCGTTCGGGCCGCAAGTCACAACCATACGTGGGGCACGATTCTGTCGTGCCGAGGCACGAGGAAGACGAAGAACCGCACTAATGACAATTGACTGGCAAAGATTTGCGGATATCACAAAGGATCACAACAAGTTCCTGGTCACCAGCCACATCCGACCGGATTGCGATGCGCTGGGCAGCGAGCTTGGCATGGCAATGATCCTGGAAGCGTTGGGCAAGGATGTGATCATCGTCAACGGCGATGCGACTCCGCCCAACTTGGCGTTCATTGACCCGCAGCATCGCATCAAGAAGCTCGGCCAAGACGTTCAGGCGGCGGACTTGGACGACATCGACGTTTTGATCGTCCTCGATACGAGCGCGTGGGCCCAGTTGGGCCCGATGAGTGACGTGATCCGCACGACCAAAGCTAAGAAGCTGCTCGTTGACCATCACGTCAGCGGGGACGACATTGGTGCGGAGTTGTTCAAGGACACGACAGCCGAGGCCACTGGCCGTCTAGTGCTGGAAGCGGCGGAACACCTTGGCGTGACCGTAACGCCGGAGATTGCCGCTCCTTTGTTTGCCGCGATTGCCACCGACACGGGATGGTTCCGATTTTCCTCCGTCGACAGTGTCACGTATCGAGCCGTCGCACGCTTGGTCGATGCAGGAGTACGACCGTGCGATATCTACGGCGAGTTGTATGAACGAGACACGCTTGGCCGGCTGCGTTTGCGGGGCTTGATCCTATCGCGAGTCGAATCGGAACTCGATGGGCGGCTAGTGCACACGTATGTGCTCAAGGAAGATTTCACTCGCACCGGTGCTCTGCCCAGCGATACGGAAGACGTCATCAACATGACATTGGCCATCACGGGAACGGAGGCGGCCGTGATCATGGTCGAGCAGGCAAGCGGAGGCTTCAAACTAAGTTTCCGTAGCCGCTGCGAACTGGATTGCAGTCAGATTGCCGAACAGTTCGGAGGCGGAGGCCATAAGGCCGCGGCTGGCGCATTCATCGAAGGCACGTTAGATCAAGTGCAGCCCAAAGCTCTTGACGTCGTGCGCGCGGCCATGTGATAGCGTGCAGATCGCACTTCACGCTTGTCGAGATCCGCTTTCATCGGCTGAAGCTCAGAGCCGAATGGTCACGAGATCGGGCCTTGCATCATTCATCTTGCGATCAGTACCACCCAGTCTTCATCGGCGTCGGTTGGCGGCGTGCCCAAAGGCACTCGTGAACCGCCGGTGATCGGTTTTGTCTTGCCCTCAAACGCGCCGTTGCGTGGGTTGTACCATCTCTGTTGGAAGGTTCCTTTGGCAGCGGAAAGGTCGAGCGTGCCGCTGGGATTGGCTTTCGGCAAATACACCGCGTAGATTTCGCCCGGTTTCGCGAGGACTTGTGCGCTGAGCTGAATTGACTTGCCGCGACCGGTGCCGACTCGGATCGTCCCAGCACCGGCTGCGAGTTCGTCGGCTGGCTGCATTTTCCAGAACGGCAGGTTCTCCTGCATGAATCTACGAGCATGCCACGTGTAACTCCAAAGGGCCTCGCGTTCGGGCGTCTTGAAGCTTTCAGTTTCGAGAAAGTCGTCGAGAATATACTCGATCATGCCGCCTGACAGATACGTGGGCCAGAGCTTCTCCTTGCGGTGACCGTCGGCGTCGTCTACGGGGACGTGTGATTGTTCTTGCCCGCGGTCGACCGTGAACTCGTCCAACGAAACGGGAAGAGGGCGGCCCGCTTGGCTGGTTGCTTGTCGAAAGGCTTCAGTCACTTCATGAATTGGCCGTTGATTGAGTTGGATCGAGGTGAGGCCGAAGCGTTCATCGCCGAAAGTGAATCGCAGCTTTTCCAACGGATCGCCCGCGCTGTGAACGGTGACGGGATGGCCGTACGGATCGGTTGCGTTGATGTAGTCGGCAAAGGCACGGATGCGATCCGGGCCGAAATTGAACTGCAGGTTGTACTCTTCGCACAGGTTCCACTCCAACGCCAGATGGTGCCCAAAGCGGGCGATCATCTCGCGATAGTACAGTTTTCGTTCCGTTCCCAGTTCGCCGTCATCCAACTCTATCTTGTTTGGCCTTTCAGCCTCGTTGAATACGAAATGCAGGAAGATGCCTTTTCGTTGTGCGTAGGCAAAGACATCATTCCACTGTCGCAGTTTGCTGATGTCATAGTGCAGGTTGTCGTTCGCCGGGCTGCCGTTCGGCTTCGGCAAACCGACCCAGGGCCACACATCTTTGCCATCGCCGCCGATGTTCATCGTCAGGAAGTAGATGCTGTTGACGTGCCGTGATGCCAAGTAGTTAAGTGCACCGATGATCCCACGGCCATCTTGGTCGCCCCAATCCGGATCGCCCAGTCGCCAATCCTCGACGTGTGCGGCGTACTTGTGGTTCGGTGGTGTGTTATCAAAGCCCGCGTGCGCCAGGAAGTTCTCCGGGCTGTCCGTGCCACCGCGAATCCAGTACGGGCCGTCTCTGAACTTCAAATAGTGACCGCCGACGTACTCCAAGCGACCCCACTTGAGAAAGGAGCCATCATGCTCCGCGTGATGGCCATCTTGATCGCGTGCCGCAATATCGAACTCGCCGCTCGTCCCGTCGAATGCGTTCGGTTCGCCGGCAATCGGATCGAGCGACACGGCGACGTTCTTCCCCACGCGAAACGATGCTTTGAAGGTCCAATGTCCTGCTTCGTCCGGCGAGAATCGCACTCGCCACACATCGCCGGTTCCGCCGCCGTGTCCATCGCCATCAAAAAAGCCTGGCACGTTGTACTTCTGACCAGACGGGCCAGTGAACGCAACCTGAAGGCGGTAGTCGAGAAACGGATTGGGATCGTCGTTGCTCTCGCGAGCCACGGGACCGTGGAAGCTGATCGTGATCGGATGCCAAATGCGACGTTCGCCGTCAACGACGGGATCGAGAATCGCTTCGCCGACCTTCCGGAGAAACACGTCATACTCGGCCGTGGTGATCTCGTCCTCCCGCTGGTCCAGGCCGAGCCGCACGATGACTATGTCCCACGCCGGGATGACGAACAGATCGTTGTTGTTGTAGCCGCTTCGTTCATACGTGCCGACCGGGGCGTCCGGCCATCGTCGTTTGCCGTCCGGCTTGATTCCATTAGGCCACCAATGGTAGCCGTAGACCCCCGAGCCCTGCCGGTTGCTTGTCGGAAGGCCCGCGGGGACCGTAGCCGGCACTTGCACCTTGGTCGCTTCCCGGACCCAGGAGGCGCTGACCAGTTGTTTGCCGTTCCAGTTGCCCCGGTTCAAGAACAGATGCCCAAATCGTGCCAAGTCACTGGCGGTGATTTCGATACCTCCGGTCCAGTTGAGCGCCTTTTTGGTCGAGTCGAGTTGCCATCGGAATTGAGTGATACCGATCGGATCGAGAATTCTCCGTTTCAAGTAATCGTGAAGCGATTCGCCAGCGATCTTCGTCAACACATATCCGTATTGCTGCGTGGCCTCGTCCCAATACATGTACTTCGTTCCGGGCGCGAAGAACGGAGGCAGCGGATCAACCAGGGCGTTCTGGTCACCGCGACGCTCACCGTCAAAATCGTAGGTTCCGCCAACACCGTCGATGCCGGATGTCATGGTTGCCAGATGACGCAAAGTCACGGTCGGATAGTGCTCTGCGAGATCAGGACTAAAGTCCTTTGCGAGTGTGTCGAGCGTACATCTCCCATCTTCGATCAACAGGCCGTGAGCGGTGCTGGTGAACGCCTTCGAAACCGACCAGATGCGCTGCTGTGTGTCGGCCTCTGCCCCTTTCCAAATCATGCGCCCATTGCGAATGACGACCATCCGCTTGACGCCATTCGAGCCTGCGTGTTCCTGCAAGTACTCAATGGCTGCCTTGAGCCTGTCCGAGTGAACGTGCTGCGATTCGGGCGTGGCCAACTCCCAATCATCGCCAGGGAAAATGATCTTTTTGTCCGCTTCGGCAGCGGCAATGAAACCAGGCGAAACTATACAGGCAACAAGCCATGACGCGAATAAAGGCCGCATAAGGCAGTCTCCCGGAGAGAATCGAGATCGAGCACCAGCGTAATCAGTCGGATTTGGCCTGCTCGTTCGAGATCCGCTTGGCGAATTCCTGACGGACTTCGAGCAACTTGTCCGGCTGTCTGCAGTAGTCCCACCAGTTCGGCGCAATTCTGTCAACCAGTTCTTTCACGGCCTTTTGACCAGCGGCCTGTTCCAGGAGAACGAAGTACTCGTAGTCTTCCATGCCGTCGCGGAGGTTCTTCAGACGCATCGAGGAAACCGGTCCGTCTATCCCGCACGGGACGCCGGGATAGAACAGGTATCCGCCGCCGTTGAAATGTCCGGAATGGGAAAACGTGGGATTGTTCCATGGATCGAGCACGGTGGTCACTGTGCTCCAGTACAACAACCCCGTGATGCCGTACTGCCGGTTGATCCACGCTGGCACGCGGTACACGAGCAAAGGCCGGTCGATGTGCCAGTAGGGCGGATCGAAAGCTTTCAAGCGATCGTATTCCGGATGGTATCGCGGGGCGGGCTGAACCAGCGCTGTATACGACCACACCTCATCTCCGTGGCTGATCTTTTCGAGAATGGTCTTCCGGTCGATGAAGGCCCAGAGCGGGCACCAGATGTCTATGGCCGGATCAATGTCGGGCCAGGACGGATCGTGCGGATAAGGCTGTTCGACTACCAGGCATTTCAACTCCGGAACGGCCTCGTGGACAAGTTCGCCCAACACGAGGACCTGCTCGTAGTTCTCCTTCAAGTTCGGCTCGTCCCACAAGTACGCGTAAGCCCGGTCCGACCAGCCATTCTGCTTCAGGTAGTTGTAATACTCTCGATAGTACTTCTGTGCCTTCTCTTTTTCCGCAGGCGGTATGCGTGTGTAATCGTCCTCTGATGCGGATACGCGTAGCCTAGCAAACGGCGCCCTGGGTATCTCGAAATCGGTTACGTGCAACTCGGTGATGAATTCCTTGAGTGCCTGGTGGTGCTCGGGAACAACCGTCAAAGAGCCGTCGTTCTTGACCTCCGGCAACAGGTGATGCGGCAGCGGCGGGTTCAGCCGATGTTCGGCCATTGCGCGGCAGTAGCGCATTTCGATTTCTTTGAACTCGTCCGAATCGCGGGGTATGTCGAAGTATCGCGCGACGTTCCGGAAATGACCAAAGTGGTTCCTGTGTGTCGGCCCGTCCGGCAGTGCGAAATCCCAGACGGTCAGCTTGACGGGGATCTCCGCGGAAAGTCCTCGTCGAGTCCGAACGCGGAACGTGCCCTCGTAGACGCCCGGCGCCGCGTCCTTGGGAACGTGAACGTCGCCCCAGATCGGCTGGTTTTGCCTGCGGAAGACCTCGAACGGCAGAGCGTGCATCTCGTGTCCTTCCACGGTGCTCGGCTCTCCCCACCTTCCCCAAATCCGGCGCCGAGGTTCGATGGTCTCGCCCGTAATCGGGTTGACAAACGGAACCAGCGCGTCTGGGTAGAGTCCAGGCGGAAGCTCTGCCCGGCGCGTCGGTCGTCTGACGCGCACGTATTCCTCGCGGTACAGCTTGATGCAATCGCTGCCGATTTTCGCGCCATCAGCCCCTGCCAGATCGGAAATCTCGGCCTTGGCGACTTGGACGTTTTCGTCACCGGCGGCCACGACAACTTGGAACGACTCCCATTCATTCCTGGCCGCTTGGATCTCTGCCTGCTGTCGGCCGTACAGTTCCTGGTCCTGCCCAATCCGCTCCAGGCTGCTCAACGCCGTCAGCCGAATTCCGTTTTCCTCAGCGGCACCGACGAACGGACCAGCGATCAGCACAAGAGCCGACACGAGACATAGCACGCTTCTTTTCATTTCTGTGATCCCCTTCTTACGCAGCGGAAACCGACGAAGCCGTGGATCTCTTTTGCGAAGCAGATGTCGGTGAACGCCGGATCTTCGTAGTTGCGGTAGGACGATCGGCACATATCGGGCCTTGAGTTCCAACACCCTCCTCGCACGACTCTGGTATCACCGGCCTCGGGGCCGCGAGGATTCTTGTCCGGACTATTCAGGTAATAATCCTCCCGATAGAAATCGTGGCACCATTCCCAAACGTTACCGTACATGTCATACAGGCCCCACGGATTCGGCTCCTTCTGTCCGACCGAGTGCGGCCCTCGGGTACAGTTCTCCTTGAACCACGCGTGACGTTCGAGTTTGCCCCGGTCGCCTCCGAACGAATATGCGGTCGACGTGCCGGCCCGCGCGGCGTATTCCCATTCGGCTTCGGTAGGAAGGCGATATCCGTCCGCTTCAAAATCGCACTGCCAAGTTTCCTCGTCGTATGCCGGTTCGAGTCCTTCCAGCCGAGAACGAGCGTTGCAGTATTCGATCGCATCCTTCCAACGAATCTGCTCGACGGGATTCCCTTCGCCCTTCCAGCGGGCGGGATTTGTGCCGACGACCCTTTCATATTCCTCTTGGGTCACCTCGAATTTGTCTATGTAAAACGAGTCGACGTGGGCCGTGTGCGGAGTCTCGTCGATCTGGTCTTCGGCGCTGCTGCCCATCTGGAACGAACCGCCTTCGACCAGGACCATCTCCACGCCGCTTTCCGTGTTCTCGGTGCCAACGGCGTTAGTCTGGACATTCGGCTCGACTCGCCTGCAGCCCAACGACAACGAAACAGCGAACACCAACGCGCAAGACAGGGTTATCGGCGGCACGTTGAGCCTCTTCGATAGACTCCAACGTCGGCGAATTCGGGCGCGCTCGCGAATCCGGGAGGGCGAAGCTCCTGGTGAGCCGGATCCCCGGCACCAACGCGCGGCTCGGCGGGAGCCTCGCCCTCCCATCTTCCAGTGACGCCCTGCAATAGTTTTCTTCACTGCCCTATCCGCCCTCATTTCCCTGTAACCGGTGGAAGCCAATCGTAGTCCCAGTGATGCCCAAGCCAACCGGGAGGACTGATCGTGATCGTCTCGCTGTCGGCCAGTCGGACGATGCATAGCGGACTGTGGACTCGCCAGCTCCCGCTGTGCGGAATCTTGACGTATGCGATGTACCGTCCACAGTGCGACCATCGGCCGCACGGATCCTGTCCGATTTTCTCTTTCGGAAGCGTGATGAACTCGCCGTCTGTGCCTTCGGGTAGGCTGGGGGCAAACTTGCGGATGCTCAGACTGCCGCCCGAATTCCAGCACGTCCATTTGCCGTCCGGCGAAAAGGCCGGATGACATTCGCCGCCGCCAGCCGGATGGTTGGGCATTTTTCGTATCTCGCCACCGCCGGAGGGCATGAAGTCGATGCTGTACTTGCTGCCGAGAAAGTTACGAATCTCGAAAAGAAACCACCTGCCGTCGCACGACATGTCCTGAATGCTGACTCGTCGTTCAACGCGAACCGGTTTACTGTTGTCGTTGGTGGCGATGTCGGTATACACAATCCCATTCTTCCCACAGTGGGCCGTTCGCCTGCTGTCGGGCGTCCACACATAACCGCCCCAGTGTTGCGTGGTCTTCAATGTCTTGACGTCTACCAGGTAGTCGCCGTAGTTGTACGTAAACATAGTGCCGTCAGGCGAAGTGCGCGGCACATGCTCGTCCCTTTCCGGCGTGTCCGTCAGTTGTTTCAGGTCAGTACCATCGGCATTGATCACGTAGAGATCCCGCGGCGGGTACCGTCCGTCGGATCCTTCCCGTCGGTCTGGATGCATGGCAATCACCAGCCGATAGCCCGTCTGTCGCAGTTCTTCCTTCAGGTCCTTGATTCTAGCTGGGGCAAGCGGATCACAGCGTGGCGGGACCTCCCACGTGGCTTTGATTGATGCCGAGTCTTCAGCTCGTCCAAGAGTGACGCTGCCAAGAACCAGTGGTAACAGCAATGGAAGGAATCTCCGGGGAGTGTTCACAGTCTTACTCCTGTGTCTCGATGCTTTGATAGGAGGCGGTGCGGAACGGGGTGTCACATACGACGCCGCTGCGCCGGCGAGGAAAGTCGCTGCACATCCCTCGCTCACGCTGCGGTCTTCTCAGCTCACGCATAAATAAGGCGGCGGCGGGGGCAGGTACTAGAATAGGGGCGA
>CAZUAH010000007.1:0-35358 GCA_964617665.1 uncultured Pirellulaceae bacterium
CTTTTAATCCGTAGGTCCGGGGTTCGAGCCCCCGCAACCTCACTGGCCGTACGCGAGTCGCTGGGAAGGATGCCGCGCGATTCGCCCCTCGCTGGTGGGTAGTCTTGCCCTTTCTCGTCATCTTAACCGAGTCCCAGGCGGGACACATCCGCGATAATCTGCCATGGAAAAGACGAAAGTCGCCATCGTCGGGTTCGGTACCATTGGTACGGGTGTTGCTCGACTGTTGCTGGACCAAGGAGACCGGACGGCCCGACATGCTGGACGGACGTTGTGGCTCGAGCATGTGGCCGACGTCGATGTGACGAGGCCTCGTGACGTTGATATGCCGCTTGGCGTATTGACAGACGACCTGTCGAGAGTCACGGACAATCCCGAGATCAAAGTGGTTGCGCAATTAATCGGGGGTATTGAGCCGGCGCGGTCAATCATGCTTCGTCTGTTGGAGAGCGGAAAGGACATCGTCACGGCCAACAAGGCATTGTTGGCGGAGCATGGTCCCGAGTTGTTCGATCGAGCTCGCGAATTGGGGCGATCGATCGCCTTCGAAGCCTCCGTGGCCGGCGGCGTGCCGATCGTCGCGAACATCAGTCAGTGCCTATCGGCCAATCAGATCACGTCTTTGCGCGGTATCCTGAACGGCACAAGTAACTTCATTGTTTCTCAGATGGAGGAGCACGGGGCCGACTACGACGACGCAGTGAAGGAAGCCCAACATCGCGGATTGGCCGAAGCCGATCCATCCATGGATGTCGATGGCACGGACGCGGCCCAGAAACTTGCGATTTTGGCCCATTTGGCCTTTGGGGCTCGTGTACGGTGGTGCGACATCCCGCGAGTGGGCATCGATAAGCTGGATCCGGCGGATCTTCGCTATGCGAGAGAACTCGGGTATCGGGTGAAACTGTTGGCCGTGGCCAGTCTGACCGAAGAAGGCTTGGAACTGCACGTTTCGCCGACACTGGTCCGCATAGGACAACCTTTGGCCGAAGTTCGCGAAGCTTATAACGCCATCAGTGTTGTGGGCGATGCCGTGGGCCGCGTGTTTTATCACGGGCTTGGGGCCGGCCAGATGCCCACGGCGTCGGCCGTTGTGGCCGATATGATCGACACGGTCGTGGGCCGCACAAAGATCACGTTTCAAACGCTGGAATTGTGGTCCAAACGCGAGTCGCGTGTTTCGGTGCGCGACCACGCGAGACTGCCTGCTCGGTACTATCTGCGTGTCACGGTCGATGATAGGCCAGGTGTCCTGGCGCAGATTGCAGGCATCCTGGGCCAGCGGAATGTCTCGATCGCATCCGTGATCCAGCACGAACCTGATGAAGACGGCCACGCAGACACGGTACCGCTGGTGATCATGACGCACACAGCGACCGAAGGTGACACTCAGGCAGCAATTCAAGAGATCGACCAAATGCCATGCGTGCACGAGGAAAGCGTTCGCATGCGTGTGCTGGAAGCCTAGGGACTCGTGTCATCTTTCCGTCAGTTCGTCCCGGTCAGGAGACCGGGACAGAACACGACCTTGGAAACAGGGCCAGGGCACGAGGGTTCCTCACGGCGATACCGGGATTTCTCCAGCCGGTCGCGTGCCGGTACGCATCTCCTCTTGGAAGAGAATAGTCATCCCGCGCAGCTTCCGTATGATTGCGCCGTCGCGTACGGGCTTAGATTCGCCGGGGTCGTTTTCCAGATCGTAGAGCTGGAGCGTTGGATTCAGAAAGAGCTTCCATTGATTCCACCGAACGGCGGCCAACGCGCCGTGGCTCCCGTGGTAGAAGAAGGCGTTGTTGTATTCGTCTCGTGTAATCAGGTCCTCCCATTCCCCGGGCGGGCTCCACGGACGTCGAAGTGGAACCGTTGCGTTCAGTGATTGTCCCTGGGCCAGCATCGGCACGGTATCAGTTTTCCCGGTCAGCAGCGAAGTGATGTCTCGCCCATCGATCACACGGTCCGCGGGGACCTTGACGCCAGCAAGCGAAGCCAGTGTAGGATACCAGTCCATCGCGCGGGTCACTTCGGAAGTTTCGCACCTCGTTCGTACGCCCAGGCCCGGGCCCCAAGCGATGCAGGGCACTCGGATGCCACCTTCCAAAGTCGACAGTTTGCGACCACGAATCGGCTGACGCTCGTTTCGTCCCGGCCCTCGTCCATTGTCCGAGGCGTAGACGACGACGGTGTTGCCGTCGATCTTCAGTCGCTTGAGCGAATCGAAGATCCGGCCGACGTTGTGATCAAGTTCCTGGATCGCGTCGCCATACTCGCCGAAGTTGGATGTGCCTTTGAATTCGTCACTGACGCCTAGCGGCGTGTGCAGCATCGTGTGAGGGAGGTACACAAAGAAAGGGCGGTCTCTATTCTTTTCAATGAACCCGATCGCTTCATCGGTGTAGGCGCGAGTCAGTTCTGCGGGATCCGCCGGCCGTTTCACGATCTCGACTCCGCGCATCAGCGGCACGCCACCATCTTGCTCGAAATACACGACCTCGACCGGATCCAGATTATGCAAGAGGCCGAAGTAGTGGTCGAATCCTTGCTGTTCGGGCAAAAATGGCCTGTGAAAACCGAGGTGCCATTTGCCGATGCAGGCTGTCGCGTAGCCGTTTGCCTTCAGCAGTTCGGCAATCGTCAATTCATCCGGATGCAGGCCGATTCGCGAATCGGCTCGCTGTACCCAGGTCGCCAAGCCGACTCGGCGCGGGTAGCAGCCGGTCAGTAGTCCCGCGCGTGACGGGCTGCAGATCGGTGCCGCGGCATAGTAATCCGTGAAACGAACTCCTTCGGCGGCCATCGCGTCGATACGTGGCGTCTTGACCTCCGTCGCTCCGTAGCAGCCAAGGTCATAATACCCCTGATCGTCAACCAAGATGAAGATGATATTGGGTGGCACGGATTCGGCACGAAGTCCACTGGCACATATTCCCAATGCGAGCACAAATAGCGTCGCGGTGAGTTGGTGCCGAAGAACGCAACTCTTCCTGATCATTGTCGATTCCTCAAGTTGATGCAATTTCGAGTAGCTCCGAGCCATTGTAACCGGCTCCGTTGCTAGGCGGTATTGTACATGCCGCTCGCGCCGCATGACCGATGGGAATCCCCAATGGGCCACCGTGCTAGCACCTTCGTTAGAATCGTCGTTTCAAGAACTATCGCAACCTGCTAAAGTCCCCCAGTTACGCGCGTTTCTGTGCGCCGATGATGACTGTAGACTGACATTGCGGTCTCGACTTGCGTCGTCCTTCAGCGCCACTGGCACCCCGCTCCAGCCTGTATTGACATGACACGACTCACTCGCCACGTAGTAGGCGAACTTCTGAAGGTCTTCCTTGTCACTTTGGCAGGGATGACTGTGTTGATGTTGATCGTCGGTGTAGCTCAGGAGGCGATTCGTCAGGGGCTGGGGCCGGAGCCGATCATCAAGCTTGTGCCCTACGCCATGCCCAACGCTCTGCGATTCGCGGTGCCTGGGACGATTCTATTTGCCGTGTGCAGCGTCTATGGGCGGATGTCCGCGTCGAATGAAATCACGGCGATCAAGTCGCTGGGTGTATCTCCGATGAGGATCGTCACACCGGCGTTTGTGCTTGCTTTTCTGGTCAGCCTAGTAGCTGTGTGGCTGAACGACGTGGCGGTTTCCTGGGGGAAGAAGGGGATGCAACGGGTGATATTGCACTCGGTCGAACAAATCGCCTACGGGATGTTGCGCACGCAGCGATCTTATACCACGCGTCAGTTTTCGATTAGCGTCAAAGGCGTGGATGATCGCAAGCTGGTCCGCCCGATGATCTGTTTCAATTCCGGAGAAGATTCGCCGGCCACTGTTGTGATCGCTGAGGAAGCCGAATTGCAGTTGGATCAAGAAAATGGGCTGTTGAATGTTCTTCTGACCAACGGGCAAGTCAGAGTTGGCGATGAGGTGACATTGAAATTCCCCGGCAAGACCATCAAGCACGAGATCCCGTTGACCGAGGCGGCCCACAAAGCCAGTTATTCTGGCAGTGTCTCTAACCTGCCACTCTGGAAGATCGAGCCGGAGATCGAAACGCAAGAGACCGAAATCGAGCAACTTCAGCAGGAGTTGGCCGTCGACGCTGCATACCAGATGCTTACCGGCGACATGGCCGGCCTGACATCGGCCGAGTGGAACTCACGGATTGCGCGATTGGAGGCCGCTCGCTGTCGCCTGCATCGCCTGGAAACGGTGCCGTGGCGACGATGGGCGAATGGCTTCAGTTGTTTGTTCTTTGTGATGGTGGGCGCGCCGTTGGCGATCCGTTTGCGTAATCGCGATTTGTGGACCAGTTTCGCCGTGTGTTTTCTACCGATACTGATCGTGTACTATCCGCTGCTTGCATACGGCGTCGACCGGGCCAAGAGTGGCGATCTGCCACCCTACTCGGTGTGGTTGGGGAACGTCATCCTGGCAGTAGCCGGATTGTGGATACTGCGGCGAATCCTGAGATACTGAGGCTGCCACGACGAGGAATTCCAGCAATCCGGCTCGCTTGACGGCGGGAAATCGAGTGGCTAGATTAGTTTAAATAGGTCGATACTGTAGCTTGGCGACTTGTCCAGAGGCCCCAGACAATGCCTACCATTCTCACCCTACTATCGCTGCTATTGCTTAACGGCAGAGGGCCGTAGGGGAGATTGCACGAGGGAATGAACCAAGCAACAGCCCCGGGGTCCTGAAAACCTCGGGGCTTTTTGTTTGATGACCAAACGGTTTTTCCGACTAGACACGACAATGATGCCTTTCACGACAATTCGACGCGTTGCATGCGGTCCATCGAGGGCGTGGTTGTTACTGGCGGCGCCAGCCAAGGGCTGGCGCGTGTAGTAGTACAACCAAGGGCGTTTCCCTTGTTCTCGAAACCCATAACGCAAGAAAGGCGTTTCTTAGAATGACCGATAACCGAAAGATCAGGATTTTCGACACGACACTGCGCGACGGCGAGCAGTCGCCGGGCGCGAGCATGAATTTGAACGAGAAGATGGAGATCGCCCAGGCCCTTGCGGATCTGGGAGTCGACATTATCGAAGCCGGCTTTCCCATTGCTTCGCCCGGTGATTTCGAGGCGGTGCGTGAGATCGCCAAGGCGATTCGGGGCTCGACGATTTGCGGGCTCGCTAGATGCAACGACGACGATATCGACCGCGCGTGGGAGGCGGTGAAACATGCGGAACGAGCTCGCATTCACGTCTTCTTGGCTACCAGCGCGATCCATCGGGAGTTCAAACTCCGCATGACGCCCGAGGAGATCGTCACGCGCGCCGTGGCCGGTGTGAAACGAGCAGCCGGATACTGCGACGACGTGGAGTTTTCGCCGGAGGATGCGGCTCGCACCGAGCACGATTTCCTGTGCGAGGTGGTCGAAGCTGCGATCGCCGCCGGTGCGACCACTGTCAATATTCCCGATACCGTCGGCTACGCCACGCCGAATCGTATGGGCGAGACGATCCGAGTGTTGCGTGACCGCGTGCCGAACATTGACAAGGCCGTTATCAGCGTCCATTGCCACAACGACTTGGGGATGGCCGTGGCCAACAGCCTGGCGTCCGTGGAAAACGGCGCCGGCCAAGTTGAATGCACCATCAACGGTATTGGCGAACGGGCAGGCAATTGTTCGCTGGAAGAGATCGTCATGGCTATGCGGACGCGGGCTGACTATTACCAGTGCCAGACCGAGATCAACACAAAACGTCTCGTTCCGACCAGCCGTTTGGTGGCGTCGGTCACGGGCATTCAGGTCCAACGCAACAAGGCCATCGTCGGCCGCAACGCCTTTGCTCACGAAGCAGGCATCCATCAACACGGGATGCTGAAGGAACGTACCACCTACGAGATCATGCGACCCGAGGACGTTGGTTTTCACCGGACCGAACTGGTATTGGGAAAGCACAGTGGGCGGGCGGCTCTGAAGGATCGAGTAAACGCTCTCGGTTTTCATTTGACTGACGAGCAGGTGGGCACGGTGTTCCTGGAGTTCAAGAAACTGGCAGACAAGAAAAAGGCCATCTACGACGGCGACATCGTGGCCTTGGTCGATCAGGAATTGCACGGCGGTCAAGAAGACGACTGGCAATTGGTTTCGTTCGAAGCCTCGTCCGGCACGGGCCGCTCGCCTCGGGCAAAACTGACGCTCAAACACGGCGACGAGGAAGTCACCGAGGAACTGGAAATCGGTGATGGGCCCATCGACGCGGCGTTCTCGGTCGTCGAGAAGATCACTGGCAGAAAACTAATCTGCAAGGATTTCGAAGCCCGCAGCGCAACGATCGGTCGCGACGCTCAGGGCGAGGCGATTGTGGACATCGAGCACGACGAAGTCATGTATCGAGGCCGCGGCGTGTCTACGGACACAGTAGAAGCCACAATCAAGGCAACGCTGAACGCGGTAAATCAGATTCCGAATTCCTGACGGACGGAAGTGCAGCCAAATCCAACAGAGACTGTGGCCGGACGCGGAGGTCCGCCCACAGGGCTAACGGCGTGAGTTCATTCGAACGATCGGTTTGAACGACTTCGAGCGTCTTCCGTTCTAAATGCATCGGTGGGTGGGGAGTGCTCGTAATCACTCACACGCCACTCGCCGGTCTCTTCTTTCAGAAACTCGACCTCGACAAACCGCAGTACGCGGCTCTCCGCAATGAAGTGGTCTCGTGTGCCGAACACGACAAGCACGTTGAATTCCGCCGTTGCTTTGGGCGGAATGTGATCGGGAAACACCTCGATTTCCAGATTTCGCCGGATGGACACTTCCTTGAATTCGTACATCGGCAATTCCCCCGCGGCTTCACTACGGACTTCTGGGGAACCATATTCAAAGGCCGCGTCGATCTCGTTCCGTTCTACAAGCTCGGCGATCCTGTAAAGGGTCGCTTTGACCTGTTCGCGGTCCGTAATCACGGCTCGTTCTAGAAAAACCACGCCCACGGTCAGCAGGATAGCGGCGATCATCAGATACAGCAGCCATTGCTTGCCAGTCCGTAGCCAGCCGCTGCCCAGAATCGCAGTCGTTAGACCGCCGATCACGACGGCGGGCAGCGGAGATTCCATTAGCCACGTCATGTTGCCACCTCGAAGGTCGTTTGCCGTCGATTTATGAATCCAGGAACTCCGGTCGACCGCCGACTTTGACGGTCAACGAAAACTCTCGTCCACCACGCAACAAGATCACCTTGGCGGAAGAGCCGATGTCGCTCATCGCGACCAGACGTATCAACTCGGACGGTTTTCGAATCCGCCGGTCGTTCCAACGGATCACGACATCACCGACCTGCATCCCAGCGTCCCTGGCCGGCGACGGTATTGCCACACCCATCACCTGATTTGGCACACGGGCGACAAACGCGCCGTTCTTGTCGGGTAATTGCTGGGTGAAGACGTCTTCGTCGGTGACTTCCCTGAGTTCCACGCCCAACCAGCCACGCGCCACCTGGCCGCCTGTCTTCAAGCGGTCGTACACCTCTCGAGCCACGCTGCTGGGGATAGAGAAGCTGACCCCTTGGTACGATTCGCCAAGGATCGCTGTGTTAATCCCAACGACCCGCCCCCTAGCATCCACCAACGGTCCGCCGCTATTGCCGGGATTCACAGCCGCGTCGGTTTGCAGGAAGTCCTGATATACTTCGCCGGCCATTCCCGACCGATGCTTGGCGCTGATGATTCCAGACGTGATCGTACGCTCCAGGCCAAACGGGCTCCCTACCGCCCACACCAGGGCGCCAACATCCAGCGAGTCACTATCACCCCATTCGGCAGCCACCAGGTCGTCGCCTTCGACTTTCAAGACTGCAAGATCGGTAAGCGCATCGGTTCCCACCACCTGAGCTGGCAGGACTCGACCATCACTGAGCGACACCTGAATCTCGGCCGCCGAGTACACCACGTGGTAGTTTGTCACGATGTATCCGTTCGGATCGACAATCACCCCCGATCCTTGTCCCTGCAGCACATGGATTTGGGGACCGTAAAGCTGTGCGAATTCGTTCGGCACACCTCGTTCGTGCACACTGCGTACGCTGATGTGGACAACACTGGGACCGACGTGTTGCGATACCATTTGGTACGCCTTTGACAGCTCTTCCAACGGCAGATTACTGAGTCCTTCGGCCGCGATTTCGTATTCGGCCCGCTGCCGTCCGCGCGTCAACGCGTACTGGCACTTCTCCAGAATGTAGGGAAGCGCATATTGCAGAAGAAGAAGCACGGCAATTAGAAAGGTCACCCATCTCAAGACGTTCAGCGATGCGTGCTGTCTCGCCGGTGCGCGGCTAGGGCGCCGACTTGCTTCGGTACGTGGAGTTGTCGACTGCGAGGGGATTTCGACCGGCGGCCGCGAAAGGGCGGGAGGCACGGGCGGCGGCAATGGATCGGGTGGAGATGAGAAATCTTGCATAGTTGGTGGACTCGACGAACGTAAACAGAGTCGCGTGCGCCTCGTTGGCCAGTTCGGGATACATCTCATTATACGCGATCAGATGCCTGTTGAGAGTAGTACGAGGCAGGCTTTCCAGGGGGTAAAGAGGTCAGCGTCTTCACCTCAATCGTTCTCACCGCTACGATTTCCCATATGCCGGATCCTCAATCACCCCAGTTTCCCCCTGTTTGGAAGGCTGGTGCCGACGGTCTGCTTGGGGTGGGCGGGCAACTCACGAGCGATTGGCTGTTGACCGCGTACAAGCAAGGCATTTTCCCTTGGCCGATTGTCGAGGGCACCACTGAGATCCTGGCATGGTTCAGCCCGGATCCCAGGACCATTCTGGAATTGGACTCCTTCCATGTTTCCCGAAGACTTAGCCGTCGCCTGCGCAGCGGCGAGTTTCAAGTCTCTTTCAACACGGCCTTCGCGGCGGTTGTCGCCCAATGCGCAGCACCTCGGGTCGCCGAGCCGACTACCTGGATAACACCGCGAATGGCTGCGGCGTACCGGCGGCTTCACGAACTGGGCCATGCGCACAGCGTTGAGGTTTGGCAGGAGGGACATTTGGCGGGTGGAGTCTACGGCGTTGGGATTGGTGGGTTCTTTTCCGGCGAATCGATGTTCTACCGCAAACGAGATGCCTCGAAAGTGGGGCTGGCATGCCTTGTCAAACACTTGAGTCAGCGTGGATTCACCTTATTTGATGTCCAGCAGTCGTCGCGGCATCTCCGAAGCCTGGGGGCGATCGAGATACCTCGTCACGAGTTCCTCGAACGCCTCCGAGAATCCGTAGATTTGCCAGTCTCCTTCGCAGACACCTCGCCGTCGACTTGATAGACTCTTGCGGTGGTCTTCTGAGCTGAAAGGACAGATGAATGAGCGAGTCGCAACTCACTTCAGAGGAACTGAAACGTTACGATCGGCAGATCGGGCCTGGCGTCCTTCCAGTCGAAGGACAAGCGCGTCTTAAGCAATCATCCGCGCTTGTAACTCGAACCGGCGGGATGGGCGGACCGGCCTCGCTGATGCTGGCCATGGGAGGCGTCGGACGCGTCATCATCGCGCATGGTGGCGATCTGATTTCGCCCGACCTGAATCGACAGGTGCTTGGGTGCGAGAAAGGCGTCGGTAAACCGCGAGTGCCCGACTTCGGCGAGTATCTGCAGTCGATGAATGGGCTGGTGGAAATCGAAGCGATCGATCACGAGCCGGATGATCAGGAGGCCATGGATCTAGCTCGCCGCGTCGACATCATCTTGTCCTGCCCGCCGGGATTCGAGGAGCGTCTAAGGCTAAACCGCGCGGCGGTCGCTGCTGGAGTACCGTTGATCGACGCAGCTCAGTGGGGCATGACAGGAACGCTTGCCGTGCTCAATCCCGGCCGAACGGCCTGCCTGGAATGCGCTTACCCTGCCCCCCCACCGTTCGAGGAGCTTTTTCCCGTGGTTGGGGCAATTTCGTCTGCAATGGGTTCGTTGGCCGCGCTGGAGGCGATCAAGATACTCTCGGGCGTGGGAAAGCCACTCTGGGGAAAAATGCTTACATACGATGGTTACCAGGGACGTGTTTCGACGGTCGGTCTGACCCGTCGCACGGATTGCCCGTGCTGCGGCGGGTGATAGCAGAAGTAGCATTCACCTCGCCAAATCGGCATTTGGGCCGTTTTGCCATTTCGCTATACTCCGCGCCCTCGTCTGCAGACATTCTCCTGTTGGTATAGCCGTGTCTTATCTTTCTCGGCATTGATCGATGCCTGTCCGAGATCGACAGGTGCCGCTACGTGCCGGTCCGACGATGGTGACAAACCGCATCCGCAAACCACATCGAAGCATTCTCTGCCTGTTGCCCGCGCTGCTGGCAGCCTTGGTGGGGTGTGGACAGACGCGGCAACGCTTGGCTACCGACCAACTCCTGATGTCCGACGCCGTGGACCGGACGGTCTCGCGGATCGACTTCACTCCACTGACGGGGCAGAAAGTCTACTTTGATACGACCTACATCAAGCCGGTCAAAGGTCTGCTCTTTGTCAACGCGGACTACGTCATCAGTTCACTACGGCAACAGATGGTTGCGGCTGGCTGCCTCCTTCAGGAAGATGCGGCCAGCGCCGACTACGTCGTCGAGGCCCGCGTTGGCGCACTTGGCACAGACGGCCACGAAGTGACGTACGGTGTACCAGCTAGCACGGGGCTAAGCACGGCAGCGTCGCTGTTACCGAACGCTCCGCCGATCCCTATGATCCCCGAGATATCGATCGCCAGAAAAAACGACTATCGAGGTGCTGCGAAGATCGCCATGTTTGCCTACCACCGCGAGACTCGAAAGCCAGTTTGGCAGTCGGGCGTGACCGTTTCGGCAAGCGATGCCAAAGAAGCCTGGGTATTTGGCGCGGGACCGATTCAGTACGGAACGATCTACGATGGAACTCGTTTTGCAGGCGATCAAATACGCAACCTCCTCTACCTAGGGCGTGAAGACCGCGATAGATCCCAGGGCGCGGTGTCGTACTACGACCATGTGGATTTTGGGCAGATCGCGAAGAAGGCAGAGGAAAGGAAGGAAAGGGCCGAGGCGCTCGAACAACAGTTTGTGGAGATCCCTGAACTGTCGCCATTAAGCCAGGAGATTCTATCCACGCCGGATCCATCTCGAACACAGCATCAAATCGCTGATCCGGGCCTCCCGGCACCCCCGGTTGCCGACCGTCTGCCTCCCGTACGTGATATGCGGCGGTAGTCGCACCAGAGGAATCGGTTTCGGCAAACACACCACAGCGACTGGCGCGTTCTCGTCAGCTGGGCTTTCAACCGCCACATAATCTCACCACTTTCGTGTCCCGCAATTGAGACCGGCCGAGAGATGGATTAGGATGCGCTGACCAGCATCAGAGAACGATTCCGGCTGAAGCAGTATCACTCAAACATGCGAGGCACCGACGATGAAAGTTCGTACTGCGTTTCATTTGGTTGTAGTTGCTGGCCTTCTGGTTGGCGCAGAAGTCTACGCCCAATCCAAAAGCTTCAACTACGACGAATCCAAGGTCCCCAAGTACACACTGCCCGATCCGTTGGTGCTGGCGAACGGTGATCGGGTAGCCGACGCGGAGACTTGGCGTACCCAACGAAGGGCCGAAGTTCTGTCATTGTTCGAGACGCATGTCTTCGGTCGAAGTCCCGGGCGTCCAGGATCGATGACATTCAAAGTCACTTCGGTCGACGCCAACGCCCTGAATGGGAAAGCCATACGAAGGGAGGTTTCCGCATTTTTCGGCAGCGAAATGGACGGCCCCAAGATGGACATTCTGGTCTACCTGCCCGCCGAGACAGAAGGCGCCGTGCCCGCCTTTCTGGGCTTGAATTTCTACGGAAACCACACGATCAACTCCGATCCCGGAATCACGCTCAGCAAACAGTGGATGCGTTCGAACTCGAAAATGGGAGTCGTTGACAATCACGCCACCGAAGCGTCTCGCGGAACCGCGTCGAGCCGTTGGGCGGTCGATACGATTTTGGACCGAGGGTACGCGCTGGCGACAATCTACTACGGCGATATCGATCCCGACTTCGACGATGGCTTTCAGAATGGTGTGCACCCGCTGTTCTACAAAGAAGGCAAGACGAAGCCCGCGCCGGGCGAGTGGGGATCCATCAGCGCCTGGGCCTGGGGCCTCAGTCGAGCGTTGGACTACTTCGAGACCGACGATGATATCGACCATCAGCGAGTGGCCGTCCTGGGACATTCGCGGTTGGGCAAGACCTCGTTATGGGCCGGCGCCACGGACGAACGCTTCGCACTGGTCATTTCGAACAATTCGGGATGCGGAGGCGCAGCACTCAGCCGTCGGCGGTTCGGCGAAACCGTTAAGCGAATCAACACATCCTTTCCGCACTGGTTCTGCGACAATTTCAACAAGTACAACGACAACGAGGACGCGTTGCCCGTTGACCAGCATATGTTGATCGCTTTGTCTGCGCCACGGCCAGTCTACGTGGCCAGCGCCCAGGAAGACCGCTGGGCCGACCCGCGTGGCGAATTCCTTGCCGCCAAGAACGCCGAACCGGTGTATCAGGTTCTTGGCGCGGGCGGGTTACCGGCGGAGAAGATGCCCGAGGTCAACAAACCGGCCAGCGACATCATCGGGTACCACATGCGAAGCGGTAGACATGATGTGACCGACTACGATTGGGAGCAGTATCTGAACTTCGCGGACAAACACCTGGGAAAGCAGGAAGAGTAGCGGGATCACGCTAGGAAGTCAGTTCCGTCAGCGCCGATTTAAAGGCTTCGTACGCCGGTTCGCCGTATAGCACGAATCGAACCAACTCGGGCCTTCTGTACTGGCGAATGAACTCGATCGTGGTCTCCAACGCAACGCGCGCTGCCTTGTCCATCGGATAGCCATACACACCCGTGCTGACGGCCGGGAAAGCGATGCTCTTGCAGTCATTCTCGACAGCCAACTCCAACGAGCGTCGATGGGTTCCGGCCAGCAGATCCGGTTCGCCCACTTTTCCGCCCTGCCAAAACGGTCCGACCGAGTGAATCACGTGTTTTGCGGGTAGACTCCCCGCTCCGGTGATGACTGCCGAGCCAGTTGGACATCCGTCGGGGTACAGTCGGTCAGTCTCCTGCATTATGGTGGGTCCGCCGCGCCCGTGGATCGCTCCGTCTACACCGCCACCGCCCGCTAGTTGGCTATTTGCCGCGTTGACGATGGCATCCACTTCCTGTTTGGTGATATCGCCTTCGACTAATTCCAGCGTCTGGCCCTCTATTGTCACTTTCATGGTTGCCTCCGGATGCTCGCACAATTAAAGTGCATATTCTCAGTGGTCTTTTTCTGAGATTGACCTAAATGGCAGCCTCGCGCACAATTCCGACGCCTCTATTGTAGAGGAATCGTTCCAAAGGAGAATATCGTTGATTGGATCCGCGCGTGCAATGACGGTGATCTGGCTGGCTTTCGTCGCCAGTACCAGCGCTCGCGATATCCACGTAGACAATATTGGGGGAAGCGACCTGGCTGACGGATCGTCCGAAAGGACAGCTTGCCGGACCATCGAACGGGCACTCCGGGCAGCCCAAAAGGGTGACCGAATCGTGCTGACCAACTCGGGGCAGCCATACCGGGAAAGCGTTACGTTGCAGGCCGGTCGCCACAGCGGTACCTCGGATCGACCCTTCATCATCATTGGAAACGGAGCCACCTTGGAGGGCTCGGCATCGGTACCAGAGCATGCCTGGAAGCATGCTCACGGCAACGTCTTTCGCTTTTCTCCAAGGCTGAAGAGCTATCAACTGCTGTTCCTCGACGGCAGGCCAGCCGATCGAGTACCCGTCGATCGCTCCGCAAAGGACTTGCCGGATTTGAAACCACGCCAGTGGTGTCTTTTCGAACGTCAGATCTACTTCTGCGTCGAGGAAGATCGATTGCCTCACCAATACGATTTGTCTCATTCGGCGCTGCCGGTCGGCATCACGATGTACGAAGTGCGAAACGTAGTCATCCGCGATCTTGTCGTGCAGGGCTTTCAACTTGACGGCATCAATGCTCACGACAGTGTTATGGGAGCAACGCTTCGTGGCGTCACCTGCCGAGGCAACGCTCGCAGTGGGATTTCCGTCTGTGGCGCGTCGCGTGTTCGAATCGAAGGTTGCTTGGTGGGCAACAATGGCGCGGCGCAGGTGCGCACGGAAGGTCACTCGCATACACACATCGCCCACAGCGACTTGTTGGACAACACAGCACCGCCTTTGGTGCGCGAGGGCGGCAAGGTGTACATGGACGGAGCCGAAAACGGCCAGAATCAGCAAGCTGCGGTATCACCTCGACGTCCGGCACGTCCAAAAGCAGTCTCATTCACTCGTCAGGCAATCGCTGGACGTTCTGCGTATTGAACCGCGACCTACCCACCTGACTACGACTGTCCCTTCTGCTCCCGCTCGGCTTCCTCCAGGATCTCGCTCACTTCTCGGCGGCTGGTCCAATAGTACGCGGCGCCAATCACGGCAATCAGGATGGTCATCAATCGATAGGCCAAAGCGACAATAA
This sequence comes from uncultured Pirellulaceae bacterium, assembly GCA_964617665.1. GTDB lineage: Bacteria > Planctomycetota > Planctomycetia > Pirellulales > Pirellulaceae > JADHUC01. The sequence goes on from CAZUAH010000007.1 coordinate 14,482, forward strand.
TCCCGTCCTCGTTCGCCTGGGCGGGTAACAACTCGTACAACTCGCTGACCGCCAACTCGAACGTTCCCAGTCCGGCCGGCGTCAAAGGCAAGGCGCCGGCGCACATGGACAAAGGGACAATGATGAAGTGTTCGGCCAAAGTGGGCGGCTGATCAAAGATTGCCGCTGCCGCCAGATAGATGGCCACACAAAGGGACACATGGACGAAAACGCTCATCCCCAACGTCGAGGCCAGCACCAGCGGCTTGCCCCGGTAGACTCCCACTGCCGCGATCAACCTCTCTAACGTTGAACCTATCTTGGGCAGTCGCGTGATCGCATGAACGAAACGGCCTCCCCGGAATCGAGGTATCAGGATCAGGACCACGAACACGATGGCAATCGCCGTGACCACCAGCGTGAGATCACAGATCGCCTTGACCCTCCAATCGTCGCTTGACACACCAGCCAATAGAATCGCGGTGCTTGTGACCAGCAGTAGGGCAAACAGGCCAACAACGCGGTCCATCGCCACGGTTGCCACAGCTTCGGTCCGCCGTCCTGGTTGCTCGCGAGCAATGAAAATCGCCTTAAAAAGGTCCCCGCCGACGCTGCCACCGCCAACGAAGTTCAGCAGGTAGCCAAGGAACGCCAACCGAAAGGCGTCCGCAATTCGGAACCTCAAGTCCAGGGCTCGCACCAGCAGATACCAGCGGAGAAACGTCACACAAACAGTGGCCAGCACCAACGCGGCCCCACACGACAGCATGGGCCAATCCTTCTCTTGCTGTCGAAGCCGCTGGAAATCCTCTTGGTCCACACTGGCGAGAAGCCAAGCGATGATTGCCACAGGAATTGCGAATTTCAGGAATGGGATGACGTACTTTTTCAAAGGAATCGATGCCTGAAACTCAAGAAAACCAGAAAATCTGCCGTCCTTGACAGTATCTATCGACAGTATTACTTTGAGGACTTGTGCTGGACGGCAAGTCCGGCACGGCCCGGCAATTTGGGGGATTAGCTCAGTTGGGAGAGCGCTTGAATGGCATTCAAGAGGTCGAGGGTTCGACTCCCTTATCCTCCACTTTTTCTCATCTACTAAGCAGCAATCGGCAACTCTTGCACTAGCCCACTTTCGTGGCTCCAGACTAGTTGGCCGCCTCTACCCAGTCAATGCTGCCAAATTCGCCCGACATAGCCGCTTGATTTCCACATCCGGACGAGTGGCTGATTATGTCTCCCCGTGCAAGTGCAATTGACGCGTCGCGCGCGGTGCAGATTCGAGCCATGTCACCGGGAAGGACGGCGTCAACTGTGAGTCACACGGTCATGGGCTGATCCAGTGCGTTATCTCAGCTTCCATCGTCGTTGTCGGCCGCAAGGAAGATGACGGTCCCCATTGCACCGACAATAGCGGCCGTGGTAACCGGGCCGTACCGGTGGCCGGACCAGAGCCCGAGTCGGTTAGATGAGAGGTGGGCACGCGATACACGCTCGTCGGACACCACAAGAATGCCGCCTGTCGCAGACGGCGGCGCCGATTGTGAGGTCCATGCACGGACTACGGCGACCGCTTCACCGTGAGACAGTACGTAGATGCCACCTCGATGGAGATTGACAGCAAAGACGCCTTGGTCGCTGGTCGTTGCCCGGCGAATGGCGTCTTGTCCGTTCGACACCAGAACGAGCGAATCGGACTTGGGCTGTCCGCTCTTTGTCACCAATTGCCCTTGGAGGACGTTGTCTTGCGTTAGCGCGACATCCACGATTGGGATCTGGGCATTTGCCGCAGAAGCCATGCTGATAAGGGTAGCCATCGCCGCAAGGCTCAAAATGGCTCTCATTTCAATTCCCCTTCTTATGCGGGTGACAATCGCAACTACCAAACAAGACAACCTCAGATACACGATCGGCACATTGGGGGCACTCCACACAGAAAGCACAGACGCATCCCTATCGTCCACCCAGATTACGCCATTCGCCTGTTCAAAAAAAACGCAGGGGCCGACTCAAGCGTGCGCATAATCGCATACAATACGTTCGGCCCCATGCAGACATAGGTCCACCATGAGCGATGAACGCCCCACCTTGGTGGTCATAGCCACCTACAACGAAATCGAGAGCTTGCCGGAATTGACCAACGAGGTGTTTCGTTATGCGCCGGATGTGGATCTCTTGGTGGTTGATGACAATTCGCCGGACGGTACGGGACGCTGGTGCGACGAGCGGGCGGCCGACGATAACCGGATTCGCGTCATTCATCGCTCGGGCAAGTTGGGGCTGGGCAGCGCAACCGTCGCTGGCATGCGTTACGCCATCGACCACGGCTATGCGTACGTGCTGATTATGGACGCCGATTTCAGCCATCACCCGCGATATATCCCCACGATGCGGACTGGCATGGACGGAGAGGGCGATGAATCGTGCGTAGATGTGATGATCGGCTCGCGATACGTCAAAGGCGGAAAAGTGGAAGGCTGGCCGCTGCGAAGGCGGTTTATGAGTCGTGCTATCAATCTGTACGCTCGATGCCTGTTGGGCCTGAAGATTCGAGACTGCAGCGGCGCGTTTCGCTGCTTTCGTACCGATGTGCTCAAGCAAGTCGACTTTGACAAGATCCACTCGACGGGCTATTCGTTCCTCGAAGAGATCTTCTGGCACTTGAAACGCAAGGGCGCACGTTTCGGCGAAACGCCAATTGTCTTTGTCGACCGTCAGCAGGGGCAATCGAAGATCAACATGCGCGAGGCCCTCGCGGCCTTGTGGTCAATATTCCGTCTCGGCGTCCGAAACTGGTTTGGATTCTAGCCGGTCAACGTTCTGTCTCGGCGTACCCGAAGGGCCAAAGCAGCAGCCCGATAGGCCGTTTCGCCATCGCCGCCTGGGTGGTTCAGAGGACCCGTCTTACGGGCGTTTTTTCTATCCCAATCGTTGACGTGTCGCGGTCGTCGGGAGAAGAAAGCAACAAATTGCTATTCCATTTCCGCGCCGACGTCTAGAATTCCAAATGGCCGGACATAGCCAATGAAGAACCTACTGGGCCGGTATGCCGGTCGCGCTGCAGGTCCTGTGAGATATCCACACGCGACGGATGAGGGATTCGGAACAAACCTCATCCATTCATCTCATTTGGGAAGAGGCAATTATGTCCGAACTCGAATACGACGACAGGAACGATGTACTCGTCGTCCGATTCAACCACCATTCGATTATTGCCAATACGGTAATCGAGAAAGTTGGGAACGAGCTTCTCTCGCTGGTGGACCGGGCGGACCGAAAAATGCTGCTGGACTTCCGAGGCGTGAGGCATATGTCCTCGGCCATGATTGGCAAAGTTCTGCTGCTCCACAAGAACTGTGGCATCGCTAAGGTGGTACTGAAACTCTGCAACATCGATTCCGAGATCATGCAGGCGTTCACGAGTACCGGCCTGACCAAGGTCCTCAGCATTCACCATACGGAAGCAGACGCTCTTGCCGCGTTTCGGAAGAAACGGTGGGTATTCTGGTGAAACCTATCGTGTCAAGCGGAACCACTTGGGGTAATCCTGCCTCTTGCCTAGGCTAGGTCCTTTCAGAACTGCATCGACCGGCAAGCGAGTTCGGAACTCAGAAACATGAGTTCCGGCCTGTGAAATGATTGATGTTTCGCTCGTTTGCGGTATCATCGAACACTTCCAGACCGACATCTTCTGTCCTCACAGTGGGAGAATCGACTAATGACTTCACAGCATCCGCCCCTCGTGCGAACCCGGCTCTCGATGATGATGTTCCTGGAGTTCTTTCTCTGGGGCGGATGGGGATTCGCCATAACCGGCTACGCCCAGAAGCTCGGTTTCACGGGAGCACAGATCGGTCTGCTCGGGGCTGTGCCGGCCATCGGCGCTATGATTTCGCCGCTGCTGGTCGGGCCAATTGCCGATAAGTTCTTTCCAGCTCAACGCGTCTTGAGCGTCCTGCACTTGCTGGGTGGAGTCTGCCTGATTCTGGCCGGGTTCCAAACGAAAGCCTTCGGGCTGACGACGTTGATGATGCTGAACGGTCTTTTCTTCATGCCTACCATTGCGTTGGTGAACGCGGTTGCTTTTCGCCATATCCCCGACCCCGATAAGTTCCCACGCATTGCCGTGCTCGGCACGGTTGGCTGGATCATGGCGGTAGTGATCGCCTCAGTCTTCCTGGGCGGTGCGACCGAACGAAACTTCTTGTTCCAGTCCGGAGTCGCGGGCATCGTCCTCGCTCTGTACTGTTGGACCCTTCCCAATACGCCGCCCAAGGGTGCGAAAGACGGCGGTGATGCGATTGGTCTTGGCGCTCTGAAACTGCTGAAGCAGCCAGCCATGTTGATCTTCATCATATGTGTCTTCCTGGTCAGCATTCCGGCTTGTGGTTTCTTCTTCACGCTCCTCGTGCCAATGCTCCAACAACGAGGCTACCCATCGCCTTTGGCCCTTACGACGCTGAACCAGTTTGCAGAGATCATCTTCATGTTCAGCATGCCGTGGTTCGTCTCGAAGCTGGGGCTGAAGCGGGTTGTGATGATTGGGATGCTCGCCTGGGCCGTGCGCTACTTGCTATTCGCCTGTCCCGCATCGTGGGCAGCGTTCGCGTTTCCCGCGGCCTTGCTTGGTTTGGTCCTGCACGGATTCTGCTACAGCTTCTTCTACGTCGGTGCGTACATGTACGTCGACAAACGAGCGCCGGTGGAACTTAAGGCCAGTGCCCAGAGCCTGCTCACCTTCCTGTTGATTGGCGTCGGTTGGTTTGTCGGCAGTAACACCGGCGGCTACTTAATGCAGAAGAATCCACCGGCGATCACGTACGCATCTCGGGACGTCGTAGTGAAGGTCGACGAACAAGCTCCCGCAGGCGGCTACGAAGGCGGACGCACCGTGGTCCGGCTGGAAACAGGAACAGACTCCGTCGAACAGATTGCCGAGGTCTACGACGGCTCGGTGGCAATAGACGATGTCAAAAAGCCGCTGCCACCCTGGAACGACCCCGATGCGGCGACAAGCATCTGGCGATACTTGGATCTATCGGGCACGGCGAAGAAACTGATGGGCGCCGAGGAACCAGAGGCGGAAGCCGATCTGGTTTCGGAACTTGGTGCGAACGACGATGGCGAGATCACCATGGCCGCGGTCAAGAAGATGCCGGATTCAGGAGTTGAGTTCGGTGATCACAAGTACCTGCGTGACGACATGGTGTCCATTTTTAAAAGGATTGACGGTCTGAAGAAGAAGGGCGCCGCAAGCGAAGATGATATCAGTTTGACGCGCAATGACTGGCTCGTGGCGCAGGCGTGCAACTGGACACCGATCTGGTTCTGGCCGTCGATTGCTATCTTCGTTGTCCTGGTAGTCTTCGTCTTTGCCTCTCGTGAGACGTCGAGCAAGGAAGAGACGCCCGACGACTCGCAGGAATCGCCCGATGACAAGGAGCCGAATTCGGAGCCGCCGACGTCGGAGGAGGAGAGCGAACCGGAAAAAGATGATGAGGGATAACTAGCGAGGGAAGAAAAGGAAACTTGCTTCCGCGGGATCCGGCTCCGCCGCACCGCCGGTCATCGACATCAGTAGCAGGGCTACGTTCATGTAGATAACAATTCCCAGGATGTCGATGATCCCGGCCACGAACGGATTGCTCATCATTGCCGGGTCCAAGCCCAGCCGCTTGAAGAGCAGCGGCAACACGGACCCGAACAACGTGCCGCAAATCACTACCAACACTAGTGTTATCCCGACGACCAGGGCAGGCATGACCTGGATGCCATCGTCTGTTCGGGTCATAATCATCGCCGCCACGAAACCGATGAAGGCTAGAAAACCGCCCAGCAGCACCCCCTGCGCCAGTTCGCGGCGCACGACTTGAAACCAATCTCGCAATTCGATGTCCTTGGTCGCCAGGGCTGTGATGATCAACGTGGCAGACTGGTTGCCGGAATTGCCACCACTGGAGATCACCAGAGGGATGAACAGCACGAGCCAAACGTAGTCCCCAATGTCACCCTCAAAAGATTGAAGTGCGAATGCGGTGAGCAACGCGAAGACGAACAGAATCGTCAGCCAAAGGCCTCGCTTCCAGCTAAGCGTAAGAACGGGCGTCTTCATGTAACTTTCTTCCAGCGGATGCACCGCAGCGATGCGGTGCGCGTCTTCCGTGGCCTCCTCGCGCATGACGTCAATCACGTCATCGTGAGTGATGATGCCCAACATCCGGCGTTCGTCGTCCACCACGGGAATCGCCAGCAAGTCAAAACGAGCGACCTTCTGCGCAACGTCCTCCTGGTCATCCAATACGTTTGCCGCCGCCACGTCGGTCTCCATCACCTCGCCCAGTCGCGTTTCCGGGTGAGTCATCGCCGAGACCAACTGTCTGGCCGAGACGACGCCGCGCAGGTGGTCGGTTTCGTCGACGACGTACAGATAGTAGATCGTCTCCAATTCCTCTGCCTGCCGGCCAAGTTCGTCCAGCGCCTCTTTGACCGTGAGCCCTTCGCCCAGCTTAGCCACCTCGGTCGTCATCACGGCGCCGGCGACGCCTTCGGGATATTCGCGCAGGCGCAGGTAGTCTCGCCGCTCGTCCGTCGGTAGCAGCGGTAGAAGCTCCTCGACAATTGTGCCGTCGGCTTCCTGCAGTAGATCCACGCGGTCGTCGGGAGCCATTTCGGCAACCAGACCGGCGATCTCATGACGATCCTGCGATTCCAGAATCTCCACCTGCTTGTCTTCATCAAAGTAGCGGAAGATCTCCTCTCGCGTTTCCGCATCGGCATGCTGCAACACCTGCCACGCCTCGTCGGCACTCAGCCCTTCCATGAATTCGGCCGTACGAGCGGGGTGCAGCGCAGTGCAGAATTCGCGCATCTCGTCCGCGTTGTTCTCGGCCAGCATCTCGCGCAATTCGGGCAGATACAGCATATTGATCATGGCGGTGTTCCGTCGCAGTCAGATTCTCGTCAATCCAGCGCCTTCGGCGTCACCGTTATGGCGACCGATGTGTGATTCCGGTGCCCGCGCATGCCAGTTCCGCTTGATTCGGCTTCGGTTCGCCGCCGTCATGAGTGTCCCGCGGGCCATAGATGCAGGGCGGACGGCAGTTCTTATGCAAATGGGCGGGAAAAGAGCTTCGATCCCCTTAGCCCGCTCTACTCAAAGAAGGCGTAAAGGTATTATTATATGGGAGCGGCTCGTGCCGCCAATTGCCAAACCACGTCCGTGGGCAAAAAATGCGTTGATTGTCAATGGTCGTATGCCTCGATGGTAAGTTACGGAAAATGACGGCGTCTGCTGACGAAAACCTGACAGCCAATCTGGACGAACAGCAGGCCACGCGTTTTGAACGCTGCGAACGACGAATTGGATACACGTTCGGCGACAAGGCTCTACTTCTGGAAGCTCTGACCCATGCGTCCGGGGCGGACCACCGTTTGGCATCCAACGAACGGCTGGAGTTCCTCGGCGACGCCATTCTCGGTGCCGTGGTCTGCGAGTTGCTGTTTGCACAGTACCCGGAGTACCAGGAAGGCGGCCTGACGAAGATCAAATCGGCGGTCGTCAGCCGCCAGACGTGCGCAAAGATCAGCGAAGCCCTTGGGCTGCAGGAGTTTCTTATCGTCGGCAAAGGGATGGCATCGGGCCAGTCGATACCGCCCTCGCTGCTGGCCGATGTGTTCGAGTCGCTCGTGGCTGCCATCTACCTGGATGGCGGGAACGACGCGTCCAGCAGGTTCATCCAGGAGTATATTGGACCGGAAATCGAATTGGCGGCAGCCGGGGAATTGGGCGGCAACTACAAGTCACTGTTGCAGCAGTTTGCCCAGCGCGAATTTGCCAATACGCCCACTTATCAGTTGCTCGACGAAAAAGGCCCGGATCACCGCAAGTGTTTCAAGATCGCCGCGCTGGTCGGCAGCACGCAGTATCAGGCTGCTTGGGGAAGGAACAAGAAGGAAGCGGAGCAGCGCGCGGCGTGCAATGCCTTGGCGGAATTGAACGACGAACCGGCCCAGTTCCCTTCTGATTGAACCCGACGTGGCCGAGACGCATCCCCAAAGTAGCCAGAGCCAGAGTCGGTCACGCTCCACCTAACAGAAACCTCCTATCTACACATAGAACCATGCCTCGATGTATTGCAGTACTCTCCGGCGGCCTGGACAGCATGTTGGCAATTCGCATCATGCAAGAACAGGGCGTCGAAGTCGACGCGTTGAACTACAAGACCATTTTCGAATGCTGCCAGGATCGTGCCGGGCAGGCGGCGCGCGGGCTGGACGTTCCCCTGTCGGTCGTCTCGCAGGAAGACGACTATCTGGAAATCGTCAAGAACCCTCGATTCGGCTACGGCAAAGGCGCCAACCCCTGTATCGACTGTCGCATCTACATGTTCCAGCGAGCCAAGCGATTCATGGAGCAGATCGGTGCGGACTTCATCGTCAGCGGCGAGGTGGCCGGCCAGCGTCCCATGAGCCAGAAGCGATGGCAGTTGGACACCATCGCGTATCATTCGGACCTGGAGGATCTGCTGCTTCGCCCGCTATCAGCCAAACTGCTGCGTCCGACCAGACCGGAACGCGAAGGGTGGGTGGACCGCGACAAGTTGTACGAGTTCTCGGGACGCAGCCGCAAAGGGCTGATCCAACTGGGTAAGGACTTGGAGCTTCCTTACATCCCGGATCCGTCAACAGGGTGCGCACTGACCGAGGTCCAGTTCGGCCGCATAGTCCACGATCTGCTTAAGCTGGAACCTCAAGCTACGCCCTGGGACTTCGAGATTTTGAAGGTCGGGCGGCATTTCCGTTTCGATGACAAGACGAAGGTGATCGCCGGCAGAAACGAGGTGGAAAACGAGCAGCTTGAACACATGCACAAGCTGCCTGAGGCGTCCAGTTCGGCCATGTTGCACGCCGAAAACTACGTTGGCACCTCGGTCTTAATCATCGGTCCACTGAGCAGCGATGTCCTGCAGTTTGCTGGCGGACTCATGCACCGATACGGCAAGGCGAAGACCGTCGAGAATCCGCAAATCGAAGTTATCCAACGCGATCGCACGTGGGTGATGCCGATCGCTGCGACGGAGGAAGCTCAACAGGCAACGACCGTCGCGGCGTCTTGACGTTGGACAAGTATCCAACGTGCCCGCGACCCCTCTCGCCCTCTCTCATTCCGCTTGCTACGATGCGGTGCTATGGCCAAGACACCCATGATGCAACAGTACGAAGACGCCAAAGCCGCGTGTGGTGATGCGCTGTTGTTCTTTCGCATGGGCGATTTCTACGAACTGTTCGACGAGGATGCCAAGACCGCCGCGCGCGAACTGGGCCTGACGCTGACCAGCCGCGAAAAGGGCGAAAACGCGATGCCCATGGCGGGCTTTCCGCACCATCAATTGGACAACTACCTTGGCAAACTGATTTCTGCGGGTTTTCGCGCCGCTGTCTGTGAACAAGTCGAAGATCCCAAGAAGGCCAAAGGACTGGTCAAACGAGAGGTCACGCGAGTCGTCACTCCGGGGACATTGACCGACGATGGGCTGCTCGACCCGCGCGAGAGCAATTTTCTGGCGGCGGTTGTCGGCCCTGCATCGGAGAAATCGCGATCGTCTGACGGAATCGGCATCGCCTGGGCGGAACTGTCCACCGGCCGGTTTCATGCCGCCGTTTTTCCTGGCGCGCAGCTTCAAGATCAACTTGCGCGGATTGATCCGTCGGAGTGCTTGATAGACGAAGACCAAAGTGCTGACCTGCAAGCTGTGTTCCCGTCCATGACCATCACCAAACGGCCTTCGTGGGCGTTTGCGTTCGACGGGGCGCAAGGGGCCCTGACAAAACACTTCGAGACAGCCAGTCTGGAGGGGTTTGGGTTCGGCGAAGGTGATCGGTTGGCTGTGCGCGCGGCCGGCGCGGTATTGGATTATCTGAACGAAACGCAGCGTTCATCGTTCGACCACATCGACCGATTGATTCCCTACCGGCAGGGTAACACGCTGGAGATCGACGAGGCGACGCGAAGAAGCTTGGAACTGACGCGAACGATCCGTAGCGGCAGTCGCGAAGGCTCGCTGCTGGCCGTGATGGATCGTACGGTCACAGCTATGGGATCGCGATTGCTGAGCGACTGGCTCGCCGGTCCTCTGACCGATACCCATCGCATCGATGCCCGGCTCGATGCCGTCGAGGAGTTGATGGGCGAGACCGGCTTGCGGAGCCAGCTTCGCGACCAACTACGCGGTGTCTATGACCTGGAACGTCTTCTGGCACGCGTCACAACGGGGCGCACCAACCCGCGCGACTTGAGTTTCGTTGGACGGACGCTTGCCGGCCTCCCGAAACTGAAGGCTAAATTGACCGCGCGAAAAAGCGAGCTGCTTTGTCGCCTGGAAGCAGACCTGGATCTATGCCCCGAAGTGCGCGGCAAACTGGAGTCGGCTTTGGTGAGCGATTGCCCGCTGACATCGCGCGAAGGTGGTTTCATCCGTGATGGCTTCGACGAGGAGTTGGATCGGTTGCGGGAACTGGCCGCTGGCGGCAAACAGTGGATCGCCAAGTACCAAGCCGAAATCGTCGAGACGTCCGGAATTCCCAACCTGAAGGTTGGCTACAACAAAGTATTCGGTTACTACATCGAGGTCACCAACACGCACCGCGACAAGGTACCCGACCAATTCATCCGCAAGCAAACGCTGAAAAACGCCGAACGGTACATTACGCCGGAGCTGAAAGAGTACGAAGAGCGAGTCCTCTCGGCCGACGAGAAGGCAAAGGACCTGGAATACGATCTCTTCCTGGAATTGCGCGATGTGGTCGCCGCGTCCGCTCGTCGATTACAGGCCACCGCTGCAGTGCTTGCCCAACTGGACGTGCTCGTTGGATTGGCCGAGTTGGCTTGCGAGCGCGGTTACTGCCGGCCGAAAATGATTGAAGAGCCGCAATTGGACATCGCCGACGGGCGGCATCCTGTGTTGGACATCACCGAACCGCAAGGCACGTTTGTTCCGAACGACTGTCTGACCGATCCGGATGAAGGTACGATCCTGCTGATCACCGGTCCGAACATGGCCGGCAAGAGTACGTATATCCGCCAAGTCGCCCTGATCACGCTCATGGCTCAGATGGGATCATTTGTTCCGGCTCGCCGGGCTACCATCGGCGTTGCCGATCGCATTTTCGCACGCGTAGGAGCCAGCGACGAACTGTCACGCGGTCAGAGTACGTTTATGGTCGAAATGACCGAAACGGCGAGGATTCTGAACAACGCAACCGCCCACAGCCTCGTGATCCTCGACGAAATCGGACGCGGGACCAGCACCTACGACGGCGTCTCGCTCGCCTGGGCGATCATCGAGCACACACACGACAAGATTGGCTGCCGCACGCTGTTCGCCACGCACTACCACGAATTGACCGACCTGGAAAGCTCGCTGCCGTCGGTGAAGAACCTGAACGTGGCGGTCAAAGAGTGGGAAGAGAACATCGCTTTCTTGCACAAGATCGTCGGCGGCGCGGCGGACAAAAGCTACGGCATTCACGTGGCCCGGTTGGCCGGTGTGCCGCCCGAAGTGAACGAACGCGCCAAGCAAATCCTCGCCCAGCTTGAAGCAGAGCACTTGGACGAAAACGGCCGCCCGAAAGTCGCGAGGCAACAAAAGAGACGCCGCGGGGGCGACATTCAATTGACACTGTTCGGCCTGGCCGAACATCCGCTGTTGGACAAGATTCGCGAACTGGACGTCAACAATACCACGCCGATCGAGGCTATGCGGTTGATTCAAGAGTGGCAGGAGGAATTGAAGAACGGTTAGGCCCACGGATGGCACCCAAGACCACGGATGAAGATGAAGGTCACTCCTTGGGGGAATGGCGGAGGCCGGCGATTTGGATCTTTGCACGTCCGAAATCTACAGCCACCCCTCAGTGTAGCCCTAGAGCTTTCATGTAGGATTTCCCTCGGTTGATGTTGAAGCTGTTTGTGTCGAACAGAACGGTATAGACGAGGACGATTCGACCTTCGACCACCAGGCAGTCCAGCGGCGATTCGTCCACCATGGTTCCGTGAAAGAGGGCTTTGGCCAAAGGCGATGCTGCGATCGATAGGTCCCGGCATGCGAGTTCGTGGAGCAACAGTTTTTGTGTCACTTCACGGCTGTAGCCTGTGCCGTGGGCTTCAGAGAGGCTCCTGACGGCATCGCGAATCGCGAGCCCGGCTTCGCGGTCAGCGCCCTCAATGTGATCGGTCCAGTACTGCCAGTCCTCAACGCACTCGTAGTCCGGGGGATCGTACACGATGCGTTCGACGCTGACCCGATCCAGCCCCATGTTCACCAGTAGCCCCAACCGGTCCTTTCGGCATTTCAGATAGTCGAACAACTGCGCGAGTTCAGAGGCGTTCAGACTGCGAGGTACCGCCTTCAGTTCTACGGTGATCGAATCCCAAGCGACCAGATCGGGATAGAGGGTGTGAACGACTTCGCCGTGAAGCATGATAGGATGAGGAGGCTTATACTGAAACGGGATCCCGCGTTCTCGCAGCCAGATGTCACACGACCGATGATACCCCTGCTCCTGTCGACCAAGCCCCACTTCGTTCTGCACATCGAAGAAACAACGCCGAAGGATTTGCGTCTTGTCTTCGTAGACCAAACCCATCCGCTTCCGCCTCCAAACCAAGACAGTCCAAACGAATACATTTGGCCATCTCCGTCTCTTCATCCGTGGTCTTGGGTGCCATCCGTGGTCACACTTCCCCCCTGACCATTCACCGTTTCAACGCGTCCACCTTCAAGACGAAACAGACAATCCGCCAACGTCTCGGCCTCGTGCACATTGTGCGTGATGTGCAGCGTCGTAACGCCCGTGCGCTGGCGAATGTCGTCCAACAATTCGCACATCTGATTCCGCGTCTCCTCGTCCAGGGCGCTCAATGGCTCGTCCAGGCATAACACGCGAGGCCGAAACGAGAGGGCACGCCCCAGCGCCACACGTTGCCGTTCCCCACCACTTAGCCCGTGCGGTTTGCGCGGCAACAGATCCGTAATCTGCAGCAACTCGGCCAATTCCTCCACGCGCAGGCGAACCGCGTCTCGCGGAACCTTGCGCACAACGAGTGCCAGAGCCACCTGTTCTTCCACCGTCATCCTTGAGAACAGGGCTCCGTCCTGAGGAACAAAGCCGACACCTCGAACCGCTGGCTTCAAGTGCGTCACGTCGCGATCGCACAACCAGATCTTCCCCTTCGTGACAGGACGCAATCCAATGATCGACTCCAGGATCGTTGTCTTGCCACATCCCGTCTTGCCCATCAGCACGCCGTAACCGCCGGTGGGTACGCGCAGGGAGACATCGTCCAATCGAAAATCGCCGGCTCGCAAGGATATGCCGTCAACGGCGATCACGTTTCGTCTCCCTCTTCGGTTTCGACCTACAGCCCGATATCGCGCGAGCCGTACAGACGAGCCAGAATCAACACGGCCACCGCCGCGGCCACCATAATTAGCGACACCGCCACAGCGGCCTCGATGTTACCTACGTTCATCTCCAGATATACAGAGACCGACAGTACTTCGGTCTTCATGCGTGTGGTACCAGCAAAAATCAACAACGGCCCGAATTCGCCCAGCGAACGGGCCCAAGCCAGTGTAAAAGCCGTGGTCATCCCGCGGCTCGCCTCCGGCAACACGACCCACCCAAACGCCCCTACTCGGCTGCAGCCCAACGATAGCGCGACTTGCTCGTATCGAGGATTGATGTGATCAAACGTGTGCTTCATGGTCCGGACGGCAAAGGCGCAAGCCACAGAGAATTGAGCCAGGATCACGGCAGGAACCTGGTAGACTACGTTTCGGGCGGAGGCGCTGAATGGAGGAAACTGGAATAGGATCAATAGGCTCAAGCCCACCACCAACGGAGGAAGCACGATGGGGATGTCGACGATCGCGTCCAGTAATCTCTGGCCGAAGAACCGATGACGCGACATCAGGTACCCCAGCGGGACTGCTACCAGGACGGAAAGAATCGCCGATAGAGTGCACGAGATCATGCTGAGCCAGATCGAGTATTGGATCTTACGATCTGCCAAGGCAACGACCATGGGATTGTCCGTCACCGCGCCCAGCCAGCCGCGTGGCGAATCGTAGGTCGCCTTCAGAGTCTGGCCAGCCATATAGGCACCGTCAGCCAAAAGCATGGCCACAATCAGCAGCACGTAGGCCCCGCCGATGATCACCAACGCCGCATAGAACAACGTGTCCGACGCGGCGATCAGTTTCGGCGTGCGAGGCTTACCGAACTCGCCTTGTGTCTTCGTTGCAGATTGCTGCGTCACGAGCCGGGAGCCTCCGATTCCTCTGCAGCAGAATCCTCATCCAGCCTGAAATGAAACCCCGCGTCTTCGAAGGCTTCCGGAGAATCTGCGATTTTTCGGAACAGACGGCGGGTGAGATACTTGTGATCGCTTCTCTTGGCGATGCTGAACGGTTGAATCGCTTTGTTTAGCGGCGAGTCGATCCGCACGATATCCACGCTGTCACGGTTTGCCAAGACGTCTGTTATGTACGCTACTGCGGCGTCGACGTGCCCCGTTACTGCATCCGGAACGATCATCGCCGACGAGGGCTTCTCGACAACGACCTCGCCCTCCTGCGTCTGCTTTTCTTTAAGCTGATCGTAGAGCCCCTCTTTGACCAGCAGCCGTCGCGTCAGCGCGCCAATCGTGCACATATCCGGTTCACCCAACGCAACGCGGATTCCCGGTTTGACCAGATCACTCAGTTGTGTGACTTTCGTGCTGCCCTTCGGGACCGCGATGACGATTTCGGTATCGGATACGTTTGCCGCTTCCTGGAACCATTGTTTGACGTTTTCCAAGAAGTACACGTCGCAGGCCATGTAGACGTCTGGGAATAGTTTATCCGAGCCTTTCCCATCGATCAGCTTCATCGTGCCCGTGAGTGTTCCACAGCCGCCGTACTCGGTGTCGACAAGAACGCCTTCTCGCTCCTGAAACTCCTCGACGATATGCTCCACGGCTCGTTTGTTCACGGCACCGCAATAGAATGTGATCTGTGGATTCTCCGCCCACACGTCGCCCTCGACCGGTCTAAGCCCGAACTCCTCGAACACAGGCAATCCACGGTCGCGAGCGGTAATGTACCGAGCGAGTTTCAGCGCCGCCGTGGGATGGCGGGACGAATTCAGAACGCATACCGTTACCAAACCGGGCTCGCCGTCCAATTCCGGAACGTTTATGGCCTTCAACTCGTCGCGAAACTCGGGCATGGCCACGGTCGAATCCCAGACGATACCCGCATCGACAGCCGAGCCCAATTTGACATCTGCGGCGACGTCGGCCACGGTCGGCTTAAAGACGCCGCGTTTGGTTACGTGTTGTTTTAGCTTCTCCCACAGCGTCGTATCGTCCACAGCCACCTGATCCAGTCGCTCTCGCATGGCCTTGCCGATGGCCGCCTGGTCGGGATCAGCAACGACCACCGCAACGTCGTCCTTCAGCAGATCCTCGATCGTGTCGATCTTCTTAGTACTGTCCTTTCGAACCGTGATAACGGGACGCATGTGCGCGATTGGCAGTGTCTCGGCGGCAAGTCCTTTCTCTACGGCCTCGGTGGTGTAAGAATCGTCCGCCGCCAGGAACAGGTCCGCCGTGTCGAACTTGTTGACTTCGATCTTGCTGTACAGAAGAGTCCCCGAACCGCCGTATTGTATCTCGACCACAACGCCGTACTCCTCCTTGTACCGCCTGGCGATCTCGTCCATAGGAAAACGGACGCCGGCGGCACAATACACGGTCAGCTTATTCACATCGTCTCGACTGCCGGGGCCGCCTAGGTTCAAGAGAAACACCAACACGGCAATCCCAGCGCCAGCCCCAAGGAGCAACGTCCACAGGGTATTGATGCGACCGGCGCGACGAACGTGATTCTTCATCGAACTGTGAGGGATTCTGTACTCAAGTGGGCCAAGTTGCGGGAAAAAGCAAGTTTAGGCGAGCCGGAATTCTGCCACAAGCGGGCACTCGTCTAACCGATCTGGCTTGCGGTGCTTAACACAAACGGCAGAGACCGTACGTTTACCGCTAACGCTTCGCAGAATGGTCGGCACGCTAGTCCGATTGTCCGGTTGGCGCTCTCCTCAACTCCTCAAGCATCTTCACGGCTTCGTCAACCATTCGTTCCCCCGTGCCAGGTTCAGCGTAGCTGTGGAACCCCGTCCACACTTGGTAACCACCCAGCCGGTGAGCTTCGCGGTCAGGGAGGTAACCGATCCAGTCGTTCGTCAACTCGACGACGACCGTGTTCGCGAAGGGCGATCGGCGTTTGATGTCCATGCCCAGCTTAGTGAAGAATTCAGCGGGCACGCCCACAATGGCAACATCGCCGATCCGCATCGCCTGGAGCCATGTAGACCGCGGCTTGCCTTGATGCGATGCCAGCTCTTTGCGCATGCGCCGGAACACCTCGATAACCGACTGGGCACCACCGCCTGCGCGTTTCGTGCAGTAGTCAGTTACAGCTCGTTCTTCGGCTTCTTCGTCGAACGTTCGCACCGTGAAAGCGAATTCCCGCTTGATCGAAGCCAACTTCATGTCTTCGCACAACTCGGCCTCCGAGATTGCCGCTCGCACCGCTTCTTCAATCCGCTTGGCCGCGTCAGCGGGTCCGACGTTCAACCGGTGCGTAGAACCTGAGGCTCCCTGAAGAAAACAGAAGACGCCGCCAAGTTCGGATTCCATCCGCTGGGCAGCCATACCGTAGAACGCCGGTGACCGAAAGTTCCCGGTGAGCGCTCCGATGGTATGCGTCGAGTGCCCGAATATCGTGCCGACCAGACCGCCGGAAGCGTCGCGGAACACCAATACGGGAAGCGCCGGATCGAAAGGACCAGTCGGCCGCACTGCATCGTCGCGTTTACCGATCCAGTAGATGCTTCCATCGGACAGCAACAACCGGCTGTTCTGGCCAACCGTCTTCTCTTCGGCCATCTTGAAGTGGAAGCTGGCATCGGCAAGCCGCGAGTGTGCTTCGGTCACCGCTCTTACAATGGCTCGCTGTACCCGCGCACAAAACACCTCGTCCCGATCATAACCGTGAACGCGCATCGTGCTCGGTGCGTGATGCGTGTGCGTCGTGTGGATCATCAAGTTGGAAGCCGGGATCTTGCAGGTCTTCTCGATCTCCGCAGCAACCGGATCCAACAGGTCTCGCGTCAGCATCAGCACGTCGCAGGCGGCGATGGCCAAAGTCTCCGAAGGAGCTGTTTGAAGCACGATCGCCACGACTCGCAGTTTCCCTTCTTGCCCTTTGACGTATCGCGGATGAATGCCTCCGGCGATGACCATCGAGTCGTCCGCCTCAAGATCGACGGCTGCCGCGCCGACTTTCAACTCGGCGGACTCGGCTGCCCACGCCTGCAACGCAATCACCAGGACAACTAGAAGCGGTTGCCATACCGGGAGGGCGAGGCTCCCGCCGAGCCGAAACCACAGGAAGAGACGGCTCAGCAGGAGCTTCGCCCTCCCGAGAATCCGTTCTAGAATGCGTTTTCGTATTGTGAATCGTTTCATTGTTACCACCACCAGATCATGAGGACGATCAGAAGAACAACAGCAACCAATTCGAACGTTGTCGGGTGCGCGTACCACGCGACCTTCTTGGAGATCCCCAAGTTCTCATAGGCCAACTCGTCCTTTCCCGGCCAGGACACATGGCGACGTTCTTTGATCATCGCCTTGACTTCCTCGGGTGTTGCGGGTCTGCCAAAGTCGGACGAGTTCAGCATGCTTGCGAGATCGGTTTGTGGAACAGGACCTCTGATCCAGTTCTCGAGCATACTCCATGCGAAGAAAACCAGGAACGACGCCTCAAGCACCAGGAAAGGACGGCATTGAGGATGCGCAACTTCAGCGGGCAGGAAATTGAACCAATCCCCAAGGAACAGAATCGAACCAACGCCGACACCAGCCACCAACGATGCCATCCCCGAACCACGACTGGCGCGACGGTACAGAGCGCCGCCAATGTAGGGAACCGTCAGGGGCAGGACGAATGTCCCCGTAATCGCCACGTAGAACGGGATCATTCCTTTGAAATATGGAATCAGCATGGCAAACATGGTGCCGCAAATGATTGACAGACAGGCAAATACCCGTGTGAGCCACAGATATTTGCGATCCTTGGATTCCTTCCCGGTCGAGTAGCCAAGTACGTCCCTGGTCATAAGACCGGCTATAGCAGTTCCAATACCCGCCCCAGTTGATATGCTGGCCACGACCAGTGCTGCCACGCCAAGTCCCAGGACTCCCGGCCCGATGGAAGCAAGATAACGCTCCATATATTTCGGGAACAAATGGTCCGGGTTCTCCAATCGTAGTTCCGGCATTAGGACGACGCCCATAATGCCGACTGCGGTCGAGATGCCGGTAATCAGACACCACGGCAGGAGCGAAGCCACTGTCCCCTTGCGTGCATCCATTTCGGATCGAGCACCCACGATCCGCTGCGCCACGGTTTGATTGACGATCGGGTAGGTCAGCAGCGTGAGGATCAGCCCCCACAGATACACCCCGCCCGAAACGCCCGGTTCCTCATGACCGGCCATGTGTACCAGGTCTCCCAAGGCAGGCGCGTGTTCGCGGAAGCCGCCTAATCCACCGAACTCCATTGTGGCACCGACGAATATCAACACCGAGGTGAACATCATCAAGGCCACTTGAGGAATCGCCGCCATCACCACGCCCAACTGGCCGCTGGCAAAGACGTATATCAACGTCAGAATCATGGCAGCCCATACGCCAACCCACAGGTCGATGCCAACGATCACTTTGAACATGGTGGCCATGGCGTACACCACCAGCGCCATGGCCACAAACCGATAAAGCACCTGCAAAACCGCGCTGGCGATGCGCAGCGACGGCGTGTATCGCAGCGCAAGATACTCGGCGTTCGTGTAAACGCCCGTCCTGTATAACAGCGGGGTGATGTAACGGGACAACAGCAATGAACCGATGCCCATACCCCACCAGGCAAAGCCGACTTGCGACATGCCAGTACGGAATCCGTGTCCGGTGGTTGCCACAAAATCCGTCGCATCTACAGCATCGGCCGACTGGGCCATGGCAATCTGCCACCACCGCAGACGCCGGCCGGCCAACAGAAAATCGCGCGTACTCTTGACGTGCCGTTTGAAAGAAAATCCAAACGCGCTGGTACCGACGACCCAGACGACGACCACGATCCAATCGATGTATGTCATGGGCTATCCGTTCGCCTACGAGCTGGCCACCATCCGGGCTACCTGCGCCACTCGACGACCGAGGTTTTTGACGGCGGCCATGCCGGCTTCGTCGTTCGTTACACCGTCGAAGCTCTTGTTGTTCCAGACACCTGGGCCAAAATGCGCGGTGGGGCGACTCTCGCCCACGACAATCATTTCCTGACAGAACAATGCCGTTTGGATGGATTTGATAGTCAATTCCTGTCCGCCGCTACGAGCTCCGCCAACGGCCAGGACGCCGGCCACTGTGTTGCTGAGCGCAAAACCGTCCTTGCGGAACACCGTCAATCGCTCCAAGAACGCTTTGCACAGCGACGACATATTGCCGAAGTAAACCGGCGATCCGATGATGATCCCTGCCACGGCCGGATCGGACAGCCTCGGTACCAGCGAAGGAAAGTCATCTCGCTCGCCTGGTTCCAGTGGAATGCCGGCCGCCACGTTGCCGTTAATTCGTTTGCCGGCAAGCTTGATCAATTCCACCTCGATGTGATCTGGATCGACTTCTTTGGCCGCGTCCAAGCAGACCTGCACAGAGGCTGCCGTGGTACTCTGCTCACGCGGACTGCAGCCGATTCCCACGATCTTGATGCATGCCTTCGCCGGTTTCCCGTCAGATTCTGCGGCCTTGACCGCACTGGCGGCCACACCGACCGCTGCCGCCGCCCCGGTTGCACCAATAAACCCTCGCCGTGTCAAATCGCTCTTCATGGCTGTGCTCCTCGATTCCCGTTGTTCCTTGGTCTCAGTAGGAACCTATACGCCGACACCGCTACACCAAACGGTCCGATTCTAGACTCTCCGGTTGCCCACTCGCAACTAGACCGTCCAGCCTGGCTCTCTCCCGCAGGTACGGCCGGCAGATTGGGCTACCCGATGCAAAACGCTGGCGGGTGGCAACGGACTATTGCTGCAACAGTGAAGGAAGTTCCGCGGGGCTGTCGACGAGATACGTCGGCTGATGGGTCTTCAAGAGCGTGCCCGAGCTGATGCCCCAGGTCGCGGCGGCTATGTCGATGTTTGCGGTCTTGGCGGCTTTCACATCACGCACGTCGTCGCCGATGTATAAGACCGCGTCTGGAACCAGATCAAATCGCTTGATCACTTTGCGAAGCGCTCGCTGCTTTCCCGTCATACGCGAATAGCCGACGACGAACTCGAAGAAGTCTTCCGTCTGGTTGGCGCGCAGGCAGGTTCGGATGTTGTCCTCGGCGTTGGACGAAACGATTCCCTGCTTGCATCCCGATTCGCGAAAGGCCGCGAGCGCGTCCGACACACCGGGACACAAACGAGCGTCGCTCATGCGCTCCCGTTGCGCCTTCAAGAATCCCCTAACCAGCAGCGGAATTTTGCGAGGCGGGATATTGTGGCTGCCGACGAGTTCGCTTATCGGCGTGTTACGCACCGTCTCCATATCGTCAATTGGACGAAAACCATGTTGGGCGGCCAGATCGTTGTAGATTCCGAGCGCGTCGCCCAACGTGTCGGCAAGCGTGCCATCGAAATCCCAAATAATCGTGCTGTATTTCATGCTCGTCGAAGAGCCGGTCTTCGAATACGTAGTGGTGGCTTCCAGCCGCCATTGGATTCCACCAATCTTCGGATCACGTGGCG
>CAZUAH010000007.1:35368-73183 GCA_964617665.1 uncultured Pirellulaceae bacterium
GCTCCCTATTTTGTTCCCCACATTTTTTCTTATTGGGTGGGGTGTTTACCCCACCACTACAAGAAAACATGGACCGGGGCGAACGAGACTCCGGTCCGTGTCGACATTTCAAACGAAAGCGTTACTCGACGAAACGCTCAGTCCTTCTTCTCGGCTTCTTTCTTGGGGCCGGGTTTCTTTCCGCCGCCCTTCTTGGCACGAGGCTTCTTCTCGCCGCCTTTCTTACGTGGGCCTTTGATGCCGGCTTTCTCCTTCTGTTCTGGAGTCAGCATGCCAAAGACCTTCTTCATCATTTCGCCCTGGATCTTCCGCGCTTCGTCCATCGCGCTCTTCTGCTCGGGCGTCAACTCCACAGCGGCTTGGACGGCCTTCATCACCTCTTTGCCTGTCTTGCCTTCCTCCTTGGCCTTCTTCATCGCCTCGGCGCGGGCCTTCTTCTGCTCTGGGGTCAAGTTGGCTTTCTCGCGAGCGGCGACGATCTTATCGGCTACTGCAGCGCTCAGTTCCTTGATCTCGGCGACCTGCTCGTCGGTCAATTCGGCCTTCTCCAGCTTCTTCAGGATCATCGCGCCCGGATCGGGCTTCTTCGGGCCTCTCTTCTTCTTTGCTTTCGGTTCGGCAGCAAGTACCGGCACGGCGATCGCCGCCACCAACACCAACGACAGCAGGTTTCTCATAGCTCGGTCTCCAAAATCAGGTCAGGAAAACAACTCGCGGATCACGTTACCGTCCCGCACACGCCATTCTGTTCCAGCACATTCAATAGCGCGGACAGCGCAGTGTCAAGTTGCGGCAGCAGGCGGCTTTGTGAAGTTGTCTTAATGTGTGACCCAATCGCCCAGTGACTGGGGCACGAACCGTACACCCGAACCGATTTGGCGATGCAACCCGGCAGCCGCAATACTGCCGGCGTTGCGAAGTTCCCACTGGTTCAAACCATCGAAATTCGACCAAATCGCCATGATTTCCCCCCTTGTGATTGCAGACGGCGGTGTTTTGCATCAGTTTGCGGGATCGGGGCAATTACGGCTGTCGCTAATACGAGACCGCAGGATATAATCGGCCAATGGAGTGTTTTGACTCATCGATTTGGGAGTGCTGATTTGTTTGTTGGGCCCGTTCTCACTCGCGAAGCCGTAACGACGCCGCGTCGCCCAAGGCACTATGTTGTTCGCTCGGTATATGTCGTCGCCTTGTTGATCCTGATGTGTACCGCTTGGCTGGTCGTAGCCGGGACACAGATCATCCGTAACGTTGGCGACATGGCGCGGTTCGGCTCGATCCTGTTTCAGATCCTCGCGCCGCTGCAATTGGCGTTGTTGGCGTTCTTGGCTGCGTTGGTTTCCGCCAGCGCTGTTTCGCAGGAAAAAGACCGCCGAACGCTGATCCTGATGCTGATGACGCGGATGACCAACAGCGAACTCGTGTTGGGAAAACTGCTGGCCAGTCTGCTGAACGTCCTGACTATGCTGGCGGCGGCATTTCCGGTGTTCATGTTGATTCCTTTGTTCGGCGGAGTGTCATTCGAACAGGTTGTGCGAGTTTTCGGCGTGACGCTGACGGCCGTGTTGGTAGCCGGCAGCCTGGGATCAACGCTCGCCTTGTGGCGAGAGAAGACGTTTCAGACGTTGGCTATGACGGCGCTTGCGTTAGTAATCTGGATCGGCATCTGGGAAGCCGTCTTGGCGGTCGCGGGCGGCGGCGTGTTGGGCGGAGTGGCTGTCGAGACGTGGGTCGCGGGATTCAGTCCCGTGCGAGCCATTTTGGCGGCGTCTCGGCCGGCCATCAACGCCGGAATGGGCAGTGGTCTGCTGGGCAACGGTGACTTGCTGTTCATGGTCGTGTCGCTTGCTGGCGCTGTGATCTTGAATGCGGTTGCCATTGCCATGGTGCGTGTGTGGAATCCATCGCGAGAAGTCCGCCCCGGCCAAGCCGAGGAGGCGGAACGCGACAGCATCTGGGGCGTGGAACACGATTTGGCCGAAGGGGCGACCGGCGAGGGAGCCGCGGACCAAGCAGAAGCTGCCCGCGCCGGCCATGTCGATGCTCGCGTGCGCACCGCGTCGATGAAGACCCGCCGCGTATGGGACAATCCCGTCCTCTGGCGCGAGATCTGTACATGGGCGTACGGCCGCAAAGTGCTGGTCATCCGATTCGCCTACCTGCTTCTGTTTGCCATGGCGGCGGCTGGGCTGTATTGGGCGGTCGGACAAGGCTCGGTCGGAGCTGGGGGCAGCGTCGTTCCCCTGGCCGCCAAGCCGCTTGCGCCGTTTCTGCTGGTGAGCCTGGTGCTAGTCAATGCTCTAGCCGTAACGTCGATTACTAGTGAACGCGATGGCCAGGCATTGGATTTGCTTCTAGTGACCGATCTATCGCCCAAGGAATTCGTGTTCGGAAAATTGGGCGGCGTTTTCTGGGTGACGAAGGAGATGGTCGTCCTGCCCATGTTGCTGTGCGTTGCTCTTTGGTGGGTAGGAGGCCTGACCCTGGAGAACCTCGTCTACCTATTGATAGCGTTGGCGGTGATGTACGCCTTTGTGAATGTGCTGGGCGTCCATTGCGGCATGACGTACGCCAATTCGCGAACAGCAATCGGTGTCAGTCTGGGCGTCGTCTTCTTTCTGTTCCTCGGCGTGGTCACGTGCATCTTGATCATGATCTCGTTCAGCGGCTCGTTCCAGACGCAGTTGTGGCCCTTCCTTGCATTCGTCATCGGCGGCGGAGTGGGGCTTTTCGTCTCGCTGGGCTACAGGAATCCTTCGCCTGCGATTCAGGCGGCTTCGCTGTTGTTGCCGGTTGCTACTTTTTACTCGATAACCAGCTTCCTCTTGGGCCACACGCTGGCAGTCTGTCTGGTTACCGTAATGACCTATGGCTTTACCACGGCTGCTATGATGATGCCGGCCATTTACGAATTCGATATTGCGATGGGCCGCACAAAGACGCCTGGTGAGGAATAAGGCGTGGAAACGCTGCTTGAAGTGTTGCCATGGCTGATCGCCATGGTCGTACTCATCGGTTGCTCGGCATTCTTCTCGGCCAGCGAGGCCGCGCTGTTCTCTCTTCGCCAGCAAGACCGGCGATTCCTGAAATCCGGCACGCGCACTCAACGCTTGGCGGCCGAGCTTCTGGACGATCCTGACCGATTGCTGTCGGCCGTGTTATTCTGGAACCTGGTCGTCAACATGACGTATTTCGCCGTCGCTTCGATCGCCGGATTTCGATTGGAGACAAATGACTCTGCAGGCCAGGCGGCAACGTTCGCGTTCGCCGCGGGATCCGTGTTGGCGATCATTTTTCTGAGCGAGATGTTGCCAAAGACATTGGCGGTGCTCGCCGCTCGAGGGCTGTCAGCACTGTTTGCCATACCGTTGGCTGGTGCTGTAAGGGTAGTCGACCCGCTAATGCCGACCTTGCGAACGGCAAACCTCCTATCCCGCCGGCTGATCTGGCCCCGTTTCCGTCCGGAACCCTACCTGGAAGTATCCGATCTGGAACGAGCCATCGAGGTCTCGACGCCCGACGCCCACTTGGCCGAGCAGGAGCGTGTGGTGTTGAGCAACATCGTGGCGATGTCCGACATCCGCGTGGACGAATGGATGCGACCGCGCACTCAATTCCTATCGTTCCGCCCACCCGTTTCGCTGGCAGATTTGAAAGGCCAGATGACGCCAAGCGGCTATTTGCTGGTGACCGAACCCGAGGGCGACGAGATCACTGCGGCGATCGACTTGCAGAATCTTGTAGAGATCCCTAGCAAGAACCTGGAAGAGTCCGCATCCCCCGTCTCCTATGTACCGTGGTGCGCGACCGTAGCCGATGCCTTTCAGGAAATGCGTCAGAGGGAACACGATGTGGTAGCGGTGGTCAACGAGTTCGGCGACACGATCGGTATTCTCACATTCGAAGACATCATGGACACAGTCTTCACGCGCCAGCCCAGCCGCAGCGGCCGTTTGTGGAATCGTGCCCCGATCACAGAGATGGGCGACGGCGTATGGCATGTAATCGGCGTCACCAGCCTGCGGCGACTGGCACGTTACCTGGAGACGGAACTTCCGACCAGTGGTTGCACTACACTGGCAGGCGTCGTCCAGGAGACGCTGCAGCGACTGCCGGACGAAGGAGATTCCGGTCGTTGGGGACCGTTCGAGTTTCGAGTAATCGAGGCATTGGACCGCGCTCACATACTGGTCGAATTGACTTCTGTGGAAGGCAGCCACATGGAGGACGACGGGTGATTGTAGCGTTGATATTGCTGATTACCGGTCTGGTACTGAGCGCTTTCTTTAGCGGTTCCGAGACGGGTTTCTACCGCGCGACGCGCGTTCGCTTGGTAATTGATGCCCTGGACGGCGACTGGATCTCCGGCCGGCTGCTGTGGCTGGCGAATAACCCTGCACTGTTCGTCGCGACCACGCTGGTCGGCAACAACATCGCAAACTACATGACGTCGCTGGGGGTCGTATTGCTGACTAGAGGAATCGCCGGAGACGCGAGTGCCGCCGAAGTAGCGGCGACAGTACTGTTTTCGCCGTTGGTTTTCGTGTACGGAGAACTGCTTCCGAAGTATCTGTTCTACAACGCACCCAATCTACTTCTACGCCGCGGCGGCCCGCTGTTCGTTTTCTTCGCGGTGATCTTCGCTCCCATCTCAGCAGCATTGTGGGTTCTGGGGCTGTCGGTGCAAATGTTCACAGGACAGAAGCCGTTGTTTGCTCGTTTGGCGCTCGCTCGCAAGGAGCTACAGGAAGTGCTGCAGGAAGGACACGAGGCGGGAGTCCTGCAACCGGCGCAACGGGACCTCGCCCAAAACTTGTTCGCAATTGCCGAGCGATCTTTGAGCACCTACTGCCGACCGGCTTCACGGATCGTGACAACACAGTTGGGGGCAGCCAAGGACGAAGCATTGCGATTGGCGAGACGACACCACACGGATGTGATGCCCGTCGATGGTCAGCAGGGTGGAGACTACGAGGGTTACTTGCGAGTGGTGGACGTGTACCTAAGCGATCGGGACACGATCCAGACTGCACGGCCCCTGATGAAGCTCGACCGAAAAGCGTCGCCGATCGACGCGCTCATCCAGCTTCAAAGCCAGAAGGAAGAGTTGGCGGAGATTGTGGACGATCAAGGCGGAGTAGTTGGTCTGCTGTTCGCTGATGATCTGGCAAAGGCTCTGATCCGTGGGTCAGTCTGAAACGTGGACACGAAGGCACCCCAAGCGTCATTCGTTTTCCGACTGAGTTAAGTCCAGACAAACCAGTCGGTCTTTTCCCCGAACGTACAGCAATCCGAGCGACAGAATCGGCGCAGCCCAGCAGGGATACGCGAGCAGGTTTTCGCCGCCTTCGCCTCGCAACATAGCCTCTCCGACCAATTCGAATTCCATTGGATTAGCTTTAACCAATAACAGGTGACCAAGCTCTCCCAGACAGATGAAGTGCCCGCCCACGTACGTGAGTGATGTGCGTGTCAACCCGCGGCGACTCCACTGTACTTCGCCGGTCTTCCAGTTGACACACCGCAACTCGCCTTCGTTCATATGGCGCCCGCTGCAGCCGTAAAGGTAGCCTTCGTGGTAGATGGGCGTGTTCCAGTGAGTCTGCATCGCCTTGTCGCGGCTACGGAGTTCGTCGCGCCACACAACGTCGTAGCCGCCGGGTTTCACCTTCAGCAACGAACTTCCGGGGCCGTAGGTCTCGGATATCAATACTTCGTCTCCCACGACAACTGGTACGCTTGCGTTGACGCTTTCCAGCTTCTTGGAACGCCACGGATAGTGGAAATCCACTTTGCCCGTCGAAGGTTCGAAGCCGATCAGTCCGCCGCGAGCGAATGCGAAACACCAGCGACGACCGTTGATCGTGGCCGTCTTTAGCGATGCGTAGCTGGCCAGTTCGTCCGTGATGCTGTAGACCACCTTCCCCGTCATCTTGTCGAAGGCGACAATGCCCGATCCGTTGCCGACGACTCGGTCAAGGTACCCGCGAGGCAATTCGTGCGACTCGGCGGGGCTGCCGCCGACCATGACGATCAGCAACGACCCTTCCACAACTGGCGTGCTGCCGACGCCGAAGAAGTTCTGAACGACGCCAAACTGTTCCGCAGTGTCCACTTTCCAGATTGGTTTGCCATTGGATGTTTGCAGGCAGTACAGCATTCCCTTGACGCCGAAGATGTACACTCGATCTTCGTCCACAACTGGCGAACAGCGAGGCCCGCCGTTGTAGCCGTACATGTCGACGTAGTCAGTCGGATACTCGAAATCCCAGATCTCTT
This sequence comes from uncultured Pirellulaceae bacterium, assembly GCA_964617665.1. GTDB lineage: Bacteria > Planctomycetota > Planctomycetia > Pirellulales > Pirellulaceae > JADHUC01. The sequence continues at coordinate 41,651 of CAZUAH010000007.1, forward strand.
TACCCGTCCTGGCTTCCATGCACGTGAGCCGCGCATTGGGACCGAAACGATCGAACTGGTAATACCGACCACGGCTTACCGACCCTATCCCGTAGCTCTCGCTTAGTCGCCGCTGCCAGACCACGCGCGGACCGCCTTCGGGCCACGAAGCCAAGATACCCGTCTCCGGCGATTTACCGTCGCCGGTCGGGCCGAGGAACGTCGGCCAATCGCCGCCACTCGTCGAGGCCACGGGAGCGGAACTCGTGTCGGCAGACACGTCTGGATTGTCCGCCAGCCTCGGCTCGGCTGCCGAGGCCCCAAACGCCATGGACAAGTGGACAATCCACAATGACGTGCTCAGTCGCATAGAGTCGTTCCGTGTGCGAGGTAGCGCGGGTCTGCGCAGGGATGAAGGGCCAATAACATACGAAACCACGCACGGGAGTCAATCGACACGACTCTCAACCGTCAGCAACATCGAGCCTCTCGATGATCGACCGCAACGTCCCTTCTCTTCGCTTGAGTTCGTCGGTGAAAGTAGAGACTTGCGAGTGATGTATTTCCTCGCGTAGCTCGCCCATGCGGCCCTCCAGCACGTCCAACACCAGCACTCGTTCTGCATCGGTCAGTTCCAGGTTCATCTCAACACCTCCTTTCCGATGGGAAAAGTACCGTCAAGCACCGCCTTTCAGGTGGATTTATTGCGCGTTAGAGTGATATCTTTCACACCGTTCACTATGACGCTAGATCATCAAAACTGCAAGCTCCCAAGCACATCGTAGGCTTGCGCAAGAGAAGGAAACCAAGAGGCAACGCGAATGTGCTCAATATCTGCAACAGAAAAGGCTCGCGAGCGAATTCGTGCGGCCTACGATCCGGAATTGCTGCGCGGAGCCGGACATCGGCTGGTGGACCTGCTGGCAAACCATCTGTCCACGGTCGAATCCGTGGGCGAACAGGTCCTGCCGTGGTTTGATCCGGCGGCCAACGTAACACGCGCCGCCGACGTCCTCGGGACGTCGCTGCCTGCAGATGCCGGGCGCGATGCTCTGGCAAGTCACTTCGCCGACCTCGTGAAAACGATGTTGGACCGGGGCCTAAACCTGCATGATCCACGCTACATCGGTCACCAGGTACCGGCGTCGATACCGATTGCCGGACTGTTTGACGCTGTGGGCTCGGTGACCAACCAGGTCATGGCCATCTACGAAATGGGGCCATGGGCCACGGCGGCCGAGTGGGCGATGGTGGACGAATTGGGCAAGTTGATTGGCTGGCAGCATGGCGAATTCTCGGGGCTGGTGACGCACGGCGGGTCGTTGGCGAATTTCACTGCCTTGCTCACGGCCCGAAACGTCGCGTTGGGCGACTCCTGGGAACGCGGCGTCCCGCGGGACGGCCCGGCACCAGTGATGGTAGTGCACACAGATGCACACTATTGCGTATCGCGAGCTGCGGGCATTGTGGGGCTGGGCACCAAACAAGTGCTGCGAGTTGGACTGGATTCGCGACGGCGGATGGATCCGAACCGTTTGGATGATACGCTGCGGAAGTTGCGTTCCGAGAATCGGCCCATCGTTGCGGTCGTTGCATGTGCGTGCGCCACGCCAATCGGTGCCTTTGATCCGCTGGACGAAATCGCCGACGTTTGCCAGCGGCACGATGTGTGGATGCACGTGGATGCGGCGCATGGCGGTGCCGCATGTTTCAGCCCTCGGTATCGTCATCTGGTCCGAGGCCTGGACAGATCCGACAGCCTGATCTGGGACGCTCACAAGATGCTCTTCGTGCCGGCGTTGTGCGCATTCGTTTTCTACCGAGAGAGGTCACACAAGTTCGAGACGTTCCGACAAGATGCGCCCTACCTGTTCGACCCGTCAGCGCCCGGATTGGCTGAATTCGACAGCGGCCTGCGCACTATCGAATGTACCAAGCGAGCGGCGGCTTATGGCCTGTGGGGCGTGTGGTCCATGTTTGGTCCGCAGATCTTCGCCGACATGGTCGACGTAACGTTCGATATGGGACAGACGCTGTACGAGAAACTGTGTGCGGCACCCGATTTTGAACCGGTCCACGATCCGCAGTGCAACATCGTCGTATTCCGCCACGTGCCCAATTCACTGCGCGACGCATCGCCGGAACGGTTGGGGCAGTTTCAGTTAGACTTACGTAGACGGTTGATCGAGTCCGGCGACTTCTATATCGTGTCGACCAACATCGAGGGTGTTGGTACGTTGCGAGTGACAATCATCAACCCGCTGACCACCCCAGATCATCTCGACCAATTGCTCGACGCACTTCGCGAGAAGGGAAGAGGCATAATGGATGGCACAGACGACTAGCAGTCTCAAGAGAGTTGGGATAGGAGGGTGGCCGGGGTTGGAGCGACCTTTGGGAGCGAAACCCTGGTAGTCTCAGCCCCGGGGCTTCCCTTCGGTCCAGCCCCGGCCACCCAGATCGGCAATTGAACTGCTTCTATGGATACCACGCCCATGGACTGCACTTCACACCTGAGAATCGGCTCGGTCGACATCGGCTTTCCTGTCGTGCAAGCGGCGTTGTCCGGCTACAGCGATTGGCCCATGCGCGTGATTGCGCGCCGGTTGGGCGCACCGTACGCACTGTGCGAAGTGATGCTGGATCAGTTTCTGGTGGCGCTCAAGAAACGGAGCCGCATCGCGCAGATCCTCCGCATCAGCGACGACGATCACCCCGTCGGCGGGCAACTCATGGGCGCCGAGGCCGAGGAGTTCGCGCGCGGTGCGCTGAAGCTGGTCGATGCAGGCTTTGACGTGATCGACATCAACTTCGGCTGTCCCGTGAAGAAGGTTGTTGGGCGCTGTCGTGGCGGGTACCATCTGGGCCAGCCGGAAACCGCCTTGGAGATCGTCCGCCGGACACGAGACGTCGTGCCGGCGCATATTCCCGTGACCGTCAAGATGCGGCGTGGAATCGACGATACGCCAGAAAGCCGCGACAAGTTCTTCGAAATACTGGGGGGGGCGTTTGCCCTTGGCGTTGCAGCCGTGACCGTACACGCCCGCACGGTCCAACAAGGCTACGTTGGCCCCAGCCAAACCACGTTCTTGACCGAGGTCAAACGACATGTGGGCGACCGCACGATCCTTGGCAGCGGTGACCTGTTCTCGGCGCACGATTGCCTGGACATGATGCAGCAGACTGGCGTCGATGGTGTCACTGCAGCTCGCGGTGCGATCGGTAATCCGTGGATATTCCAGCAAGTACGGGCATTGGCAGCTGGCCGACCGCTGTCCGCCGCACCTAGTCTTCACGAGCAGCGGGAAGTCATCCGCGAGCACTTTCGTTTGGCTGAGGAGTTGTATGGGCCACGCAGATGCGGTCCGCTAATGAGGAAGTTCGGCATCAAGTACGCCGCGATGCACCCTCAGTACGATCTGGTACGTACCGCATTTACCGAGATCCGCTCACGCGAGGACTGGGATGGCGTGTTGAACCGCTGGTACGCTGAGGACCTGCCAGGACAGTACCCGTCGCGAGAGATCCACCGAGTCCAAGGCGATAGCGGTGAAGCAAATGGAAATCATTGACAATCCGTTCCCATGTTCGCTAGCCTGAACGTAATCCAAACAAAGACGACCGCACCTGTTGGGGATATATCAATGAAAGCCAACGCACTCCGAATTGGGATTCTGCAAGCCGTGGCAACATTGTCTGTCGTGGCTCTCATACTGTCTGCCGCTCCTCGTGCAGGCGCCGACGATCATGTAGACGCGAAACGCTTGGTGCGCGAGGCGATCGAGGCGGATATGCATGGCCAACGCGAGCAACGAGATTCGGTATTGAGCCAAGCCCTACGAATCGCACCAGACTACGCGCTCGCACGCTGGCACAGCGGCCAGACTCAGGTGGGCGGAAAATGGATGGACCTGAACGACGCCCAGCTGCAGGCTGTGTCTCGGGGACGCATCGCCCAGTATCGGCAGCTTCGGGACATTCATGCCACCAGTCTGCAAGGACATCGCCTTCTGGCTCGCTATTGTCGCAAACACGCGTTGAAGGACCGGGAAAGGCTGCATTGGTACGCGATCCTGCAAGCTCAACCGGGAAACATAGAGGCGATTCGATGCCTGGGCTTGCTGCCGCACCGCGGCGCGCTGTTGACTCAGGAACAAATCGACCAACTGGAAGCCGAGGAGAAACAATGGGGCAAGGCGAGAAGCAAATGGCGTCCCATCTTGACTGAGCTGAAGACAGCGATCGGGAAGGGTTCGATAGAGGAACGCAAAGCGGCCCTCGAACAACTCCGCGCGATCGACGATCCGCAGGCGGTCTTCTTTGCCCAACAGATACTGTCCAGTGAGTCGGATGAGCTGACGCTGGAATTGATCGCTCTGTTCGGCCGAATCGAGAGTCCACTGACCACGAATCTGCTAGTCAACCATACGGTGTTGCATGAATCCGCGGCCGTACGCGATGCAGCCACAGCGTGCCTGAAGGAGCGATCTTGGTTCACCTTTGTGCCGACGCTGATGGGATCACTGGCTACGCCGATCGAGATGTCGTTTTCGGCTACGCCGATGGCCGATGGCATGTACTCCTGTATTAGCCTCTATCGGGAAGGCCCACTTGCCGAATACTCGCAACGCGACGGATTTAGAGGCCAGGGGCGAGGAGCACGTGGTCGCGCGGCTTCGTCTATGATTGCTTGGGGAGCGGCCACGATGGCAGCCAATCGCACTCAACGACAGGTGGCCATGGCAAATGCCCAGGTAGAGTCCCGGAACGAGCGAATTGACGAGGTCTTGCGCGAAATCACGGAACACGAAACAGACGGTCGACCACAATCTTGGTGGCAATGGTGGCAAGAGTACAACGATGTGTACGTCCCTGAGGAAAAGCCGCTTGTGGAGACCGAGAACGAGTCCGTCTTCAGCGTCGCCGTGAACACATGCGAATGCTTCCTGCCCGGCACGCCTGTCTGGACGGAAACCGGACCGGAGCCGATCGAGCGAGTACAAGTTGGCGATCGCGTTCTCGCACAAGATCCGACTACCGGCGAGCTCGCCTACAAACTCGTCTTGCAGACGACGCTTCGCCCTATTGGCGAGACGGTACGCGTGGGCGTGGACGGCGAGGACATCTACGCGACCAACGGACACCCGTTTTGGGTCGTCGGTAAAGGCTGGCGGATGGCACGGAAGTTGCAGCCCGGCTGGCGTGTGCACACACCAAACGGATCGCGCGTGATCAGCCATGTCGAAGAAGGCCCTGAGTCCAGAGCCCACAATATGATGGTGGAAGACTTCCGGTGCTTCTTCGTCGGAAACGATGGGATCCTGGTACACGACAACACTGTTCGACGCCCCACGGCCGCATTGGTGCCCGGCGTAGGGCGGCAGTAGACGCACGAATCGCACGTAGCGACTCACGAGCGACGAGAGCTTTGGCTCTTCTTCTGGACTCGGCCTGCAAACCGGTCGACTTTGATGATAGCGCGTTTGTGCAATCCTCGTGCGATCAACTCCTGCTCGTCATGCGCTTCGAGTTGAAATGTGATGATCGCACCGTCGACGTGAATAACGCGAGCAGAACAGACTACCTCGTGGCCCACGGGCGTTGGCGCTAGATGCTGCACATCGACGTGGGTGCCTACCGAGCTTTCGCCCGATTCGAGTACTGGGGCGATGGCCTTACGAGCGGTGTGTTCCAGATGGAGAATGAGTTGCGGGGTGCTGAAAACGGCCGGCATCTGGTCGTCGGCGAAGTCAATCGTGTGGGACGGTTCGACCACCAATCGAATCTCGCCCGTGTCGCCAACCTTCGGGGGTTGTTTCATGTCGCCAGACTCCGCCGCGCTGGTTTAACGCGAGATGAGAATTTACCGTAGTGGGATTCGCCAGAATCCCCGCAGGACGAAGGGAATTCTGGCGAATTCCACTACAGCAGGTAAGAAACCACCTGCCGGTCGCCTTACGCAGTCAGCCCTTCGAACCTCTCGTAAGCCTCGTCCCACGGCTCCGGATTCTGTGGCGTGTACTCCTCGACATCGAAGCTGCGACGAATCACTTCGCGGGCTTCGGCAATCGAGCCCACATCGCCTTGGGCGACCGCTTGCATCATCACGTTGCCTATGGCGGTTGCCTCGATCGGGCCCGCTACCACGCGGCAATTGCAGGCGTCGGCGGCCATTTGGCAGAGAAGCCGATTCTGAGTGCCGCCACCAACGATGTGGATCGTCTGAAACTGCGATCCGGTCAGTTCGGTCAACCAGCCAAGGACCATGCGGTAACGCATTGCCAGACTCTCCAGCACGCATCGAACCACGGCACCATCGGTCTCCGGCGCCGGTTCACCTGCGCCATTGCAGTATTGCCGGATCGCCGCAGGCATATCCTTCGGAGCGACAAACGAGCCATCATCTGGATCGACCAGGGATACCAGCGGCTTGGCCTCCTGTGCGTGCTGTACCAGATCGTCCCAACTATAGTCTTTGCCTTCGCCGTTCCAGATCCGCCGGCACTCCTGCAGCAGCCAGAGGCCCGCGATGTTCTTCAGCAAACGAATCGTGTCGGCGACACCGCCCTCATTCGTAAAATTCAATTCGCGGCATTTGTCGTTGACAACGGGCTCGGGGCTTTCCACGCCCATCAACGACCATGTCCCGCTGCTGATGTAGCACCAGTCGAGGCTCGCGCCGGCCGCTGGCACAGCCATCACGGCACTGGCTGTGTCATGCGTGCCCGGCAATACCACGTCTACGCCGTTCAGCCCGGTTGCCTCGGCCACCGACGGCTGGATGGGCCCAAGCTTTGTACCGGGCGGTACGATGTCGCCCAGAATATCGGTAGGCAAGCCGAATCGCTCTAACAGCGGCTTGGCCCACGATTTGGTCAGCGGGTTGTACATTTGCGTCGTGGAGACATCGGTGAACTCATTTGCCTTCACGCCGGTCAACAGCCAATGGAACAGGTCCGGCATCATCAACATCGACTCGGCTGCATCCAGCAGCGGCGAATCCTGCAGCTTCATGGCGACAAACTGAAACAGCGTGTTCAGCTCCATGAATTGAAGCCCGGTCTGCGCAAAGATTTCGTCACGCGGCACGATCGCAAACGCTTTGTCGTAGATCCCTGCCGTGCGGCTGTCGCGGTAATGATAGGGATTTCCCAGCAGTTCATCGCCTCGGCCCAGAAAGCCAAAATCCACGCCCCAAGTATCCACGCCCACGCTTGCGACACGATCGCCATACTTGGCCGCGGCGGCCCGCAGCCCATTTTGGATATCGGTCCACTGGTTCAATAGATCCCAGTACATGCGCCCCGATGCGTGGATTGGGCCGTTATCGAACCGATGCACCTCTTCTAGCGACAATCGTTGACCATCAAACAGACCGGCAACCACTCGACCGCTGGAAGCACCCAGATCTGCCGCCAAGAAGACTTTGTCATTCGCCATGATCAATGCCCGAATTGAATGTAATGCATGGATTCGATGAGACCTACAGATGGTGACGGACCTACCTGAATTCGTCAAGTGGATCAGCGTCTTCACCCGCCAATTTGGCGTCGGTCAACCGCCTATGTACTTCGAGTGTACTGTCCGCGCTTCGGTGATGTCGTCCGTGCCGCCGATGATCGCTCGGCCATCTGGGAAGACGGTGATCGCGTAGTTGTCGACCTCGAACCGTAACAGAAAACGGTTGTGGGTCACGCGGCCGACTCCTTCCAGCTTTCGGGCTAGCATCGACAGGTCAATTGCCTCCCGTTCGGGATAGCTCAGTTGTACCGCGTTCCGTCCGCAAAGCACGGCCGTATGCGTGCCTCGGCTGCCATCCAGCCACGGAAACTCCTCGCCCTTACACGTTGGGCAGTCGACTGATTCCTTCAATGAATCTAGTTTGACTTGGCGTACTCGGTTATCCCAAATCTCGAAAACGTTCAAGACACGACTGATCGCGTCGCGATTGCCGCTCAGGATCTTTAGCGCCTCGCAAGCCTGCATCGACGCGATGATGTTGACCATCGGACCGATGATCCCGGCAGAATCGCACGTGGCGGTGGTTCCCGGCGGCGGAGCCTCGTGCATCAGGCAACGCAGGCAGGGCGTATCGCCCGGGATGATTGTCATCGTCTGCCCTTCGGCCCCAATGCAGCCTCCGTATGCCCAGGGAAGATTGAACTTGTGGGCGGCGTCGTTCAAGAGGAATCGGGTTTCGAAATTGTCGGTGCCGTCCAGGATCATATCAACGCCGTCGACAAGTGACGCGATGTTGGTGTTGTCGACGTCGGCCACGATGGCCTCGATTTCGATCTCCGAGTTGACTTTGCTCAGCTTGGCCTGAGCCGCCACCGCTTTTGGCAGCCCCTCCGCCACATCTTCTTCGTCGTAAAGCACTTGCCGCTGCAGGTTGTTCAGTTCCAGGAAGTCGCGGTCCACGATCCTCAGATGCCCGACACCCGCCCTCGCCATAGTGCTGGCCAACACGGATCCGAGCGCTCCGCAACCGCAAAGCAGCACACTCGATTCCACCAGTTTCCGCTGGCCGTCTTCGCCGATGGGCGGATACCGCATCTGACGAACGTATCGGTCTAGGTTCTTCGCTGTCTCAGACACGTTGAGATTCCCGTGGGAGTTGCGAGCTTGGCGTCGCTGCGTTGGAACAATCGCGTTTGAGCCACCACTAGGTGCAACGTCCGGCGTCCGCCAGCCCTCGCAGAATGCAGTCGGTTGCGGCCACCACATCGACATCGGTCGCCACTGCCATATTCGCTCGCCAACGGCAATTGGCCCGGCGATCGAAAACCGTGGCACCTTTCGTTAACTCGCCGACCGTCTCGACATCACCCGCCATTTCCTCCGTCTCGAACAACTCAGGATGCAGTGCCGCAGTTAACGCCACCACGTCGTGGATGTGGATACTCTCCTGGCCCAAGTGCTGCCGGAAAGCGCGAAAGGCGAACGATGCCATGTGACGCACCAGACGCCCGGCCCGCGTCGAATCACTCGGCAGCTGTTCCACGAGCCCCAAAGTCAATCTGACGTTCCCCGTTACGTCCAGCGGGAACAACGTCTTGGTGATTGGAGAACGAAAGACCGCGCGGGCGCTGTTCGGATCAAAGAACATGTTGAACTCGGCGGCGGGTGTGACGTTGCCAATGCCCTTGACGCTGCCACCGGAAATGATCACTTGATCGATCAACAATGGCAAGTCCGGATCGCGTTGGAAGGCCCGGGCCAGATTTGTCAGTGGCCCAAGACAAATGATGGTGACCTGTTCGGGGGCGGCACGCACCTCGTCGCAAATGATCTTCTCGGACGGATGCTGATGGTGCAACTGAGACACCACGAAGCCAGCGTTTCCTAATCCATCCTCGCCATGCATGTTCGAGGTGTCTACATCCGGGGCCGCATCGGCGGCCGTCGCCGCCCCGACTCGCGGATATCGGGGCGGATCCAATTGATCAATTACCGTCTGGACGTTCAGGCTTGCCTGCTCGGCCGATACATTCCCTTCAACTGCCGTAACTGCCAATACCTCAAGCCGAGGGTCAAACAATGCCATGCACAGCGCAATCGCATCGTCGATTCCCGGATCGCAGTCGATGATGACCTTTCTGGACATCGAAGACCGAAACCTTTCGTGTTCTAGTGCGTATCGCACTCACATGTAGGTGTCACGGCGGCGTAAATCGCAAGCAAAACCGACGACGTGACGCTACAGTGATTTGATACGCGTTCTAAGTACCCAAATTGCTGAGGTTCACGGCGTAATTGTAAGGCCCAACAGGGTGGTCAACAAGCGAAAAGTGGAAAAGTCACTTGGCGAAGCAGACGCGGCGATTCCGCGACAAGACGCAGGAATCCTTGGGCGGCCAAGAGGGGCGCTACCGCACGCGGCACTTGAATCGGATAATGCCGCCCTGGCCCACGTCCAGCGGATCGCTGATTTCCCAGCGGAGGACGAGCGACTCGCCGTCGTTTTCCTGTGTGAGGAAATTGGCCTGGACACTGCAATTGGCGCTGTCGGCGATGTACTCCAGGCGGGTCGTCAGATTGTCCACGACCGTGATGTTTCCGAGCGGTTGATCGCCCACGTTGTCGAAGCGGATCGTGAATTCGATCTCGTCGCCCGGTTTCGCTTCTTGCCTGGATGCCACCTTGACCACGCGCAGACGCGGCTTGCCCTCCGGCAACTCGTAGTGATATACGGACTGCGCCCCCGAATCGTTGATTGCCACGCTGGCCATGACAGCATTGATGCTGACTTGAACGGCTTGGTCGGTGGCCCACACCTGAGCGGCGTCCAAACTGGCGGCAAGTCGCGCTTTCTCCGAGTTGTCAAACTTGCCGTGCCGGATGATCTCAAAATTCTCAAACGGCTTGAACTTGTTGGATACTGAATTGGCCCCTTCCGTGCCATCCAGCATGCCCCCGCGGACATTCTCGCGGAAGCGAAGTGGCCCATCGATTCCCAGGTAACGGCTGGGGCCGGTGGGCTGAACCGCTGTCGTGGCGATGCGGCGAGCCTCCTGCGAGGACACATGTAGAGGTTGTTTGACGCCTGCCAAGCGATCTTGGGCCCTGTACGAAGAAGGTCCGTATACCTTCCGCACGGCGGCGAAACGCGGCGCATAGATTTGCACTCGGTTGGTGGGCTCGACCACAAGCCGCCCGTCCAATGTGTCGTAATGGGCAACCGTATCTTCTTGATCTAATCCGATGACGGACCAGTCGTCCAGCACCTCGACGCCCGCCCCTTTGTCGCCACCGTCGAACAAGTACTCGTCGTGAGGCCATGGACCGGCGATTCCCGGCGGGCGCCATTGCCCTGGCGGGCCGACGACTTGGCCAGCAGCGGAAGCACCTCCTGCATGGGCAGGACACGGACAGCCTGCGCCGTAAGCGGGTGCACCGGTCCAAGCGTTCGGAGGCAGTGAAGGCGGCGGATAGCTGGCTTGGTGCACTGGGTACGCGGCCGAGTGTGCCGGTGGTCCGGGTGGCGTCATCGGTGGTTGCGCCATGCTGTTGCTCGCGACGGGCATGCCTTGAGCTTGGTCAACGCTCTGACTTGCTTGCGAGCCCGTGCCGTCACCACGTTGCGGCATTGCCTGACACGAGCAGATCGATACCAGAAGGCAAACGGCAAGATACTTGGCCGTCACGCTAAGCCAGCGGGCCGGTGAGCATCCGTTCGTCGTTGTCGCCTTGGCGTCTGTCAATGTCTGGTCCCCGACGTTTTCATATGCAGATCAACGCACCCACCATGCTGCGTTGGCGGCTCCCGTGGATGGCGAGCCTGGCAGCGGTACGCGCGGAATATTTCGCTGGTTGTTTCCCGGAGGCGCAAACGCCGGTTCCTCCAGTCCGGATTTCCGATCCGGCAGTGGCGCCGGTTTTGTGAGCTTCCGCAACGGTGGCATCGCAAACGCAAATCGTCTTAGCGACGTGTCGTAATCCGGCGTACGCGATCCCATACGCAAGATGGCCATGGGGCGTCCCAAGCGGTCGGCTGCCTTCAGCGGGTCTTCGTCAGCGCGTACCTCGAAGTAACTCTGCTGCTTCGGATCCTCGGCTATGGGCAACGCCTCGTTGGGATCTTCCAGGTAGATCACTCGCGTGACAAACAGCCCGGAGAGAGCCATTTCCAACTCGTCCAGTGTGAACTCGATTGGCACCGGGAAGTGGTTTTCCAGCCCTCGCGGCGGATACATCCGGTTGATCACCTCGATGGTCGGGAAGACTTCGTAGCCTTCGTTTCGAGGAATACCTGTGATCTTGATTCGGTACACCTGCCCAATCAGCATCCCAGCCAGCACGGGCCCCTCTTCCGGCGTTGCGAAGTTGCCATCCATGGCCAGCGAGATCTTGGCGCCTTTCGGCGCCTTGATCTCGACCGGCTGGAAATAGCCGGGCAACGGTCCCCCCCGCAACAGTTGCCCTTGCCCAATCGCTCCAGGAGGAAGATCAGTGGAATGGAAATAGTGGACCGGTGCACGTTGGGCCTGTGCTATGCCCCCAATGCACATCCATGCCACCAGGAATAGCACCGCCCCAGAGACAATCAGCCTTGGGGAGGTTTGGCAACGCGAGTCCTTCACTCTGTCAGCCCATGTAAAAGCCATACGATTCTGGTCCGAGAAAACGCCGTTTAGTAGTTGCACGAATTCGAGTTCACGGATTCATGCCTCAGCATCTGAGGCTGGTTGAACGGCAGACTCGGAGAGATCATTTGCTCGGTGATGCGTACCCGATTCGGCATGGCCGGGGCGCTGTAGCCGGGACGCTCCCGCAAGTGGACCTTCAGATGGCTTGGCGCCTCCGGAATGTGCATGCGGGTATGCCGCACCATTTTGTGACTCTTTAAGCCGGCAGGACCGCCGAAAGGAACGTGCGGAGGTCCGGGAAGGCCAAGTGGCGTGGGGCCAATAGGCATCCCGTATTGCGGCGCTGTGATGCCGGCGACGTACGGCGGCATCAGACCGGACGGGCCGATCGGCGACGCGCCGTAGGGCATCGGCATCCCTCCCGGAGCGGCGCCGGGCTGCTGGTAAGATGCTGAAATCACACTGCTCCCTGCTTCCGCGGGAATCGACGGAGCCGCCCCGCCGTTGGCGCCTGGCAACTCGACATCCTTGTTGCCCATTCGGATCACGCCCAGGATGGCACCACGACGGTCTGCCTCGGTGATCGGATCCACGCCCGGATCCAATCGAGTGCTGACCAGGGTTTCCACCCCAGCCAGAGCGTATTCTTGGAATTCCGGATCCGGCAGGTAGATAACTTTCGTGACGAAGTTACCGGTGAGCACCTGATCGAAATCTTCTTCGGTGAATTGAATCGGGACGGCGTTGTGCGCCAAATAGGCTTCGGTTCGCGGAGTGGTTGGCCCAAGTTCCAGAGTCGGGTACAGTTCAGCTCCCTCACGTCCGGCGATGTTAGTCAACTTCAACCGATAGATGGCTGCCTGGGGGAAGTTGTGTCGGCCCGGCACGACCATGGGGAACGAGTCGAACGCCCCTTCGGCCTGAACGTCCCAGCGAATTTGCATGCCCTCAGGCTTGGCAAACAGAACCTGTACCGTTGGTGCGACTCGGGGCCCTGCCATACCGAATTGAGGCGGCATCATCGGCACCTGTGGTGGCATGACCCCCGGTCCTGGTCCGCCGACCCCTGGGCCCGGTTGCATCATTCGTTCCGCTGGTGGCAAGTTGTGTTCCATCGGCATGACGCAGCCGATCGCAGTTATGCATGCGGCAAAGCACAACATCCACAGTGACAATCGTATCTTCATCGCGTTTCCCCCTTTGGGTCAGGCACACGGGACGGGACGTTATCCAGGGATCACAGCAGGCTTCATGCCTGCCACAGGTTCGATTTCGATTGACATAGACCGCACTTAAGGGCAGCCCTAAAATCGCCACTGTTCACGTGGATCCCTGGATCGATCCGCGCATTGGCGGGAGACCAAAACACGTCTACGTGGGTTAATGTTCGGCTCCGCACAATAGGATTCTTTGGAAAAACCCGCATAATCCCAACACGTGGAGAAATGAAGCACAAATTCACAACGTTAACAGCGATAGCAATGCTGACAGCCGGCGTCAGCGTGGCGCTGGCTCAGCAATCCACCCAGTCGACAGCCGCCCCGCCAGCGGGACAGGATCTGGTGTCTCAAGCCGCTCGACGTTTATGGCGGCAGCCATCGATCGACGCCCGCCTGCGTCAAAAGATCAATCTGTTTGGCCAGCAATTGGTCGGCACTGGGCAGTATCTGCAGAAGCAATCGAACGGTGGACCATTGTTGCGACTGGAGGTGAAAGTCCAGATCGGCGAGCAACTTACGTCGATGCAACAAGTCTGCGACGGCCGTTTCCTGTGGATTCGTCGAGAGTTGCCCGGCGGCACGACCCTTAGCCGAGTCGATCTGAACCGCATTCGCACAGCCGTCAACCAGAAGGGGCGAGAACCGCTGTCCGACTCAACGACGAACTGGATGGCGTTGGGCGGCCTGCCTCGACTATTGAGCGGACTTGATGAGAACTTTCAGTTTGGCCCAGCGCGATCAGCGCAACTTGGTGAGAACCCTGTATGGATCGCCGAAGGACACTGGAAGACTGAGAAACTATCCGAAATGCTGCCCGGTCAGAAAGATGCGATTGCAGCAGGCGGGCCACCAGACCTGACGCCGCTTTCGCCGCACCTGCCCACCAGCGTGTTAGTCGTGTTGGGCCAACGCGACCTAATACCCTATCGAATCGAGTATCGCCGCCCAACGCCGGGGACCACTGCGGGAGGTGCGGCCCCATCCGCGATCCCATCCAACCCAATCGTTGTGTTGGAGTTGTACGATGTCCACCAAGGCAATAACCTGCAGGACCAACACTTCGCGTATCAGCCCGGCAACCAGGAGATCGCAGATCACACGGACCTGTACCTGCAAAACATGGGATTGCTTGAAAAATCGCCGAAGGGCGACTGACGTGATGCCGGGCCGGCGTCTCTACGTCAGAGCTTCACAGGGATAGCGGATCGCCCGCCAATTGCCGTTCACTGCGTGTTAGTTCGAACATGTCGTGCAACAGGCGGATGTCGCATGGTCGCTGCTCCACATTTCGGCGAGCGAACATGCGCTGTTGGGTTTGTTGCATGACTTCTGGAGGTAGTTCTGTGACCTGTCCGAATGATCGCGCGTAGTTCACGTAACTGGGCACGTTCGTTGTGACGAACCCGTATACCATGCTGCAGACGCCGATCGTCTTACCAGTGAAGATGCCTGTGTTGATGGCGGTCTTTGCATAGTCGCCCATGATGCAGCCGAGAAACTGCATGCCGGTGTCCACCCTCTCTCCACCATACTCCATGTTGATTCTGCCGTAAGTGTTCTTCAGATCGCTATTACACGTGCCGGCACCCAGGTTGATCCAACTGCCCAAGTAGCTGTGCCCAAGGAATCCGTGGTGCTGTTTGTTGGTATACGGTTCGACGATCGACGATTCGATTTCCCCACCGATCTTAGTTGTGTGTCCCAGCGTCACTTTGTCCTTGACCGCAGCGTGTTCTTTCACTTTGCACTTGCGCCCCAACAACGCCGGGCCGCACAAATAGGAGTGCGAACCTACCGTGGCCTCTTCGTCCATGACGATCGGTCCGTCGCTGGTGTCGGTGACGACGTGTTGGCTCACACTGGCTCCCGCAGCGGCGAACACTCCGTCGGCGATCTCCTTGTAGTCGCCTTCGGCGATTCGATAGGCAAGGTTGTCGTCGATGATTTGCATGTGATACCGAACGACATCATGAGGGTAATGAAATAGCGGAAGAGAGGCTTCGTCCAATGCGTTCAGATTTGGTACATCGGCGCCACGGAAGCAGTCTGCCACGTTTGCCGCTTCCGTCTTTCTGAGAGCATCGGGAGTGCCGTCAGGCAGCACGACGGCTGCAACTTCGTCGCCGTCTCGCACAACCGTCGGATGTTCGGATGCGGCGAGCTTCTGAAGCGTTCGAAACGCCGAAACTGACGGGACCAGCCGCGCGTTGACCCAAAGTGCTGGATCGCCGTCGGCTTTCGTCGCGAACTCTGGGAAATCCGATTCCTGAGCCATGCCCAAATGAGGGCGAACGATGCCGCAAAGAGGCATCTCCAACTTCCGCAGCCAATCAATCAGGCGATAGCCACCGCACGTCACGGCATAGGCTGCTCTGCCGGTCGTAATGGGGTGCAGTCGCGAGACCACTGCGTCTTCGAAAACCACAATCCGCATAGCGATGATGACTCCATTCCTGCAGGATTAGAATCCTGGAAGGCAGAAACCACGAGATTCGGGTCTAGATCGAGGTGCAGATCAACATAACAGCAACCACGGCTACCGACTAGTTCGAGTGCCCTCCGCTGCTAGCACTGTACTTGGTTGCTGGCTCCGGTCACGTTAGTATTAGTCTCACACGCGTCCTCGTCGCCGATATCCGATCAACGGACAGTCCGATGCCCGAAAGATTCATCTTGATCCCCGGTCGAACCAGTCAACAGGGATGCGGGATTAGCGAAGGCAAATTTGGCGAAGGCTACCGAGCGGAAACCAGTACACTGCAAATCTCACCGGACGATTCCGAGCGATTGGGTTTGGTCGAGGGAAGCCGTGTGCGATTGACCAGTACATTCGGCCGCGTCGAAGTGCCGATCTCGCTGGCCAAAAAGGACGAGTTGCCACCCGGCGTGTTGTTCATTGCGTATGGCGATGTGTCTAGCAGGCTGATGGGCGGCGACACGGGTGGATCGGGAATGCCAACCAGTAAGGGGCTAGACGTCGATTTGGAGAAGCTTTAGGTCATGAGCACGTCCGAGGCTGTTGTCGCCAATCCGAAGGTGAAAGTCGTCGCCGATGCTACGTGTACGTTTTGCGGATGCCTGTGCGATGACATCGACTTGAAGGTGGAAGGCGATCGGATCGTCCAAGCCAAACGAGCGTGCGGGCTCGGCAAGTCGTGGTTCTTGAACCATGAGGTGGAAGACCGCCCGTCGTGTTGCATCGAGGGCGCTCCAGCGTCTGTTGATGATGGCATCGAGCGAGCCGCCCAGATCTTGGCGGCGGCCAGATATCCGTTGGTCTACGGATTGAGCGATACCACCTGCGAATCGCAACGCGTCGCCGTGGGGATTGCCGACTGGATCGGCGGTAACATTGACACCACCACCAGCCTGTGCCACGGACCGTCGGCCATGGCGTTCCAGAATGTTGGCGAGGTGACCTGCACGTTGGGCGAAGTGCGCAACCGGGCTGATTTGGTCATCTTCTGGGGCTCGAACCCAGCAGAAAGCCACCCACGTCACTTCACGCGATACAGTCTGATGCCCAAAGGCATGTTCGTGCCGCGGGGGCGCAAGGATCGCACTTGTGTTGTGGTAGACGTGCGCAAGACGAAATCGGCCAAGGCTGGCGACGTTTTCGTCCGTATCAAGCCGCGTTGCGACTTCGAAGCACTTTGGACGCTGCGAGCCCTGGCCCAGGACATCGAACTCGATCCCGTGCAGGTCGAGGAAGACACTGGCCAACCGCTGACGGTTTGGCAGGACTTGATCGATCGAATGAAGGCTGCCAAGTACGGCGTGATCTTCTGGGGCATGGGCGTGACGATGACTCGCGGCAAGCACGCCAATAGCGAAGCCGTGTTGACGTTGACTCGCGACATGAACAAACACACCCGGTTTGTCTGCAAACCGAATCGAGGCCACGGAAACGTGACTGGTGCGGACAATGTGGTCACGTGGCGTACGGGCTATTCGTTCGGAGTGAATCTTACACGGGGCTATCCGCGATTTAATCCCGGCGAATACACGGCCGCCGACGTTCTGGCCCGTGGAGAGGCCGACGCGGCATTGATCGTGGCCGCCGATCCCATGGCGAACTTCAGCCAACCGGCTCGCGAGCACTTGAAGACCATCCCCTACATCGCCCTGGATCCGAAAGAAACGCCAACCACGCGTGCGGCTGCAGTTTCGTTCAACGTAGCTCCCTACGGCATCAACGTACCGGGAACCGTGTATCGAATGGACGACGTGCCGCTTCCACTCCGCCCAGCATTCGATTCCCCGCATCCTAGCGACCACGATGTGCTGTCCGGTATCGAAAGACGAGTACGAGAGTTGAAGGTCTCGGCCACAACGGAATAGCCCCGCGCGCTGCAGAAGCCGTCTGCAGACGGCCCCTCGCCGTGACTGTCCTACGAAAGCAGCGACGGTTTTGCGTCAAAGGCGAGGATTCTCTCGCACCAATCGGCAACGGATAGCAGCAACTCTTCGCCATTGCGTGGCCCGGTCAATTGTAGGCCGCACGGCATTCCGTTGCTCGCAAGGCCGCATGGAATCGTTGTGGTAGGCAGACCCGCAAAACTCCACGGTGAATTGAATTTAGGATTGCCGGTCGACTCCAGCCCGGCAGGGGCCGCCGTGACAGTCGCAGGCGTTAGTGCGACAACGCCATCGGCAAAGATCTCTTCCATTTCGAGGCGCTGCTGCGCGTAATGACGCAGGGCGGCCGAGTAGTCGATCGCTAATGTGGACAGGCCGTCTTCGATGAGCGAGCTGATTTTGGGGCCATACCTATCGGCGTGCCGGGCGAATCGGTCGAAGTGCGTTTCCGCCGCCTCAACGGCCATGATGCACAAATGCGATGAATGAACCTGCTCGAAGGACGCCGGCAGGTCCATCTTCTGCAACTCTGCTCCCGCCCGCTGCAAGGTGTCGCAAGCAGCCCGAGTTGCGGCAAGCACATCGGCGTCTGCCTGTTCGAAGAAGTAGTCCTCGATCATGTGCAACGTTGGTGGTTTCCCCACGGGTTGAACGACTGCCATCGAATCATCCGACGGCGCCATGGCCATGAACATCATCGCCAAATCGTCGACACTTCGGGCAATTGGTCCGAGGTGATCGAGTCTGCCGCTGACGGGCACAACTCCAGTCAGGTCTACCTTGCCAAACGTGGCCTTCAAACCGGTGACGCCACAATAGGAAGCTGGGCGCGTGATGGAGCCGCCAGTCTGCGATCCGATCGCGGCCATGCACATCTCCAACGCTACAGCCGCTGCGCTGCCGCTGCTGGATCCTCCCGGAGTGTGATCCAGATTCCATGGGTTGCGAGTCGGCGATGGATCAAAACAGGCAAATTGAGTAGTGACGGTCTTGCCCAGGACTATCGCTCCGCTTTCCCGCAGTTGTGTCACAACAGGAGCATCGCATTCTGCCAGATTGCCCTTTAGCAACGGTGATCCCGCCTCGGTCGGCATCCCTTCCACATCCACAATGTCTTTGATTCCGATGGGAATCCCGTGGAGCGGGCCGAGAAATCGACCTTGGCGTGCCGATTCATCCAAACGTTCGGCTTCGCGGCGCGCTCCTTGCTCGTCAACGCGGACCCACGCGTGTACTCGATCTTCGATTTGACGAATGCGCATCAGGCAGTGGTCGACCAGTTCCGTCGGTCGAAGCTGACCACCACGAATCAGAGTGGCTGCCTGAGAGATACTTGGCAGTGTGTCCATGGTCTATTGGAGGTCGCCGAAGTCTTCTTCATAGCCGCCTTCAAGGGTTTCATATCCTGACGGCGCGTCCCACGGTTTGTAACCGTATTGTGACTCGTACACCCACACCACGCCATTGAACCCGCCGATGGCCATGGCGACGCAGCAGAGCAGAATGCCTATGATGGCCGGCCCACGTCGCGTGGAATACAGGCCCCAAATCCCCATCAACAGTCCAATGACGGCGGTCACCACCGCCCCCGCCGTGTAGAAACACGCGATCATGCTCAGAATGCCAAGCACTAACGCCGCGATCGAGCCGCCGATGGAAGCGAGGTGACGGGGATATGACGCTTGTCTGACGACATAATGCGTCTTTGCCGGGGGGGCCCGATCAGCCGGGCCATCGCCGGTTGGCCCTGCTGATTCAGCAAATGGCGAGCCGACCCGGCGGGCGACAACCGGGGGATACGCAGCAGTCGGCGGCGAACCATCCACAGACGCCGACTCTTCCGCAGGCGGCGTCTCGGTCGTGCCTCCGTCGGCCAGTGCGGCTTCGACAACTGCATCAGCATCGGCCGGATCGCCATTCTCGTCTTCGTCGGCAACGACCGCGGGGACGCTTTCTACCTGAGTCGGGATAGGGGCTCGACGCACAGGTGGGAGAAGTGTATTGCCGGGCCGAGACTCCATCTCGGTACCGCAAGACCAGCACCGATTCACGGCGCCTAGGAGTTCTTCACCACATTTCGCGCACTTGACGGCCATTTTCTTGGCTCGGCCAAAAACCGGCTTTTCCATTCGCGATTCGCGATCACAAAATGAACTTGCTCAACTCCTCGTCTTCGCTGATCTCCTCCAGCCGTTCGGTCACATAAGCGGCATTGATTTCGACTTTGCCCATGTTCATGTTAGGCGCTTCGAAACTGAGTTCCTCCAATAACCGCTCCATGATCGTGTACAGCCTGCGGGCGCCGATGTTCTGGGTGGACTGATTGACCTTGAACGCGTACGAGGCCATCGCCTCGACGGCGTTGTCCGTGAACGCCAATTTGACGCCTTCAGTCTCCATTAGCGCCGCATACTGTTTGGTCAGCGAATTCTGTGGCTCCTGCAGAATGCGAACAAAATCATCCTTCGTCAGGTCATTCAGTTCCACGCGTATAGGAAACCGACCCTGCATCTCCGGCATCAATTCGCTGGGCTTACTGCGATGGAAGGCTCCAGCGGCGACAAACAAAATATGATCCGTGCGCACGTAGCCGTACCGGGTCTGAACGGTCGTGCCCTCCACGATCGGCAACAGGTCGCGCTGCACGCCTTGCCGCGACACATCCGCGCCACGACTATCGCTGGCCACCACCTTGTCGATCTCGTCCAAGAAGATGATGCCGACGTTTTCTGCCAGGTCGACGGCGGCGCTGTTGATCTTCTCGGCATCAAGCAGCGCCTCGCACTCGTGCTCGAAAAGCACCCTGCCAGCTTCAGCCACGGTCATCTCTCGATGAGCGCTCGTCTTGGGCAGGATCTTCTCGAACATCCCCTGCAAATCCAGGTCCATCTGTTCCATGCCCAAGCTGCTGACCATGACGGGCGTGGCCTTCTGCTCGATCGACAGTTCCACTTTGCGATCGTCCAATTCGCCGGATGCCAGCATGGCCCGCATCTTTTCGCGACTTCGCTCGTATTGCTTCGCAGCGCCCTTGTCCTCGTCTTGGTCGAGATCAAAAGCTGCTGGACGCGGAACAAGCAGGTCCAAGAGACGTTCCTCGACCCGTCGTCTGGCTTCGCCCTCGACGTTCTGGCGTTCGCTGTCGCGTATCAAGCCGATGGCGTTTTCGACCAGTTCACGAACCATGCTCTCCACATCGCGACCGTAGTACCCCACTTCCGTGTACTTGGTCGCCTCCACCTTGATGAACGGTGCTCCGGTCAAGCGTGCTAGTCGGCGCGCAATCTCCGTTTTGCCCACGCCGGTTGGACCCACCATCAAGATGTTCTTTGGCGCAACCTCTTCGCGCATGTCTTCGCGTAGATTCTGCCGACGCCAGCGATTGCGCACGGCGATCGCCACGGAGCGTTTTGCGTCATCCTGACCCACGATATAGCGATCTAATTCCGCGACAATCTCTCGCGGTGTCAAGTTCTGTGGCTCGGCCGCTTTTCTTTCGGTCAGACCGTATTTCACGTGTCGGACTCCAGTTCTTCGACGACAATGCTTGTGTTTGTGTAAATGTCGATGCCCGCCGCGATTTCCAGCGAGGTTCTCACGATCTCCGCTGCTTCCAGGTTCGAGTGGGCAATCAAGGCCCGCGCGGCCGCTACCGCATAATTTCCGCCCGATCCGATCCCTACGACTCCATCCGTCGGCTGAATCACATCGCCTGTGCCGCTAACCAGCAACGTGTGCTTGGCATCCGCTACGGTCATCAATGCCTCCAAACGACGCAATGCGCGGTCGGTGCGCCATTCCTTGGCTAGTTCCGTGGCCGCACGAGGCACGTTTGCTGGATAGTCCTTCAGTTTTGCCTCGAATCGTTCCAGCAGCGCGAACGCATCGGCGCTTCCGCCTGCGAAACCGCACAGAACGCTGCCGTCGACCAATCGGCGAATCTTCACCGCGTCGGCCTTCATCACGGAGTTCGCCAGCGTTACCTGCCCGTCGCCCCCCATGGCGACCTTGCCTTTGTGCCTGACCGATAGAATAGTCGTCGCATGTATCTTCATGTCAGTCATAGGCTTAGCTTTCTGATGCCCTCAGCGATGCCAAACCACTAGTTTCGCGGAAAACGGCCGACAACTCCAGGGGCGACAAGCGGAAATGCTGGGCTATGTCCATCCGAGCAAGAAACGGTGGGCCACGAGTCCCAACCCCCGGCCCTGCGGTCGCAGTACCACCGCCTACTTCTCAATTGTACTGATGCTGAGTAAATTGGGACGGGCATCAAAATGCCTCCGCTTCGTGTCGTTTTGATGCGTCTCATTTCCCACTCATCTCAATCACAGGGAGAGGCAAACGAGTTATGGCAACACAATGGTTCTGCAAGTTGAAGGATGGGGTACGTGGGCCGATCAGTGGTGCTGAACTCAAGGAAAAGGTCCGTGATGGCGAAGTCAGCGGCGTAACGCTCGTCCGCAAGGACGATTCCCGATGGTTCCCTGCCAAGGAAGTAGTTGGGCTGTTTGAAGCCGCCTTTGGCGACGATCCAGAAAAGATGAAGAAGGCTCAGGAAACCGAACTTCCGGGGGACTATTGAAGCACGTCTCACCGTCAGTGGAAGCCTGGAAAGTCTTTGGGCTCCACGGTCTCGCAACGCAACTCGCCATCGCACGCGGCTGCACGCAATACTGTGCCCGGTCCGGCACGAATGCTATTATCTGAATAGGCTTCTCGCACGCTTGTCGTTCATCAGCGCGCACCAGCGATTGTCGCGGAAATCCCCATGAACTCTGAATCTGGCAAACCTGAACCGCTACCTTGCACCCGGAACGCCCTAACAGTTACCGAGGGAGTGAGAAACCACCTGCATGAGCCAGTCGGCAGGCAGGCATCAGAAGCGCAATGGGAGGCGGTCCAAACCGGTGCGTTTCTGGCGTCGCTCCGCACATTGCCTGCTTGGCTGGTCAGCGTGATTGTTCACATGGTGGCCATGCTGGTGTTGGCTCTTTGGACCTTCTCGAATCCTGAAGAGACGGACGAGGTGTTTGTCTCGGGCAGTCAAGTGGAGCCGCAGGAGGAGCTGTTCGA
This sequence comes from uncultured Pirellulaceae bacterium, assembly GCA_964617665.1. Lineage (GTDB taxonomy): Bacteria > Planctomycetota > Planctomycetia > Pirellulales > Pirellulaceae > JADHUC01. The sequence goes on from CAZUAH010000007.1 coordinate 64,374, forward strand.
TGAGTTGGCCGAATTGGAGATCGAGACGCCTGAGGAATTGAAGGAGACGGAGGAATGGTCCCTTGCCATGGAAGTGATCGATCCAGGCGAGATCGCATTTGGTGACTTGAGCGCGCCGGCCGAAATCGAGGCTACCGACAGCATTGGAGACATTACGGTCAACGTGTCGACGGTCAACGAGATTGGCGCGTTGTTTGGGAAGGACGGCCAGGGCATGTCGGACATCAGCGACGGCTTGGCTGCCGCGGCCAGCTTCTTCGGATCGCGCTCTCGGGGACGCAAGTTTGTCTTTGTCGTCGACAACTCGAACAGCATGACGCGGGGCCGATTCGAAACGGCGTTGAACGAGTTGGCAAAGACCGTCGAGGTGATGTCGCCCAGACAACAGTTCTACGTGATTTTCTTTAGCGATACTGCTTACCGATTGTTTCACCCAAAACCGGCACCAGGACTTGTCGCCGCGACGGAGGGCAACAAAGAGAAACTAAGGAGTTGGCTTTACAACGTCGAGATGTGCCTTAAGACAAAAGGCGAGGAGGCAATGGCAACAGCCTTGGCTTTGAAGCCGGACGTTATCTACATCTTGGGCGACGGCGTCTTCACGGACAGGACGACCGAGAAACTGACGGCACCGCACAACCGAACGATACCGATCCATACCCTCGGCATGGAGGTAGACCCGGCCGGTGAAAGACAGCTGCGCGCGATCGCCCAGGCCAACAACGGAACCTATCGACTGGTCGGAGCCACGCCCGTGGCAAAGATGATGGCCGCCCGAAACCCAATCAAGCGCAACCGAACTCGCGGTCCCGTTTGGGGAATCGACTTGCAGCTGGTGAATCCGAAGATGGGAGGACGGCGGCGGAAAAGGTAGGCCGGCGAAGCACCGCTACGGTGCCGTCAATGTCTCGATTGGTACCAGCGTATTCAGACTTCCGGAACGGAATCCTTCCAAATCCATCGTTACAAAACGAAAGCCCGCCTCCTTCAGCTGCTCTACCAACGATTGACGGAACTCTTCTTCGCATAGCCTGGCAATGCCGTCGGCCGGTACTTCCACGCGTGCCACGTCGCCGCGGTGGTAGCGCACTCGAACCGTGGGAAAACCGTGCTCGCGGAGAAACCGTTCGCCACGATCGATCATCTCCAACCGTTCCGGTGTCACCTCTTCGCCATAAGCGACGCGGCTGGCAAGGCAGGGCATCGCGGGTTTGTTCCAAATGGGCAACTCCCACTGGACGGCCAGTTGCCGAATCTCATCCTTACTGATTCCACATTCGGCCAGTGGGCTGCGAACCTGGTGCTCGGTCGCAGCTTTCATCCCAGGACGGTAGTCATCCGCGTCATCCGCGTTGGCGCCGCTGAGAATCACTTCGACGTTCAATCGAGGCCCAATAGCTTGGATTTGTGTGAACAGTTCGCTTTTGCAGTGGTAGCAACGGTCTGGGGCATTGCGCACGTAGGATTCCTTCGAGAATTCCTCGGTGGCAATGACTTCGTGACGTATGCCAATCAGCTCCGCAAGTCGGCGTGCCTCGTCCAGTTCACCCTCCGCCACGCTGGGGCTGTTTCCCGTGACAGCGACAGCACGGTCGCCGAGAGCGACGTGAGCTGCTTTCGCCAGAACCGTGCTGTCGACGCCGGCCGAGAAGGCCACTGCACAGCTTTCGAAACTGCGTATCAGATCCAGTAGTTGTTCTCGTTTTGCATCTAAATCGTTCAACGGAGCGCCTTTCTAAGCTCTTCCGCACACTTCGTGTGCTTACGAAAAAAGGCAACCCCTCCACCGTAATGCCGTGGCGGTGAGTTTTGTGAGAGCCCGCATTAAATAGGGGGGAACCTGGGCTTCGGGTTGTGTGATCCGACGGAGGGGCCTAAGCGCCTCGGCACCGAAGCCCACGTCGGCTGTACACGCGGCCGAAACCTAAATCTGGGTTCCCAGCGGTACTCTTTAACGGCTCACCCAAAAGTTGCACCGACAACACGAGCATGGCAGAGGAGATTGCCGTGTACCATCTACGCTGTTGCTTGCTGCATCCTAGCAGGCGTGGCCATGTTCAACAAGAAGTTGGCTCAAAACGTCCGAATAGAGGTTGGGTTACGGCTGTGTGGCCTGCTCGCTGGGTTCTCGTTTGACAGGTTCCATGACTTTGGTGTTGCGTTCGATGGCCAGAATAATCGTCCGCTGCTCCAAACCGTCACCGCTGCCAGCCACCACGGGCAAAACTTGTCGCCGGTCGGGCAGGCTTTTGCGGACCGTGAACGTGCCATCGGGTCGCAACTTGACAGGCTGCCCCGCGAGCGTGACGTGTGCGTTCGGCACGGTCTGCCCGTAAACGATCAATTCCGCATCGACATCGAATGCAAAATTGGATCTCCGGCCGAGGGCCCCGCCAGCCGCCACGCCGTACTTGGTCACCAAGGACGAGCCCATTGGACGACGCAGACGTTCCTCGAACAGGTCTTTCAGTTCCCCACACGTCGGTTTTCCGCTGTAGCCGCCACTGAGCGAAAAAACACGTTCGTAGTCACGGGCGACGGCCGACCAGTTCTGATCCAGAGTGTCGCTGCTGCCGGGGCGTGGGGTAGTCACCGAATTACTACGTGCCAGCGAATAGAAACGGCCACCTGCCGCCAAGTATCCGATAGCCACGCGATAGCTGTTTGGCGGATCGCTCACATCAACGTACCAATTGTTGACGCCGCCGTGAATCTCGATCTCTCGCAATACCCGCTCTGCCGTGCTGGTCGTAGGCCCGTCCTCGACCTCGATCAATCGTAACACTGGTTTAGCCCCGTGCCACTGTTCCGACATGGCGGCACGCACACGTTCGACACTATGTCGGCTTATCTCCCAACATACGTGCAACCAATACGGATCTCGTACGAGCAGAGCGACTCGATCCTTCTTAACCGAACCGTTGCCCCCGTTTCGATTGTGCCCACGTTTGCCGGAGCCGTTGCCTGATTCGGCATCGTGGCACGCAGCGGATAGGTCCTTGAGCCTTTCCTTTTCGGCATTCGCGACCTGAATTCGCCGAATCGCGCGGGAGGTTTTCGTTTTCGCTCCATTCTTGTTCTTGGCGGCACCATTCTTTTTTGCAGCACCGTTCGATTTGGCTGTCACGCTGCAACGGGGAGTCGAAGCCTTCTTCTTCGGCTTCGTGGCGGCGCTGCGCCGGGGAGTTACGGCTTTTTTCTTCGGCTTGGACTTTACGGCCGCTCTGACGGTCTTTTTCTTGGGCTTAGGCGTCTTTTTCGCCTTTGCTGCTGCTCGCTGTTTCGCTCTTGTCACCCGGAGCAGAGCGCGGACCAGTTCGTCCTTTCGCATGGCGTGCCAACCGGCAACACCCTGCTTTTTCGCCTTCTGCGCAAGTTCCGTACGCGTACATTCCCTCAGAGAAGCTGCGCTAATCAATTGACCATCCCTCCGCTAGTGGGAATTGCCACTGCCTTCTGCGATCCTCGTGGTTTGAGCGCCGTCCGTGACACGTTACGCCCCAAAACCCACTCGGCAGTCCTAGCCGGAGAAGATTTCAGCTTGCCATATTCGACACGGCTGATTTCTTGCGGGCATCAGCTCAGCGAAGGCCACCAGGTGAGACCGCAAACGCGGAAAAGCACCTTCACTCGTCGAATTATCCTTGCACAGTCTGACAAGCGACCGCCAGATCGGCCCTTCTTGGTCTCTAGCCGATCACCTACCCGTTACTCACAAACTCAACTGCGCCTCTTCCGGAGGCCAGTCTAATCGAAATCGCATCCAAAGGCAAATTCCGACCGGCTGTTAGAGGGGATGCGACTGCAGCTCTGATGCGCGCAAAGTAATACACAGAAACGCTTTACAGTGTATTCAGACTAGAGATCTCCAGAGCCACTGGGCTATCAGAACGAAGGCCAACACACACGCTCCGACCGTAGACAGGGTGACGGGCGTCCACTGTTGAAGCTGTCGCCGGATTCGCCAAATCTGGCCGATTCGATAGGGGATTTGCCCAACGACAACCAGGAAAAACAGAAAGCCGCCAGGATTGAAGGCCCACGCACTGGCGAAGTCCCCGTGCGTCAGAGAAATGAAACAGCGAGTGAGTCCACAACCGGGACATCCCACCCCCATCACTTGCTTGAATGCGCACGCTTCGGGCAACGGGACACCCAAAACCGGCACGATCACGCGGCCATCAGGTCTGACACTCAACACAAAGGCAAGTATCAGCACAATGATCGACAGGATCAGATACACCCAGTGGTAAGATGCGTCACTGCTGCTTGATTGGCTCGTTCGTTCGGCTCGCCCCTGATCGTTGCTCTTCATGGTTCCGGCTTAACCGACGCCTCAAGGGCTTTCTTGAACAACTCCAATTGCCGCCGAATTTGGCCGGAGTGAGGTTCCAGCTCCACCGCACGAGTCTGGTGTTTCACGGCGTTCGCGTAGTCCCCTTTGGAGTAGTAGCATCGCCCCAACGTATCCAGATACCCGGCCGTGTTGGGGCGCAACTCCAGTGAACGCTGACTACACCGCACGGCTTCGTCGTAGTCTCCCTCGGTGTTACCGACTAGCCATGCAAGTTGGTTATTGGCCGATGCCAACTCCCGCCTGTAGTAAGCTCGAAACTCCTCGCTGGTGGCGCTGGCCACCTCCTGTTGGCACTTTCGCATCTGGTCCCGGAACCCCTGAACGGTCTCTTTGATGCATTCCTTCGTTTTATTCCTCCATTCCTCGTCCCCGCCCTCCACTCGGTACATGGCGATCAGCACGTCGGCGTCGGTTGGATCGCTCTCGACAGCTTCCCGTAGGTGCTCCTTCTGCTTCTCCACATTGCCTTCTGATCTGTGACGCTCGGAGTAGAAGTAGTGCATACGCGAACCAACACCGCCACGGTCACGCCTCATTCGGGAGGCTGCTTGCACGACGTTCTTGTCCTTGTCCATATTGTCGACCACGGCCTGCAAGATTTGCGCGGCGGGCAATTCTCGCCCCATGTCGTGCAGCATTTCCGATAGGAGAAACCTGGATCGCAGTTCGTCCAACGAGCCTACAGGAGCCTGCTTCATAACGTGGCGGTATTCACGTTCAGACCATTTGAACAACCCGCGTTCTTGAAGCGTGTATGCAGCCTCGACATGTTCTTGATGGTCATCAGGATTCGTCTTGACCGCACGGTCCGCGGTTTCTTCCGCTAGTTCGTCCTCGCCGCGTCTCACCTGCAACTCGGCCATGCGATAAAGGAGGACTGCATTTTCCTCAAATCGGTCGCGAAAGTCCCCCGCCATCTCTTCGATGATCGACCATGCCTCACGCTCCATTAGCCAGTCGACCGTTTCGACCAACTGGGCTCGAGTCCCGTCCAGCAGGTCGACCGTTCTGCGCATGACAGCCTCTGCCTCGTTGCCGCGGTCAACGCGTCTCAGCAAGTCGGCCTGCCACCGCAACAAGTCTCGTACGATCTGAGGAGCGGACTTCTCCGGCATTTCGTTGAAAACTCGCTCTTCCTCGCGCGTTATCTGCTCCCATTCGTCGAGGACAGACTGTGGATCGCCCAACGTCTTGACGTACGCTCGCAGCCACTGTGCGCCCGTTCGCCGGCTCAGGCTGGTTTCCGAACCGATAGTCTCCGTCAACTGCGCCCGTTTCTCCGTGACCATCTCCAGCGGCTGTTGCATGATCAGCAAAGCCGCCTGTTTGGACAGCGTGTTGGACGTCTCGAACCGTACCAGTCGGCAGAGCGCTGCGACCCCCTCACCATCCGGCAGCGCAGCCAACTGCTCCATCAGGTTCCTTCGCTCGCTAGGAGACTTGCCACCGTACCCGCGCAGAATCTCCTTCACCGCCAGCGGATCGTCCTCGTGCGCCCAGCGAGTAGCCATGCTGCGCAACAGGTACCGCGCCCGGAGAGCGATCTCTATGTCCTCGCTGTGTTGAGCCTTATGCAAGCCGTCAAACGCCACTAAACCGAGACGTCGCAATTCTCCCTGTGCCTTCTCCCGCCGCGCGAACTCTTTGGAGCCCAACTCGCGGATCAGATTGCCAAGGACTGCTTCCAGCGCCTCGGGATCCAATCGTTCGACGTCCTGATTCGTCGAGTCCGTTGCCGCCAATCCGTCTAACGCGGTGACGAATGTCGCCACGATTAGCGCGAACAAGCACACGGGCAAGGGCATCCGAAGATGAGAAATTGGCATCGTGGAACCTCGCCGATAGGGGATAAGGTCGTACATTTAGGATAACCGACGCGACACCTGCGCGACAAGAGATTCGTCCACCACGGAGGTGTCTACTTCGTTCGCTTGGATCGCCCGACGCTCACTTTCCTCATCGGCCAGTTCGTAGAAGACATTCCGTTGCCGCGGCGTATACCCCAACTCGCCGATGGCATCGCGAATCTGGCCGAGCGTCAAATAATGGACCGTTCCTGCTTCGGCAACCACGTTTTCTTCTATCATCAGGCTGCCCATGTCGTTGGCGCCGTAAAGCATGGCAAGTTGGCCAATCTTCAGTCCCTGAGTCACCCAACTCGCCTGTATATTGGGAAAGTTATCCAGATATAGACGTGCCACACATTGAGTCTTCAGGTACTCGAAAGCGCCGGCCTTGGGAACGTGCGACATCGCTGTGTTGTCCGGTTGGAACGTCCAGCAGATGAAAGCTGTGAAGCCACGAGTTTCGTCCTGTAGCTGGCGCAGACGCTCTAAGTGCTCGATACGGTCCTCGAGCCGCTCGACGTGCCCGAACATCATGGTGGCTGAACTGACACCGTCCAGTTCGTGCCACAGGCGCATGACCTCGAGCCAGTCTTTCGTCGACGCCTTGCCACGTGTGATCGTCTTGCGCACTCGGTCGACCAGAATCTCGGCGCCACCACCGGGTATGCTACCCAGCCCCGCCGCGTTCAATCGCTGCAGGACCATGCGGAGAGGCAGTTTGTTTACCTTTGTGAAGTGGTGTATCTCTGGTGGGCTGAACCCGTGGACATTAACTTGAGGAAATCGGCTCTTGATCGTGTGCAGCAGTTCTTCGTACCACTCCAACTTGAACTGCGGATGTAGTCCGCCTTGCAGCAGAATCTGCTCGCCGCCCAACCGAATGGTCTCTTCGATTTTCTGAAGCAGCACATCATGTGACAGCACGTACGCATCGCCATCTTTTGGCTTTCGGTAAAAAGCGCAGAAATCGCAGACGGCCGTGCAGACGTTCGTGTAGTTGATATTCCGGTCGATGTTGTACGTACGATAGGGCTCGGGATGCAAACGCCGGGCAACCGCGTCGGCTGCTTTCGCCAGGGCGGGCAGGTCACGGGAATGAAGCAGCGCGAGACCTTCCTCTGGGGTCAGTCGCTCGCCACCAACCGCTTTGTCAAGTAGCTCGGCAGTCATGAGAGCGAAAACCCAAGTCTCTTTCCACCAAGTCCAATTCCTCGGCCAAACGAAAATACAACTCCAAACCACGTCTTTCGCGATCACCAAGATAGAAATGCAGGTTGTCGCGCAGATAACCAACACACTGTTCCACGCCGAGTCCAACCGACGCAGCTTCTCGCGCAGCGATACGATCCAGATTCGCCACGCCCTCATCGCGAGCCGTTCCCAGAACGGATTCAAGGTCTGCCAAGTCGGTTTCGGTTCGCGCGACCCACATGGCGAACACAAATGGCAACTCGGACCAGCGGCACCACTGGTCGCCCAAGTCCCAGCACTCGACGTATGGTCCCGACGGCGGATGAATGGCGCGATCGCCGATCAACAAGATTGCATCGGCCCGACACGACTGGATCTCAGCCCCGACGGGCAACGCTTCCAGCGTTGGGTGGATTCCAAAACGCTTTTCCAACAGGATGCGTGCCAACACCGAGCTGGACCGTGACCCTGCATCCAATGCCAAAGTGCGTACCTCGCTCATGGACTTTCGCGCAAATAGCTTGACACTCAACACCGGACCACGGCATCCGATACAGGCGTCCGATATGATTACATAGGACGGATCAGCGACATACTCGATAGAGGGGACTAGTGCGACATCGAATCGCCCTGCCGACAATCCGTCGGCCAAGCGGCTGGGCACGTCGAAAGATAAGTCTATTCTCGGTGCGAATTCATTGAGCCCGTAGACAAGTGGTTTGGTATTCAGATAGGAAACAGCCCCTACCCGCAGACGATGTTCGTTATCAGCGTTATCAATATCAATCGACATTTCCTGGAATCCCGCTTCCGGATCACTACGCTGGCATTCTAGGCTTGCCCGCACCGCCAGCAAAGTGCGACAAATACTGACTATGTTGACACTAATGTACACAACCGCAAAAACGCGGAGTGTCTAACGGTCGCCCGGCAATATCTCGGGCAATTCCAGCGGCATCCACGGTTCTGGCAACGGCGCGGTTTCGTGGACGATCTCCCTTGTCATCGGGTGCCGCAGTCGAAGGCTCCGTGCGTGTAACGCGATCCAGCGTGCCCGGGGATCTGCCGTTTGGGGGCCAAACGCGACCGACGCCCCGTACAGCGAGTCGCCAAACACTGGGTGGCTCCGTGCGGCCGCTTGGACCCGAATCTGATGCATGCGGCCGGTCTCCAGTTCGATTTCCAGCCAACTGGCATCGTTCAGTTGAGCCAAAACCTGGTAATGCAACACGGCGACGCGACTGTCTGGGTGACGGCGATCAACCACTTCGGCTTCGGCGATATCAGGGATCTTTCTGACGTAGTCGCGCCAAGTTCCCTGTTCCGGTGCCACACTACCTTGCACTACAGCCCAGTATTTCTTCTCCGGCGGCCCAGATTCTCTTCACGATTGGGGATCATTTTGAGGGACTCCA